>CAMOJP010000044.1 GCA_946617165.1 uncultured Bacteroidales bacterium
TGTATCAGACCGTCGTTATGAAATATGATGCTGATACGACCCGAATCTATGTAACTGCCGCAGACAAAACGACTCAGAAGGTATATACGATTGCTAAAGAAACTCCGAACACATCCGCTAACTTGACTAAGTTTGAGTTGGATGGTACAGCGAAGACTGTTGCAGCCGGTACTGCACTTGAGGTTGAATTGATGCCTAAGGTAGTCACCTTTGCCCGTCAAGATGCATCTGATGCAGTCGTAGAGACTATCTATAGCGACTCAATCGTATGGAACGTAACCGGTACTACCAAAACGAACAAATACATTATCGCTAACAAGAACGAAGCCGACCACAATGCGTTCTTAGCCGGTGTATTGGTTGACGGTAAGCCTTATGACGAGTTCAACCAGACTACATTTGACAATACTATTTCTACCGACTCGATGGTGGACCTGCAGTTTATTGCCGCTAACCAGAGTCAGGAAATAACGATGTCGTTGAAGACCGGCTCGTCGAACAGTGCCCGCCGCCGGGCAGTAGCTTCTATTCCGGCTGTGACATTCGAGATTACCGTCAAGGCTAAAGACGGCAACACGCAAACATATACCTATAAGCTGGAAGCTCCTAAGGGCAATGACGCTTTGCTGAAGGGCATTGTTATCGGTAATGATACCATTAAGGAGTTCTACGCCGAGAAGACTTCTTATACCTACGAACTGCCGGCAGCTTCGCCGAAGGTAAATCAACCGGAAATACCTGCTATCACTTATATCACTTCCGACCCGATGGCTACCGTTGATGTAGAGCCTGCCGGTGTAGGTGAAGCGAATGCTATTACTGTTCATTCTGCGGACGGTAATGTACATAAAATGTACGACCTGACTATTGTTCCACAGAAATCGTCTTACGCCGAGTTGAACGGCATCATGGTAGACGGTGTGCTTGTTCCGGGCTTCGCTCCTAACCGTTATTACTACTCTGTACAAGTTGAACCGCTTGAGCAACACTCCTTGGAGATTAGCTCGCTCGACAAGTTCATCGATACGACGATTGTTCGAAGCGGTAAGACCGCTATCATCAACGTCACCGCAGAGGACGGTATCCACAGCCAACGCTACTTCGTCGAGATGTACGAGGTTTCCAAGTCCAATAACGCTACGTTAGCCGACTTGCAGGTATTTGATGCTGCTACTAACAGCTGGAAGTCTATACCTGAATTTGACCCGATGAACAACAAGTACACGATTGAACTTGCTGCATCCGACAATATGCCGGACGTGCAAGCCGTACCGATGGTTAACGGTCAGACGATTACTCCTAAGAAAGAAGGCTCATCGGTTAAGATTGATGTAGTTGCTCCTGACGGCAGTGCAGAAAATACCTATACGGTAACCTTCGACAAACCGTTGTCCGGCAACGCTTATCTGGAGTATATCCAGTTGGATGGTGTTAAGATTGCAGACTTCGATCCGACCAACTTCGTATATCTGTACAATATGCCAATCGGTGAGACCGTCCTGCCGACTATCTTCGCTGAGGCTCAAGAGAACTTGGAAGGTCAGAAAGAACCGGATTGGAGCAATGTGGATCCTGTTAAGATGCGCGCAGAGATTATCTCTTACGCTCAGAATGGCGACTCGCTCGTATATACGATTCTGTTCAACGAGACGAAATCCTCTGCTGATACACTGCTCGCTATCCGTTACGATAACAAGCTGATTGATAACTTTGCACCGAGAACATATTTCTACGAAGTACCGATTGCTTCCGGACAATCCTTCCCGGATGTTATTGAGTATGACCAGGCAGACGATTATCAAAACGTAACTCTGAATCTCCTCTCTGCTGATGAGCAAGCTCAGTTGTATCAGATCGTTGTTAAAGCGCAAAATGGACAAATGCAGACCTACACGGTTAACTTTGTTCGCCAACTGCTTAACGTAACAACTATCGATATGATTAAGATTAACGGTGTGCCTCTTGCAGGATTTGATGTAGATGTATATGACTACAGCTATATCCTTGCTGCAAACGTAACCACGATGCCTCGCGTTGAAGTTGAGACAGAGGAGAGTTACAAGCAGAAGATAGAGATGCTGCCTGCAGTGGACTCGATTGCTACGAAATCTCTGAACCAGAAGATGGTTATCACAGTAACCGCAGAGAATGGTGAGTATAAGATTTATACAATCCACTTCCCGGTAGAAGTATCTAAAGACGCTACGCTCAACCAAATCTTCTACGGCGGCAACGCTCTGCCGAGTTTCGTTTCGACAGTATATAACTATACGGTAGAACTGCCGATTGGTACAACTAACGTTCCTCAGATTACTTATCTTAAGAAAGAGGATGCTCAGAATGTTGACCAGTCCTATGACCCGGATAACAGCTGGAAAGTATATGTTGACGTAACGGCTGAAGACAAGCAATATACTCAACGTTATACCATCAACTTCGTACTGGCTAAATCGAACAACACCTTGCTTAAGGATATTGTATTCGAGGATTCGTTGAACCTGATTACGTTTGTTCCTGACATCGTGGATTACGAGTTCGAAGTTCCGTATTCAGCTGATCGTGACACTGCTCACCATATGTTTATTGAGCCGGTTGCTTCAGAAGAAGGTCAGACGATTATGGTTGATAGTGCACGTTACGGCGAACGCTTCCAGGTAGTGATTACCGTAACGGCGCCTAACGACGATGACATGAAACAATATAACCTCGTTTACAGTTATCGCAGAAACCCTGATGCAACTTTGAAGAACTTATGGCTTGACGGCGATTCCATAGACGGATTTATGTCCGATACGTTGGAGTACTACGTTGAGTTTGAGGTTGGAACCGATTCTACTCAATACTACACTCCGGACGATGTAACCTTCGTGACTTCCGACCCGTTGGCAAAAGTATCGGTTAAGACAGACCAGTCCTATACGCTTTACGTTGTAGTTACGGCGCAAGATACAACCTCAACACGCACCTATGTTATCCACCAGACAACGATGCTATCCGGTGATAACTATCTGGCTGACATGATTATTGACGGTGTGTCGTACCGTGACTTTAATCCTGAGACCTTGGATTATACGTACTACGTACCGACCGGTTCTACAGCCGCTCCGACTGTGGAGGCTGTGCCGAATGACCCGCGTGCTATGGTATCCATCATGCCTAACGGAATAGACTCTGTAACGATTGTCACCTGTGTGGCTGAGAACGGTAAGAAACGTACATACACGATTCTCTTTACCAACTCGGATATCGATGATAATATCTCACCGAAGCCGACCGATGTTATCGTTAAGCGTCTGTACGGAACGAACAAGATTCTTGTCGCATCGTTGCGTAAGAAAGTGGCGTTCGGACTTTATGACCACGCTGGTCACCTTGTACGCTATGTAGATGGAATTGAACCTGCCGACCCGAATGACGCAATCATCGCTGTGGACGCTAATGGACAAGAGACCTTAGTCGATGTCGCTTCCGAGAAATCAGGCGAAGTAATTGAACTGAACAATAACGAGATTTACTTCTATGTATTCTTCGAGGCAGGAACTAAACGCGTAAGTTCAGGTAAGTTGATAATAATGAATTAACGACTTTATAGATGAAACTAATCAAAAAGTGGTTATTCATCAGCCGATCATTTGCGGCTCCTCAAAACTTGATGCCAAGTATCCTCACCGTGATACTTGGCATCGGTGTTGGAAGCTTCAGCGCTGATGCAGGATGGGAATGGTGTCTCATCAGTTTGGTTTTAGGTATCTTGGCCGTGATAGCAGTCTGTCTGGTTCACCTCGGGGGAAACATGCTGGACGACTATTTCGACTACCAGTATGACATTTTAGACTACCGCAAGGATTTGCGCAAGGAAGGCGAGCAGGCTTTTACGGATAAATATCCGTATCTCTTGGACGGCACGCTTACTTTAGCCGGACTCAGACGGGGAATAATGGTGTTCTTGGGAATAGCATTGCTGTTCGGATGCATCATATTCTGGTTCCGAGGTTGGTCTGTAGTCATGATAGCAGCACTTGCAGCCTTCTTGTGCTTCTTCTATTCCGCGCCTCCGTTTAAGTTGGGTTTCCACGGTTTAGGTGAATTGGTTATCGGTTTGTGCTTCGGTCCGTGTCTGATGTGCGGTGTGTGGGAATCAACAACAGGTGCCCTGTTCACGTACGAGGAAGGATTTCACGCTGTGACACCCTTTACGGACGGACTGGCTGCTACGTTCAGTTGGAGCGCAATTACGGAATCCTTTGCCCATGTGAACGGCTTCTGCTGGTATATCTTTGCGCTGGGGCTCGCAATCGGTCTGTTTGTCACCAATATCCTCTACACGCACTCGTTCCTTGAGCGCCATGTGGATGATGTGTCCCATAAAAAGACCTTGGCGGTGCTGCTGCATTACGACTGGTTAGGATTGGCTGCCTATGCTTTCTTCGCCTTCACACCTTTTATTCTGGTGCTGGTGTGCGTTGGATTGGGATATATTCACTGGGCATATGCCTTTGTGTGTCTGATGCTGCCGCAGACCATATGGGTAATGTGGGCGATGGTGATGTATAGCAAAGGTGTGGAAGTGCCGACCGATTCTCCGCATAAATGGCTCGGCCCGATGGATAACTGGGACAAGATTGAACCTGCCAACCGCTATTATCTGATGCGCTGGTACGCCATGCGTAATGTCAATACCGGCTTCTGCTTAATCCTGATAGTAGTCAAATTAGTGCTATTATTATTCAATTAACCGCTAATAGGTCGTTAGTCATGATTAAACAATTCTTTTATATGGCATGGTGGTATTTCCAAGCCATGGTGCTGCGCAGGAAACTACCCCTGCAGTCTGTTATTTTTATATTAGACCGCTGTAATCTGCGCTGTAAGCATTGTTCTGTCTATGAGTTGACCAATCCCCGCTCCAAGACGCTGAAGCAGATAGAGGAAGAATTGCGTTATTGCTACCAATTAGGCAGCCGATTTGTGGATTTTGAAGGCGGCGAACTCTATCTGTGGCATGATGACTCGACAGGTAAAGACTATCGTATTAACGATGTGATTGATTTGGCGCACAGCATTGGCTTCTTCTCCGCTACAATTACGACAAATGCCCAGTTGCCGTTTGCAGGCTCGCACGCCGACCAAGTGTGGGTATCGATGGACGGAATAGGTAAATGGCACGATGAGATAAGAGGCGAAGGTGCGTTTGCACGCTTGGAGAAGCATATCGCCGAGAGCGGTAGAAAGGATATTTGCGTCAATATGGTGCTTAACACACTCAATAAAGACTCGCTGATTCCTACACTGGATTACGTGCGCGATAGTAAGTATATCGCATCTATATCTTTGAATTTCCATACGCCGTTTAAAGGTACGGAATATCTGGAGTTGGACAAAGAGACAAGAAATGCACTGATAGAAACAATAATCCGTTATAAGAAAGCCGGTTATCCTATAATGAATTCCGTTTCGGGATTAAAGAACATGCGGAAACTGAACTTTAGTCAGTATTGCTGGATAACCAATTTTATCTTCTCGGACGGTAGCAAGTCTCCAAAGTGTATGGGATATACGCACGATGTATGTGACAAGTGCGGCTTTTCGATGGGAGGTGAAATGGCTGCAGTCTATCACTTGAAACCGGATACGATACTTTCCGGACTGAAACTGAGACTCAAAAACTGATGAGTTTTACGATTTAGAGAATTTCTGCCAACTATTTCTTGTTGCAGATTATCCGCATTTCGTCCGCACTCTTACGGTACAAAATGACATGCTTTCGGGCATGTCATTTTTTTATGATTATGAGGAAAAGCGTCAAATGGATGCTTTTAGGGTGTGTTTTGTAGGAAAGAACCGAAAAACATGTTTTATAACATAAAAAGTGTCGTATTTTATGAATGTGTTACCGCTCGTTAATAATCGAACGATATTTGGGAAGAAAATTTGCATGAATGACAGAGAAATATTAATTTTGCACCGTTATTTGATAGTGAAAAGTGTAGGATGATACATAAAATCTTAAAAAATGACACTTTTGCAAAGTTTAAGTAGCAAAATAGTGTGAATTATTAAGGAAAATTGCTGTAAAATTAACAAAATCAAGGAATTAAGGTACAAAAGATATGAAACGAATAGTTAAAGTCAATCATTCTTTTAGATTTATAATGTTATTATCCGCCATACTCTTTGGTGGACTGAATACTATATGGGGACAAACCTATGAGGTCTCTTTAGCTAATACTGAAACTGTAGCCTATACTAAAAATGGCGAGATTAAACTAACATTCTCTGACGTAAGTAAAAATAGTAATGGATTCGAATTGACAGAATATTTGAGAGCCACCGCTGAGAAGGATGCGCGCAGAGGAAGTGTTAAATGTGAAAATCTTAAAAGTGGCTATACAATAAAAATAACAAAAGCTGAAGCTACTTTTAAAACTAATATTTCGTCTTGGCTGTATAGGGGTGAAGGTCGAATCTATCAAGGCTCTTATAGCACCTACACTGGCGGTATGTACGGATCTACAAATAATCCCAAAACAATAAGCATTTCTAATAACTCTGGATTTGGCGACATCTTTTATTTTACAAGTGGCTGTAATTCTGTAGGTGGAAAAGAGTATTTGAATAAATTGAAGCTAACCTATTCTTTTACAGCGAATACCTACATTGTAAAATTTAATTATAATGGTGGTTCTGGTTCAATGAGCGACCAGAAATTTACATATGATCAAGCTCAAAATTTAAACAAGAACACATTTAAAAGAAGCGGATATACTTTTATTGGCTGGAATACGAAGCAAAACGGATCCGGAACTTCTTATAGTGATGAGGCTTATGTGCAGAACCTCACTACAGTAAGTAATGGAGAAGTAATTCTTTATGCTCAGTGGGCTGCCAATAGCTACGATGTTACGCTGAAGGCGAATGGTGGCGTGGGAGCGGATCAAGTAGTGAGCGCTACGTATAACTCCAAGATGCCGACCACGCTAAAGAATGGTGGTGCCATTGTGGCTCCGACTAAAACAGGTTATAGTTTTACCGGATACTTCAGAGGTGATGCTAAATATTATGACTATGACAATAAATTGACTCCGACTAATACAAAATGGACTACAGTTGGTAATGGTACCCTATTTGCCGGTTGGCAGGCAAATGATTATACAGTTACCTTCAACGGTAATGGAGGAAGCAATCCTGCGAATAAAACAGTGACTTACGATGCAACGTATGGGACATTGCCTACATCTGTTCGTGCGGGATATACGTTTGCCGGATGGTACACAGAGGCTGTTGGCGGTACACAAGTAACGGCATCGACAAATGTGCAAACTGCAGGCAACCATACGCTTTATGCGCATTGGACAGTAAATGAATATACAATAACCTTGCACAATCAGTCTGCTACAACAGCGGGAACAAAAGAAATCAGCGTAGTATATGATTCGAATGTTCATCTGACGAGTGCTATCGAGTTGCCGACCAAAACCAATTGCACGTTTGAAGGCTATTTCACTGCTGTTAAAGGCGGTGGAAGCAAACTGATAGATAAAACAGGAAACATCATTGCCGGCGTAAGCGGTTACACAGACGGCAGCAAGAACTGGAAATGTGCAAACAATGTCACGCTATATGCTTATTGGAAACAGAATCAGACAATAATATGGGATTTGGCTGATGGAGCAAGTGTGGAATATGCTACGGGTGAGTTGATGGGTGCAGAAGCAACATCCGGTTTGGCTATAACTTATACGTCCAATCATCCTGAGTGGGGTTATATCAACGAAGCCGGCAGATTGGTAGTAGTAGAACCGAATAAGACAATTACAATTACTGCAAGTCAAGCAGGAGATATTGACTGGAATGCAGCCGAGAGTGAGGAGAAGACCTTTGTTACCTTGGGCGCCCATCCAGACCAATTCACAGAAGTACATGCTACTAATATCACATATGGAGACCTGTTGAGCGCGTCCAATCTATCCGGAAAGGTTTATTTCCAAGAGGTTGAGATTGCCGGAACATTGGAATGGGTAGATCCGTCACTTATGCCCAATGCAGGAACTGCAAATCAAATGGTTCTCTTTACGCCTGACAACCAGTCTGCTTATAGCTTGGTTTACTTCGTAGTACCTGTTAAGGTTGAGAAAGCGACTCCGGTTATCAAATGGCATGTGGGAACGATATTGCATGAACAAGTGCGATACCACAACTTTGTTGAAAGTAGCAATAAAGAGGAGGGCGCAGACTTTAGTTTCCAAACATCTGATTCTGAATTGTTGAAGATAGAAGATGGTGTTTTGGTAACAGGTGAGATTTCCTCCAAACAGAGTGGTTGGATTAAAGTTAGTCAACCGGAAACAGAGAACTATAAGGCTTACAACGCGACATGGAGTATTAAACATGACCTGACCGTATATCCTAAAGCAGGTATTTGTTTGCCATTTAATCCGATGACACAGGAAGAGTTTAATAGCGCGCGGATTGCTATAACCAAACCTGGTGGATGGTGCAACACAAACGCAGATGGATACAAGGAGGATTATATAGCTTTATATGATGTTAAATATACTCAACGTGAAGGAATCGCGTTAGGCTCATGGGAAGAGGGATTGAGTGGTTTGGGTGATGCTATAAAGGATTGGCTATCAGGAAGATCCGTTGAGTTTGAGTATTCGAGCAAGTCGGTAGACTTCTTCTTCTCAGGTATTCCTGATAAAATAAGTTTTGATGTTGAGTCTCAGGCTGTTACTACAAGTTGGCCCGAAGTGACGTGGAATGCGACAGCAATGAATTGGCATCTATATGTTAGTATTGATGGCGAGACTTATACCGAGGTTGCTCATCGTAATGGAAACGGTAGTGTCAATTATACGTTTACGGATGAGAATATTCGTTACGTGCGCATTACCTATAACGGTAACTTTACCGGTTTCGTGAAGAACCTTCGCATTACGCGCAAACAATATATTCGTACCGACAAATCAGCTTTGGTATTTGGTACGGAATCTAATCCGTTACAAGAGCCGCAGGCACTGAGAATCAGTTATTCGTCCCTTGGCGTGTGCGGAGGAAGTGATGAAGATGCAATTACGATTACCTCTACGAATCCCGCTTTCTACGTGGATGAGACTGTGATTACAGAGAATGTGGACATAGAAGAAAGTGACGAATATACAATTTATGTTCGCTGCAACGATGTGAACCAAAAAGGCACTTTGCGTATAGAATCGAATGATGGTACGGTCAAAGAGGTGGCATTATCTTCTAATAAACCATATATTTCGTCTGCTGCGACATCTATTTTTGAGACCGGAACAGAGCATGCTCCTCAAGCCGAAACAAATTATCGCGCAAAGAGAACACATGACTTCTCGGCTTGCTTTGATGGCGCGAAAGCGATTTTTGATACCTTATATATATACGGTGTAACAGAATCGAGTGCTGCGGAGCGTTTATGGGCATACGATGCACATAGAGGATATAATGTTCCGGCAATTAACGTAGAAGAAGGAAACGTGCACACACCGTGTTTCGTATATGAGAAGAACGATGCACAATATGATTATGTCCGTACGTTTGACGCTGCCACGACAACCTTGAATATCGCTGCGGGAGATAAGAAATTAGGCTTTGTCGGCTATAAGCCTGCAAGCTTGGCAACTACTATTCCGGCTGTACAGATAAATGGTCAGTCAGATTTGTATCTGGTTAATACGGAAATGCATGCGAGCGGTGCTGCAATGGTATTAAACGGCACAATGACTATTTTAGCAGAAGGAATCAATTCTCTCACTTCGGCTAACGGTGCAGCCGTACAATTAACTTCTGCCTGTTCACAAGTCACGATAGAAGATTCTTGGGTAGGTGAGACATCTGCTGTTTTTGCACTTCGTCCCTCGACAGGCAAACCGTCTATTGATTTAGGAAGTGCAACAGGCAAGGTGATAGTAAACGGAACGCAATTGGAGTTGCATAATGCTGTCAATTTGGCTATTGCGCATATGAATTCAGGTGTTGAAGAGTATGATGGTGAGGTGCAAATCAATGATGGTTCTATCGGAGGTGAAGCGGTATTAGGTATGCCTAAACATACCATGATAGATGGTGGCACATTCAACGATGGCACTGTTGAGGCTTATACCGTTAAAGGCGTAGGTAAACGCCCGCGTAACAAATTTGGTCATATGGTATCCCGCCAGACGATGGCAAAAGAGCAATTGCCCGATTGGTATGGTAAATCGCACTTGACAATGGACGATGCAGCAAAAGTTCACCCGATGCTGATGGACGAGGTCGTATGTATCTTCGAAGGAACAGTTGATGAGGACTCGCATAATGAGAGCAACTGGACTAAATGGCCGGCTGCCGATGATGATGTGCTGATTAATGCACCGATGAAGATTGAAGGTGCAGAAATGAAGGTTAAGAGCCTGACTATCAACTGGGTTCGTGGCGAACATGGCCAACCTGCCGTTACTGTCGCACCCGATGGCGGTTTGACAGTTGGAGAAGGTGGTATAGATGGCGCGGTGAAAGATAATCTGCTCCTCAAAGCTGGTTCAGAGGGCGAGACGAAAGGTCAGACCGGCTTCCTGCGTATCCATCCTAATTCTGCCGAACTTATGCCGGAAGCAACTGTGGAAATGTTTAGTATCGGCTACTATGATATGAGCTCCGAAGAGGATAATATAGCAGCATGGCAATATGTAGGTATTCCTATTGAGACTTCCGCATTGGCTAAGACCTTCTTTAAGATGAGTTGGATATATAATTGGAATGAGTCTTTAGGCAATTGGCAGAATAACAGAGCCACTCTTGTAATGAATCCTTTCGAAGGATATGCTACTACCCAGTTTATGAACACAGATGGTAGCCTTATCAAATTCACAGGTATCTTAACGGATGGTAAAGAGTACGAGGCATCCGTAACAGCAAATGGTACTACAGAAGAGCAAGGGTGCAATGTGTTGGCTAACAGTTTCACAGCTCCGATTGATATAGCTCAATTTAGCGAGGAAGACTTCTCCGAAGGCGTTGACCCTACTATCTATCTTTTCAATACAGGTTCTCGTACGGACGCCAATCAGGCAGTAGACATTGCAGAAAAAGCCGTATCTAAAGGGCAATACGTTGCAGTACCGATCAATAACGTAGATGCAATGAAAACGGCTTATAAGTATCCGACTGTTATTGCACCGATGCAAGGCTTCTGCATCAAGACTGAAAAAGAAGGAACCGTAACGCTTAATTATGAGCGGTTGGTTTGGAATGCTAACTACGATGAGCATCCGAATACGCCATTACGTACTCCGAAAAAAGCTGTCAATTTGAGTACATTAGGCTCGTTGTGCATAGAACTTTCTGCCAATGGTTGGAGCGATAATCTCTATATGTTGGAAAGCGACTCATACGATAAAGCCTTCGAACTTGGATATGATGCAACTAAGATGAACAGTGGTGCATTTAATGTGTTTGCGGTAGAGGGTGATAAGCACTTGGCAGTAGATGCAACGAATAGTATGTTAGGCACCTATATAGGTGTTCGTGCAGGCGAAGAAACCAATTATACGTTTGTCTTCTCGCACGTAAGCAGCGATAATGAGCTTCAGTTGTTCGACAGCGAGACCAATGCTATAGTTGATATCTATGAAGGCTTAGAATATACGTTCTTTGCTGAACCTAATAGTGTATTAACCGAGCGTTTCCAGATTATAGGAACCGCCAAGGCTCCCGAAGTGACTACGGCTATTGAATCTGCCGAGCAGCAAGGGGCAACAGTTAGAAAGTTTGTTAAGGATAATCAGTTATATATCCTGAAAGATGGTGTATCGTACAATGCGGTAGGCGCAGTTGTACGTTAATAAATCCCCTCGTGATGAGGGCATAATAAGAAAGGTATAAGTGAAAAAGATTGTATTGTTAATATGGTGTTTGTTAGGCGCACTATGCGCTTGGGCAGGCCCGTTCTATAGTGGATATTCGCAAGCTCCCGTCGCTCATATGACTTCAACGAGTTCAATGAGATGTTCTTCTTATGGAGGGACTAATTCTCCGGCGATGGAGATGCGAGTGCAAGGATTTCGAACCTCAGCATCCGGTGTGACAGGAGGAGTGACTTCCTCACAAACCTATGGTCGTTTTGGGGCACCGCGCAGAAGTACAACACCGACTCCTCCTCCTGATCCTACGGGAGTATGTCAATGCGTATGGATATATGATGCAAATCTTTTTGGTGAAGGAGAAGGTGGCTTTTATTGTCCTAAGTGTGGAAGTACTGTCCAACTTGAAGATGCACTGGATGGGCATTACCATGATTATTGCCCTTGTCCCCTTGAGGCAGATTGGAGAGTGTTGATTTTCCTGACGGCTCTTGCGGGAGTGTATAAGAGTTATAAGCAATTAAAGAAAAAGCAGAGTTGAGGCTCTGCTTTTTTGTTGATTTGGTTGTTGCCCGTAGTGTCGTTTGTATTGCTTGTGGGTTGTGTTATCGGATACGTGGTCCGATAGAGTCAACCCAGTGCTTGAACTCCGGCATATATTTGGCTGGAACCGGGTCAGCTGGAGGACTTTCCATCTTCAATGGATCAACCGGCGTGCCGTTCTTCCATACACGGAAGTCAAGGTGAGGACCTGTTGCTGCACCCGTAGCGCCCACGTAACCGATGATTTGTCCTTGGCGCACGTGGCTTCCTTTCTGGATATTGGCGTATTTGGATAGGTGGAGATAGGCTGTTGTGTAGGTAGAGTTATGCTTAATTTTCACCATATTGCCCGCTTGTCCTTTATAACCTTTCTCGATCACAACTCCATCACCGATGGATACGACGGGAGTGCCGGTCGGTGCGGCATAATCAACACCTGTGTGCGGTCGAACAATCTTGAAGACGGGGTGTTTGCGGGCGTAGGAGAAGTGCGATGATATTCGTTTGTAGTTAAGCGGCGCTTTGAGGAACGCTTTGCGCAAGCTCTTGCCGTTCTCGTCGAAGTAAGTGTGGAGTTCGCCGGCTTCGAAGTAATAGGCTTGCTGCCACTGTTTGGCGTGGTAGAAGTTACAAGCATAGATTTGTCCTATTCCGGTGCGCATCGTATCAACATATGTCTCATCGAAGAGCACACGGATTGAGTCGCCTTTCTGCAGTCCGAAGAAGTCAATCGTCCATGCGTAGATATCGCTCAACTCCAGTGCTAATTCCACCGGCAGGTCATTTTTAGTCATCGCGTTCCACAGACTGGATTCAATGACAGCTTCGGCTTGACGCAGCTCGTAACGGATAGGTTTCTCGTGCTTCTCGGCATGAATCTTATCGCGCATGTCCAATACGGTAGCCTCGCGAACGGAAGCTACGTATATCCAATAGCACAGATGTTCAACGCCGGCAGAATCTGTTTGGTGCAGCCCGTAATAGACTTTGCCCGGACGCAGTCTGCGAACGTCAAAGATATCGCTCGACAGCGTAGCTATCTGTGTCTGTTGTTTCTTATCTGCGCCCAAGCGGTTCATGATGCCGCCTAATGTCTCGCCGGTCTGTACGTAGCCCGTATCGATGCGGAACGAGTCTATAGGTAAGTCAAACTCATAGCGAACCGGCTCTTCTTCGGATTCTACATAACGTTGTTTGTTGCACGAACTGAATAACAGCGTGAAGACAATGAGGAGAAGGGGAAATACGATTCTTTTCATGCTTGTTTGTTACGACTTTTTTTGTGGATATTTACGTGTAAAGGAGGATAATTTGAGTCTTATTACGCCCAATAGAGCCTCGGAGAATATGCCTCCTGACATCTTACTTGTGCCGAGTACGCGGTTAATGAAGATAATCGGAACTTCCACCAGTTTGAATCCGCATTTGTAGGCGGTGAACTTCATCTCTATCTGGAAGGCGTAGCCTTTGAACCGTATCTTGTCGAGTTCAATCGTCTCCAACACTTCGCGTTTGTAACACTTGAAACCGGCTGTGGTGTCGTGGATATTCATTCCTAATACGAAGCGCACATACTTGGACGCGAAATAAGACATCAGTACCCGTCCCATAGGCCAGTTAACTACGTTAACGCCTGTTATATAACGGCTGCCGATAGCCACATCTGCGCCTTGGTTGGCGCAAGCCTCGTAGAGTTTCAGCAAGTCTTGCGGATTGTGAGAGAAATCGGCATCCATCTCAAAGATGTAGTCGTATTTATGCTCGATAGCCCATTTGAAACCGCAGATGTAAGCCGTTCCCAGTCCTTGCTTGCCTGCGCGCTCGATGAGGAAGAGCTTGTCCTTGAACTCCTCTTGCTGCAGACCTTTGACGATATGGGCTGTGCCGTCAGGCGAGCCGTCGTCAATAATAAGAATGTGGAACTCTAACGGAAGAGCTTGTACGGCGCGTATTATCGCCTCGATATTCTCTTTCTCGTTGTAGGTCGGGATAATAACTAAACGTGTATCCATATCGTGTGGTGGTTTATTCGCTGCAAGGCGTGTCGGTTAATGTATATACCGGCGATGAACTGGTTCGGCTGAGGGCTTTGACAAAGATGTCTTCTCCGATGACTGCCCCGGCTTCCTCGAGTGCATCGCAGACCGTAGCATAAGCTAAAGTGGGGTCGTTGTTCTCTTGGCTGAGGTGACATAGGAACACGTTCTTCAGACCAGGATGGTAGTTCTCCTTGAGAAGTTGTGCGCAGGTCTCGTTGCTCTGGTGGCCGCGCGGCGAGAGAATACGCTCTTTGAGGAAGGTGGGGTAGAGACCGTTCAGCAGCAGATGCTCGTCGTGGTTCGCCTCAATAACGATGTGATTGGCAGTACGTATGTACTCCGCCATCTTTTCATTCGGCTCGCCGCAGTCGGTTGCAATCATAAAGCGCTGACCGAGGTAATCTATCACATAGCCCACGCAATCGGTCGAGTCGTGGGAAACGGTAAACGTGTTGATAGTCATGCCGTTGAGGTCCCATTCCGTTTCTTTCTCGAAGAAGCGGCGTGAGCCTTTGAGCTTTTCTTTCACTCCGTAATTCTTCTCTATGCCGCCGTGAATAGCTTCTGTAGCGTAGATAGGAATATGCACTTTCTCACCTAACGTGCCGACAGCTCTTATATGGTCTGCATGGTCATGTGTAACAAGTACTGCGGAGATGTTTCTTAGGTCTAAGTCCATCTCTTTCAGGTACTTGTGGATAGTACGTGCAGAAACGCCCGCATCAATCAGTATGCCGGAGTATTTGGTCCCTAAATAGTAACAGTTGCCGCTGCTACCGCTACCAAAACTGCGAAATATGAGGTTCGTTTCTGCCATCTTACACCTAACTGCACAATTCTTATCTCGCTCTAAAAAGCTCGAACGATTATTTCAGCCTGCAAAGGTAGTGTTTTTTTTGCATATATGCAAATGTTTTTACTAAAAAAGTAGTAATACGATTAAAAATGACTATTTTTAGGGATATATATCCTCGTGCGGTTTATATGTCCGGTATCTCTGTACTGCTCCTCCGGTGTTTTTGTGATCTTTATCTGGTGTATAAATAGCATTATACTAATCAGCTCGGCTTCGGCTTTTCTACTTTAACTAAAGGCGGGGAATTTTGTGGAAAAAACATGATTTTGCACTTTTTATTTGCCTATATGCAAAAAAAAGTTGTACCTTTGCGCGAGCTTCGCGCAGAGGCGAAAATCTGTGCTAAATTGGAGAAATAAAAGGAAATACCATGACACCAGTTCAACAAGCCAAAATGTACCAAGAGCTGACGAAGAAATAGAGGAAAAATGGATCACGAACAATG
>CAMOJP010000045.1 GCA_946617165.1 uncultured Bacteroidales bacterium
AGCCCTTCATCATTACGATGAGGGGCTCTTTGTTTGTGCGGCGATACTACCTACACTCATTTCCACCGACCGATGACCGACTCACAACCGAGACAAGACCGACACACAAAATTTCCCTTAATTCAGACAAAAATCGCTAAAAAATAACCTCCTCCCTTGCATATGTCGTTTTTTTGTAGTATCTTTGCAGCGCAAAACGCAACGCTGGCACCGACAGCGTAAAAAAGCGGTGACATAAAAGGCGTTTATTAACGTTGTTTGCGACTAACTGAAATCTTCGCAACATTTCGTACACAGTCCAAACAGCAACAATGAATGTCCTCGTGGATATGTATATTCAGTCCACGCTCGCTTAGGGCGGGCGGGTTGTACATATCGAGCGTGGATTTCGGTTGTTTTTCTACTGTGTACAGGGATTGCGAAGCCCTCAGTTAGCGTGAAGATCAATTTGGACTCCGCGCTTTTTTGTGCGTATATGGATAAATAATAAACAATATAAATATTTTATTAAATTCAACATCTTATGAAACACAAAATTTTAACTTTATTACTTGCTATAGTTGCAAGTACAAGTACATTGTTCGCTGTCAGTGGCACCTGTGGCGATAACCTTACATGGAATTTAACTGGCGATGGAGTGCTTACCATCAGTGGCACTGGAGCGATGTCAAATTATACTTCATCTTCGCCTCGTGCTCCATGGTACTCTAATCGCTCTTCTATCAAATCTGTAGTTATAGAAGAAGGAGTCACAAGCATTGGAGAGTATGCTTTCTATGAATGCACCGGTTTGACCTCTGTGACGATTGGCAATAGCGTCACCTGCATTGGAAGATCTGCTTTCTCTGGTTGCACCGGTTTGACCTCTGTGACGATTCCCAATAGCGTCACCATCATTGGAGCGGGTGCTTTCAATGGTTGCACCGGCTTGACCTCTGTGACGATTCCCAATAGCGTCACAAGCATTGGTGATTATGTTTTCTATAATTGCAGCAGTTTGACCTCTGTGACGATTCCCAATAGCGTCACAAGCATTGGAGGTTCTGCTTTCTATAATTGCAGCAGTTTGACCTCTGTGACGATTCCCAATAGCGTCACAAGCATTGGAGGTTCTGCTTTCTATAATTGCAGCAGTTTGACCTCTGTGACGATTGGCAATAGCGTCACAAGCATTGGAGGTTCTGCTTTCCGTAATTGCAGCGGTTTAAAGAAGGTATATAACTACTCTCCATTGTTTATAGCAAGTGGAAGTACCAGTAATGGATATATAGGATATTATGCAGGTGAAGTTCATAATTATTACACATGGTCAGGTACATGTGGTGACAATCTTACGTGGGAACTAACGGATGGTGTACTTACGATTAGTGGTACAGGAGCGATGACAAATTATTCTTTATCTTCGTCTTCACTTGCACCATGGGACGATTATCGTTCTTCTATCAAATCTATAGTTTTAGAAGATGGAGTAACAAACATTGGTAATTATGCTTTCTATAATTGCAGCGGTTTGACCTCCGTCACCATTCCCAATAGCGTCACAAGCATTGGAGGTTCTGCTTTCTATAATTGCAGCAGTTTGACCTCTGTGACGATTGGCAATAGCGTCACAAGCATTGGAGGTTCTGCTTTCTATAATTGCAGCAGTTTGACCTCTGTGACGATTCCCAATAGCGTCACAAGCATTGGAGATGGGGCTTTCGTTAGTTGCACCAGTTTAAAGAAGGTATATAACTACTCTCCATTGTTTATAGCAAGTGGAAGTACCAGTAATGGATATGTAGGAAAATATGCTAATGAAGTTCATAATTATTACACATGGTCTGGCACCTGTGGTGATAATCTCACATGGGAATTGACGGATGGCGTGCTTACCATCAGTGGCACTGGAGCGATGTCAAATTATACTTCATCTTCATCTCCATGGTATTCTTATCGGTCTTCGATTACATCTGTTGTAATAGAAGAAGGAGTAACTAATATTGGAAATTATGCTTTCTACAATTGCACCGGTTTGACCTCTGTGACGATACCCAACAACGTCACAAGCATTGGAGATGAGGCTTTTTCTGGTTGCACAAGTTTGACCTCTATTGAAATTCCCAACAGTGTCACGAGTATCGGATATGAGGCTTTCTATGGTTGCTCCGGTTTGACCTCTGTAACTATTGGCAATAGCGTCACAAGTATTGGAGTTTTTGCTTTCTCTGGTTGCACCGGTTTGACCTCTGTGCATATTAATACAGGGAGCATCACTATTGATAAATCTCTTTTCGGAACAGCAAATATAACTATTGGTGAGAACGTTGAAAAAATTACAATATGGAATGACATACAAAACACAATTACGTATCTTAATCTGAATACTTTAATATGCATTGCCTCGGCATATGCGCCTGCATCTAATAAATCTATTTATGACACAGATGGTGATGGAGAGATGGAATTTATTAGTGGAGCTGTTTTATACAACAAAAATGGTGAAAAAGTAGGTGACTTGCCCACTTTAGGAACTAATAGCAGTTATTATTCTTACTATTATTTTGCTAATTTTAATAACGATGCGTATATTGATATCGCACCATACACTACTACTTTAGGGAACTACTATATCAATGTTAATAGTAGTTATAATGTATTACCCGTAGATTTATCAAACGCTCCCAATAAAATATATACAGATGGTTACAAACCATCAATTAGCCATTTCCAACTTGATGCCAATCTTGACGGACAGATGGATTTCTATAGTGTAGAGGATGTGGATACAGAAACCAATCCTATGGGAACCCATTACTTCCATCTCCACCAAGCGGATGGCAGTTATCTGAAAACGCAACTGACTATCTTGACCGATACTGCCGCTATCAATAGCGCCATGTTGGAATTATGGGAGTCTTCCTCTAATTCCGGCTTAACACCTATGTATTGGTCCACTCTGCCGTCTCTCAGTGATGGATGGATGATAAAAGCACCTAAACGAAGTGGTAGTACAAATGAATCCTTGCAACCTTTGATGATGCGCCGTGCAACGGCTGCTACAGACTTGGCATATGCAGATTTCACCTCTATTGATACTTCCATTGACTTGGATAGAAACGGTTTGTTGGATTTGATGTCCTCGAAAACAGGGGCAGTCCTCTATAACCTTGGCAACAACCGTTTTCTGATGGGACAATTCCCCGGACAAGTGGCAGTAAAAGACCTTAACGGGGATGGTATCATGGATTATATCATCTATGATGCGAAGAACAAGGTCGTAACGTTGCAGATATACGAAGGAGAAGGCTTATTCAAGACGCAGACCCTCATGCAGAATATGGCAATCTCCAATGTATGGTGCTATGACTTCGATAATGATGGAGATGTAGATATTTTGCTGCCGTTTGATTATACCAAAACTTCCGGATACGCATACTTGGTATTCTTCCGCAACGATGGTAATAATACCTTTAAGAAAGTAGAAAACGCTTTTGACGACCCCAACTGGCATTTCAAATTTATGGGTTGCAAAGATGTGGACAATGATGGTCAATACGAGATTATAGCTGTAGATTCCGTCGGCTATAATAGAACATATTCATATGATACGTGGTCTAACCCTGCCATTGTAAAAAAAGGAGATTACTATTTAGTTCGTTATAACAACAAACTGAAGGTGTCCGTAGATACAACTCCTTTTATAAGTAACACGATCACCTCTTCAACATCTGAGCCTTACTTCATATCCGGCGATTATGATAATGACGGAGTGCAGGATTATTGGGTCTATTCTTGGGTGGGTAGTACAAGTAAGAGTTATTATCTTTCATCTCATTTCTCTACCCCCGCTCCCAATACGGCTCCTGCCAAGATGTCCAAACCGCGTACAATTCTGGATGCCCAGCGCCAGATGCTGAATATCAGTTGGGATAGAGGCAGTGACGCCGAGTCTTCTGCTTTGGATTTGGAGTATTCTATCCGTATCGGTTCTGCTTCCGGCAAGAGTGACATTTGGTTTGCTGCCGCCGGCGCAGATGGCAAACAGCGTTCGTTATGGAGCGGCAACGTAGGCACATGGCTCAACCAGTGGGTCAATGTAGCCGGTTGGGCAGAAGGTGACTATTACATTGCCGTGCAAGCTGTTGACCCCAATAATCTTGGCGGTGCATGGAGTGATGAAGTGGTTTATCATCATTCGTTGCTGTCGGCAGACTTTACGTTAAGCGTACCGGAATTATCGACCGTAGATACCTTAGTTGTACAATATGACGGAGTGGTTAATCCGAATTACACTTACACATGGAATTTTGGCGATAGTGCCATTATTCTTTCGCAGGAAGACCAGAAATATAAAATAGCATATAATAATACAGGCGGCATTAAAACCATTTCTCTGCAAGTGACCAATGCTACAGGGCAAAAGTCACCATTAGTAAGCAAACAAGTACAAATTAATGCCGTAAGGTTAGACAAGAATTCTTATTATAGTTTATCTTATGCAGATTTGGATGGTGATGGAGCTATGGATGGATTTGGTTGTAATGCCATAGCCACTCGCACTGAAAATTTCGGATTCTTTACCTATAAGAGCGGAGATTTCAAAAAGGTAGCAAAGACCTATAATACAGATATTACAAACAAGGCATCTAGTAGTCGACCATCTTTCCTAAATGTGCAGGACTATAACATGGATGGTCTTCCTGATGTCGTCTTCCCCACCAACAAAGGAAATATAATGCTTAATCAAAGCGACTTGGATATAGAGTTTAGTGATGATGCCTCAATAACGACATACAATCAGCCTACAAACGAAAATTATATCCACAATGATGGATGGACTTACTATTCAATTAAGAAAGATATAAATGGAGATGGTCTTTTGGATAGGGTTTTTACGAATGGGATTCACATTAATAATGGAGATAGTACATATCGCACTATTATACCCGGATATCCAGCTTTAAAAATGGGGGTGGTTGAAGATTTTAATAATGATGGTTATTTAGACATCTGTACTTGGAAAAATCTTAAAACGTTGCGATTCTATTTGGGAGATGCAGATTTAAACTATTCCGAAACTATTGATATAACACTGCCTGGAAATTATACAGCGTATATGCCATGGAACTATTATCAAAACATACGAGGCGTGCGTGATGTTAATAATGATGGCTATTTAGATTTGCTAGTATATTGTCAAAATGGAGGAAACCCTGCCACTTGTGGCTGCATCATATACATGTATCCGGATTGGACAATTACAGTCCAAATGATAGCCAAGGGAAGCGCCGCCTATGGTATTGATAACGATGGGGAAAATGTTCTTGATGGTTACCCATTTGTAGATATAAATGGAGATGGTAAGCCGGAAATTTGCAACCACGGTTATAATGGATCATGCTATTCTTTAAACACTCGCATCACAAACGAAGCTCCGGCAATGCCAACTAACCTGCGTGTGGCACAAACGGAGAAAGGATTGCTGTGCAGTTGGGATGCTGCGTTTGACCGTGAGACTCCGGCTGCGCAAATGAAATACAATATCTCTATCAAGAAGAAAAATGCACAGGTGGGCGAAGATAATGCGTTTATCATCTCGCCTGTCAACGGGTTAAGCGACGATGCGGCTATTGTACCGGGTTACCCATACTGGCGCGGAACAAACTTTATTGTGCCAATCACTCGTGTTGAAGTTGGACAAGAATATGAGTTGCAAGTACAATCCATTGACCTCTGGGGAGCACACTCGGCTATGACCGCTCCGCTGACCTTCAAGGTAGAGCAACAAATCAGTATCTCTATGCCGACAGAAGCATGTAAGGGCGCAAGCGTTCATGTGAATTATATCGGTACGGAATCCGGCGAACAAGTGTGGAATTTCGATGGCGGTAATGCTACCGAAGATAGCAAGGGTGGTTACAACGTCATGTGGAACACAGGCGGCATCAAAACGGTCACGCTGACCATAAATGGTATAACCTCTACCCGCACTATCATAGTGCGCGACAATGACGATACGGACCTCTCCTTCTCACTGCCGGAATATGTATTGAGCGATACGTGGGTAGAGTTTACATTACCGGAAGCCTTCAAGGATCCGGCTGCGAAAATCAAAATGCGTACTTCGGATAATATAGAAGATGCAGATTGCGCTTTGGTCAAAGACGAAACAGGAGTTCATTACTCTTGTTTAGGCAAAATCCAACGCTTACAAGGTACATTGAAAGCTCGCGTACGTTTCAATAAGAGCAACTCCGTAGAACAAGGATGGATTGAATTCTATCAGGAAGACTCTATTTGCGGAGAGAAGAACAACTATCGTGCGAAGACGCAAGTTATGGGCTATGCGCCTGCACCTGCTATTTCAATTGTTACGGTGGATGCCGTAACCGGCAAGAACCAAATCTATTGGGATGCACCTTCTGATCTGCCTGATTGGGTTGACCGTATTTATATCTATAAGGAGGAAGGCTCTACCAATAACTGGGTGCGTCAAGCGGAGATAGCCCTTTCTGCTGGTTCGTGGATTGATTTGGCATCTGACCCTGCAATACGCAAGAACCGTTATCGTATGACGTATGGCACTACCTTCGGCGTGGAAAGTAACATGAGTACGGCTCATAGCAGTACACATCTCCAGATGAATGTCGGCTTGCATGGCGCAGTCAACTTGATGTGGACAAAATATGAAGGAGGAACGGTTGACCAATATCGTATCTTACGCGGTGCAACTCCGGACAATATGAGCGTTATCGCTACTGTACCGGGTACAGAATATACATATACAGATGCAGATGCTCCGGAGGGCGTTTATTACGCGCTTGAATATGATAACCTCTACTTCGAGAAATGGGTATGGATTACCTCTTCAGGTGCTCCCGCGCATATGCCGGCTATGGCTACAGCCGCCACGCGTAACGGACATTCCAATATCATGGCTTCAGCGCGATCCAATGAGGTTACTTTTGCTCAGACAATCAATATATGTGCAATGGAGAAAACAATCGCCTTGAATGAGTCGCAGACATCGCTACACCTCTATGCGGAGATTCTGCCCGCCATGGCTACATACAAACGTGCGTCATGGAAAATCGTTAGTGGTGCAGATCTCGCGACTATTGATGACAACGGTCTATTGGTGGTCAACACCGAAGGTAAGAACGGTACTCTGCGTGTACGCGCTACAGCCATTGACGGTTCCGGAGTTTATGCCGAGCGGGATATTACTGTAGGCGGCATAGTTGTATATTATACCATTCGTTTCATTAACTGGAACGGCGAAGTATTACAGAGCAGCCAAGTAGTGGGAGGTGATATGCCTGCTTATGACGGCATTACGCCGATTCGCCCGGAGGATGAGAACTATACCTATTCGTTCGATGGTTGGTCTCCGACTATCGTTGCAGCTACAGAGAATGCTGATTATACCGCAACCTACACATCCGCTCTGCGAGAGTATCTGGTTACATTCTTGAATGAGGATAATACGGTTATTAGCAGTAAGAACTATAAGTATGGCGAGACACCTATTGCTCCGGCAGATCCTGTTAAGCAAAACACCGCAGAATATACTTATTCATTCAACGGCTGGGATAAGGCCATTGCGCAAGTTCAAGGTCCGCAAACCTACAAAGCGACTTATACTGCTACCAAAAATAGTTACACTATCACTTGGCAGAATGAAGATGGTTCGCTGATAGACCAGACCACTGTTGAGTATGGGGTTGTTCCGACACATGCTGAACCGACAAAACAAGCAACTGCCGAATATATCTACACATTCGCTGGTTGGACCCCAGTTGTAGTAGCTGTTACTGGCGATGCAACTTACAAAGCGACCTTCACTGCCACGAAGAATAGTTATACTATCACATGGCAAAATGAGGATGGCTCGTTGATTGACCAGACAACCGTAGAATATGGAGTTGTTCCTACTCATGCGGAACCGACAAAAGAAGCGACAGAAGAGTACACCTACACATTCACAGGATGGACCCCAGCGGTTGTGGCAGTTACGGGCGATGCGACCTATAAAGCAACATTTAGCAGTGTGGTCAATGTATATACGATCACAGTAAATGCAGTTAATGGACAAGTACTTGGTGGTGGAGAATACCAATATGGCACCACAACTGACTTAACTGCTATTCCGAACGAAGGATATGTATTTGACCAATGGTCCGATGGCGTTAAGGACAATCCTCGCACAATTACCGTCACAGGCGATGCAGAATATACGGCACTGTTCACATCGACAGAAGGATTTGAGAATATCTACACTTCAGAACCCGTACAGAAGGTTATTATAGATCAAAAAGTCTTCATCCTCCGCGGGGAGAAGGTATATACCCTCACGGGACAGGAAGTCAAATAAAGTACAAAGGGACGATGTACAATGTACAAAATGAGCAGGCGGCGAGAGTCCGTCTGCTTTTGTTATTACCAAATCTTACTAATCGCCCATTGGGCTACAAAATGCAAATTGCAAATAAATGAAAAAAGTTGCAAAAGAGGTGATAGATGTCTTATCCCCAAGGGGAGCAATTACTATGTGTTCGCCTCTTTTTTGACTATGTATAGAGGGGTATCATAATAAATGGGAGGGGCGAAAGGAATAAATTAAAATCGGAAAAATGACAAAACACTTGCATATATCAGGAAAAAGTTGTACCTTTGCCCCCAAAATTTTAAATCTATTGTCTATGATACACGTTATTGAAGAAGCATCTCGCTGCCTGTTATGCTCTAATCCTCCTTGCGGAGACAAAGTTGCTCGTGCTATAAGAGCCACTCGTTTTGATAATATATGGACTGCTGTTGAACTCTTTAACCAATTGTCTGAAGAGGAACTTATCCAAGCTCAACAGCACTGTATTCATTATGATACACCTATTCGTATATGCGAATTAAAGCGAGCGGTTGTGGACGGCAGCCATTCGCCGGTCGGCGCCGACGGCAAATCAATTAATAATGCTACATTACCGAGTTTGGAAATTAATTTCTGTGATATGGTGTGTGAGAACCCCTTCTTTCTTGCATCCTCTGCAGTATGCACTAATTATGAGATGGTGTCGCATGCTTTTGATGCCGGATGGGCTGGCGTTTTCTATAAGACTATCAGTAAGCAAGATATTCGCGAGGTATCACCGCGTTTCGATACAGTAGGTAAGGAAGGAACTCCTTTTATCGGTTTGCGTAATATGGAGCAACTTAGCGAGAATTCCTATCAGGAAGATTTTGATATTCTCCACCGGCTAAAGCAGAATTATCCCTCCAAAATTGTTATAGCATCTATTATGGGACAAACGGAGGAGGAGTGGATAGAACTTGCTAAAATGGCTGAAGATGCGGGTTGTGACGCAGTAGAACTGAATTTCTCATGTCCGCAAATGCGTCTGACCGGACTTGGGAGTGATATAGGACAGAATTCAGAACTAATCCTTTTCTACACATCGTATGTCCGTGAGGCAGTTTCTATACCGGTTATCCCTAAAATGACGCCTAATATCATGTCAATGACATCGCCCGCTTTGGCCTGTTTCTACGCCGGAGCTTCCGGTATTAGTGCTATCAATACCATTAAGTCTATTACGACGAGCCCGGAAGCGGAGGTGAGCAATAAAAAAACCGTCTCCGGTTATTCCGGAAAGGCTGTCAAGCCGATTGCGCTACGCATGATATATGAAATGACCGGCAATCCTATTTTGCATAAGGCCGGCATAGAGAAGCATATGGACATCAGCGGAATAGGAGGTATAGAGACATGGCGCGACGCGCTTGATTTTATTCAGCTTGGCTGCCGCAATGTACAGGTTTGTACTGCTGTTATGCAATATGGCTATCGTATTATAGACGACCTCATTCTTGGCTTACAGCATTATATGCGCTCACGTGGTATAACGGAGCTCAAAAAACTGGTGGGGGAGGAATTGCCGAATATGGTTCTGCCGTCCGACCTTGATAGAGAAACAATGGTATTCCCGTTGATAGACCGCGCTAAATGTATCGGTTGCGGACGTTGCTATACATCTTGTATGGACGGTGGTCATCAGGCTATTACTTTTGGTGAGGACCGTAAACCCAAGATAGTCGGACAGAAGTGCGTAGGATGCCATCTGTGCCGCCTCGTATGTCCTACAGGAGCCATCGGACAGGCTAAAAGAATGAATAAACCGAAAGAACGGAAGTAATATGCAGCAGTCTAAATATAAAATACGTTTCCGTTCTGGTTTATGGCTGCTAATAGTGGCTGCTGTTGCGTTAGAGTCTATTGCGTGTATTCAATACATCTATAGTCGTGCTGCTATTAAGAAAGAAGCCGTCTATCATGCCAAAGCGGAGTTGCGTGCTGCAGAACTGGAAATAAATGTTGCTACAGCTGAGATGGAAGCTGCTGCGCATATGCTTTCCCGAATGGCGGAGTATGACCTGAGTGACCCTAAAAAGATGTACGGTTGTACCCGTACGCTCTTGGCTACATTAGATAATGTGGAGAGTGCAGGAATAGCTTTTGTAGCCGATTATTATCCGCAGTGTGGCCGTTGGTATGAAGTATGCAGTAGTCGTACTAATGAGACCGGTGAGGCGGCTATTTTTACGCGTCAGATAGGTGGTCCGGACCATGACTATTTTGAAGCAGAGTGGTTCCATAACGGTTTGACGATTGATAGTGCTTGGTGGTCTGAGCCGTATTTAGATGATGCCGGCGCACAAACGATGGTGGTCAGTTGCTCGTACCCCATTAAAGATGCTGATGGTCATGTCGTTGCAGTCGCTTGTATCGATATGTCTCTCAGCAGGTTACATAAAGTGTCAGAGTATCTGCAAGTGTATAAGGACAGCTATTATTCCATTCAGTCTTCAGAAGGAGTGGATATTGTTACGCGTCCGGATACTATGCCGGGACGTAAATATATGATTTTTGACAAGGAGATAGACGCTACCGGTTGGCGTTTGTCCATCATCATCCCTGAGGATATTCTCTTTGCAGAGCTCAATAAGGTGGGGTTCTGGATAACAATCTTGATGCTGCTCAGTTTAGCCTTACTTATCTTCATTATGTATCGCAGTGCGGTTAACATCTTTAACCTGATTGATATAAATAGCCAAAAGGAGAAAATGGAAGGGGAGTTGGAGATTGCTAAAACGATTCAGACAGCGATGTTGCCTAAAGTATTTCCTCCATTCTGTGACCGTGCAGATTTGAATATCTATGGTTTGGTTGATCCTGCTAAAGAGATTGGCGGCGACTTGTACGACTTTTATGTTCGTCATGAAAAACTCTTCTTCTGTGTAGGTGACGTGAGTGGAAAAGGTGTGCCGGCTTCGCTGGTTATGGCTACTATCCGTTCGCTATTCAGAAGCACTACCGCTCATGCAGAAAACCCCAAAGTGATTGCGCAGGAAATCAATAAAACAATTGCAGAGCAGAATGACCAGAATATGTTTGTCACGCTCTTTATTGGCGTGTTGGATTTGCAAACGGGCTTACTGCACTACTGTAACGCGGGGCATAATGCTCCTGTGCTTATCCAATCGGAGGGCCCCGCGGAACAACGTGTTTGCTCTTTACATGTCCTACCAAATTTACCAATTGGCGTGTTAAGCGGTTTCGATTATACCGCGCAAGAAACACAGCTGCAATATGGTCAGACGCTTTTCCTCTATACCGACGGATTGACGGAGGCGGAGAATAGTGATCATGCACAGTATGGTGAACAGCGTATGTTTGATATACTCACTTCCACGATAGGTCAACGTCCGCGTGAGGTTGTTGAGGCTGTCAAACAGAGTATTAGTGACTTTGTCGGAGATGCCGAGCAGAGTGATGATATCACGCTTTTGGCTATCCGCTACCAAGTACCGGCTTTAGTCATGCGCAACGATATCCAGCAGATTCCTACGCTTGCGGAGTGGGTGGAGGAGTTACATGTTCCCGATGATTTGAATATGCCTATCAATCTGGCCCTTGAGGAGACGGTAAGTAACATCATGCTATATGCCTATCCGGGGCGTGACGACGGCAAAGTGTTTGTCGAGTACCAAGAGGTCCTTTCAGAGCAAGAAAAGCGTATGATATTTACCATTTCGGATTCCGGTATTGCCTTTGATCCTACCAAGAAAGATGAGGCTGATATCACACTTTCTGCTGAAGAGCGACCGATAGGGGGATTAGGTATCCATCTCGTGCGTCAACTGATGGACGAGATACGTTACGAACGTGTGGATGACAAGAATAATATATTGACATTAGTTAAAACTGCTAAATTAAATAATTAATTAATATATGACTACTACTATTCAAGAGAATGGCAATCAAGTAATTGCTTTTTTCAACGGGCGTTTGGACACGGCGGCCGCTGTTGCTACAACGGAGGCTGTCAAACCGCTCTTAGGGGCTTCGAACAAGGAGATTATACTTGATTGCTCTCAGTTGGAGTACATCTCATCTTCGGGCTTACGTATTTTCCTTTCCATTCGAAAGGAAGCGGCTGCCCATTCCTCTAAGGTGATAGTGCGTTCTATCAGTGCTGATATCCGTCAGGTTTTCGTTATGACGGGATTTATTAGTCTTTTTGATATAGAGTGATGGAAGCGCTTGACTTACATTGTCAAATGATTCTTGAGGAGTATCGTGAGGCGTTACCCCGTCTTGAGCAGTTGAAGGAGGATGTGCTTGCCAAACTGCATGCTACGTTGGAGCAGAGCGGGCTTATCGTGACTGCTATCGAAGCGCGAGTGAAGACTGAAGAGTCATTGGCAGGCAAATTGTCGCGTAAGGGAGTTAAATATACTACACTCTCTGATATAACCGACCTCGTCGGTGCTCGAGTCATCACTTTCTATACCGCTGATGTGGACCGTATTGCCTCTATGGCTGAGCAACTCTTTGAAATCGATTGGCAGAACTCGGTGGACAAACGCAAACTACATGAGTTGGATAGTTTCGGCTATAACTCGCTGCATTATATATGTAAGATGCCCGGATATGACTTCCGGTTTGAGTTACAGTTGCGTACCACGTTGCAGCACGCTTGGGCTGCCATTAATCATGACACGGGTTATAAGTCGGGAATAGAAATCCCTCGTGAGTACTTGCGCCGCATCAATCGCCTTGCCGGCTTGTTAGAGTTGGCGGACGATGAGTTCAGCCGTATCCGTACTGAAATAACGGACTATCGTCGCCGTGTACAGAACCTGGTCCAAAAAGGACAGTTGGATGACGTGCTGCTTGATGGTGATACGTTTGCCAGCTACCTGCAAGCCAAACCGCTTGATGCGCTTAACAAGCGTATCGCTGCTATCAATCAGGCAGAGATTCAAGACTCGCCTTTCTCTAACTACTTAGCTGTCCTCAAAGCACTGATGTGTAACACTTTAGGTGATGTGAACAGGCTTATAAAACGATACGAAGATGATGCTTATCTCTTAGCACGGCACCAGTTGGGTAATACGGATTTGGATATAATCTCGTCCGCTATCGGATTGCAGAATATCTGTATCGTATGTATCTTGTCTTCCGGTGGCGGCAAGATAGGACTGGAGAGACTCTTTGATGCGCTCAACGGGCATAATACACACAATGAGGAGCTCGCTGAACTGACATACAAACAGGCTTTAAACCTGCCTTTTATGAATAAACAGTAAATCCCCTAATTATAATCACTATGGTTCCAACGTTAATTGATCTGAATGATTATATCCGTACAGGAGAAGGCGCCAATGGCGCCAGTTATAATCACAAGCGTGACTCTAACATTATGCTCAAGCTCTACTTCCGCAATTTCGAGGCGGCTGAAAAAGAGTTGGAGTTGGCGCAGAAAGTATATCGTATGGGCATACCAACGCCCGAACCCGGAGACCTCGTAACAGACGGCAAGCAGATTGGTATTCGTTTCAGACGCATGGAGGGCAAACGCTCATATTCGAGGGCGTGCGGAGATGAGCCGGAGCGCACGGAAGAGTATGCACGTGAGTTCGCGCAGCTCTGTAAGAAACTGCATGATGTACATGTAGATACCACACAGTTCGAGAATGTCAAGGACCGTCTCTACGATATGTTAGAGGCAAATCGATTCTTCACCGATGAGCAGAAACGGAAAATTCATGACTTTATAGCCTCTGCTCCTGATGCTGATACCGCTATACACGGGGATTTACAGTTCAGTAATGGTATCTTCACAGAGAAGGACGGCGTACGCACTCCTTATTTCATTGATTTAGGAGATTTCTGCTACGGTTACCCGATGTTCGATATCGGTATGGTCTATCTCTGCTGCTGTCTTAATGACGAGGCGTGGACCATGGAGCAATATCATATGTCTAATGCTACAGCAGCCCGTTTCTGGGACGCTTTTGCCAAGGAGTATTTCGGACCCGAGGCGGATATGGAGGCGGTTATGAAAGAGGTGAAGATTTATGCAGGATTAAAGACACTTATCGTAGAGCGTGATACAGGCAGACCTATGCCTGAGTTCCGCGCAATGCTTGAGGGGACTGTATATTAACGGCTATTGATTTTGACAAATGGCTAACAAGTATCTTGATACCGATTTGTTGGACCGCGCGATTGTTTTTGCGGTCGAGGCTCACCACAACACCGAGCGGCGGGGAAAGGGCTTCCCGTATATCGTTCATCCGATGGAGGCCGTTGAGATTGTGGCAACTATCACGTCCGACCAAGAGTTGCTGGCTGCTGCTGTCTTGCACGATACTATTGAGGATACCGATGTCACTTACGAGCAGTTACTGGCACTCTTTGGTGAACGTATCGCTAATCTTGTCTATGCTGAGACTGACCGGTTTGCAGAAGGCGTGAGTGAAGCAGACAGCTGGCATGACCGCAAACAGGCGGCTATAGAACGGCTTGCAGCCGCACCGTACGAGGCGAAGATTGTTGCGCTCGGAGATAAACTGAGTAATATGCGAGCTATTTGGCGCGATTATAAGCAAGTCGGAGATAAG
>CAMOJP010000046.1 GCA_946617165.1 uncultured Bacteroidales bacterium
CATACGAGATACAGCAAAAACGACGCGATCATGACAACTTCCACTATCTCGGAGGACACGCGTATGGTAGCTTCGCCTTACGGTAGCGGTCAGTTCGTGTTAGAGAGCAGCACGATGCATCCCACGCTCTACTCCGGCACATGGGTTGAGAGCGGGACGACAGGTAACGCGCTGAACAGCGTAAGCAGTTTGACGCTGCCGGATGTAGCGCTATCGGGTGGCACATTCGTCACGTATCATAGTCATATCCTGTATATCACGCCGTACGGGAACGAGAATATAGGTGTAGGAATATATGACGCAACCAACGGATTGGGTACCGCCACACTGATTAAGACCTTATATCCGGAGACGAGTCTGTCTCTTTCCTCCGCCGGCTATATGACCTCCTCCGGCATGGTGTCCGGTGAAGAGCTGGTAGTGACGCTATATACGCAGCATCGCGGTATAGACCGATGGCGGCTGTCTGAGGATGAGTTGGAGAAGACAGTGCCTGTAGTGCCGACGACTCCGGTACAGGGTGCTGCTATCTTCGCCAGCAACTTGGATATGAGTCTGAGCGGCGATGAATATACTTTCACTTATCTACTCAATACCGATGCGACCGACGTGACGCTTCAACTGCTATACGAGGGCTCGGTAATACAGACGAAGTCATTCGGTGCTCAGAGTAAAGGGCTACAATCCGGCAAGTTGCTATTAAGTGAGATAGCATGGCCGACGATGCATACGGATGACCACCTGACTTGGTCCATCAAAGCGACGGCTCCGGCTACCAATACACTCACCAAACTATCGGACGACTCGTCCCCGTTCCATTTCTACAGCCCCTACGGCGTAGCGGTAGATAACCATCCTGAGAGCGCATATTTCGGGCGCATCTATGTGACAAACGGTAAGAGCGGAACATGTAGCGGCAGTTCCCGTACGACAGCGAATGGCTTATATGCCTTTGATCCGACGCTGACGGCACTCAACAGCACAGCCTACACGGGTGGTGTGAGTTGGAATAACTCCACGACCAACGGTAATAGCCCGTTCCGCATGTCCGTTGCCTCAGACGGGCGTGTGTTCCTATGCGACTGGGCTGATTCCCATTCGGGCGTATGGATAGCACCCCCAGGCGGCATATCGGGAACCTATACCGAGTTATTTGCCGGTCTGACCCGTGCGAGCAGCGGTTTGGCATCAAACGGCACTGTACCGGTACACGGTTCGATATCCGGCTGCTGGGTAGAAGGAAGCGGTGCCGACACCAAACTATACACGATGGATGAGGACTACCTCGTGAGCGGAAAAGCAGGCAATATGCTGCGGTACGACATCGGCGAATCGACCACGTGGAACGCAGCACCTTCCGCCGTCGTCTTTAATAACGCCGCGAACGGCAATCCTATGGTGAACCTGACATTGAAGATGGTGCCGGACCTGTTAGGCGGGTGGTGGATTATACAATACCGTTATGCAGAGACATCCTTAGAGCCATCCATGATTCACGTGCGGAATGGAGTTATCGACTATAACACGGGTGGCGAACAACTGCTTGAGAACAGCTGCCGTGGGGGACTCGCCGTAAACTACGACGGTTCCCGTATCGCCACTACCAGTCAGAGCCAGATTAATATATGGGACGTGACGTATAACTCAGACGGCTCGTACGAGTCCATCACGCAGGTCTATGAGATTACTACGAAAGAGATATCCGGATTAGGGCAGTTCTCGAATGATGTTGCCTTTGACCCGGCGGGAAACATCTACTACGTGAGCAACACGTCCGAACGGCTAGTAGTAATAGGCCTTCCGAAAGCGGATAACACTTTTACGACTCCTGCCCGCTCGTCACTGACGATACCTATACCGTCCAGTATGGATGTGGTGATAGCCGAGTGGCAGGCAAGCGGACTGACTGTGGATTTCAAACAGACACCTGCCGTAACGGATGTTATTGTTTCCGTAGCCGGTCATTCCGAAACCGTACCACTTCAAGCCCTTGATGTAACACTCGCTACCGGCACAGCCGATGCGCCCAACTACAAGCAGATAAACCTGTCGTCCATTGACTTTACCGCCTATGCCAACCAAAAACTGACGCTCCAATGGCAATCGGGCGGCATTGTAGCCGGTCAAACGACAGTCACCATCCCTACCCTCATAAGTGCTGCGTCGGACTTATCAGCGCTCAATAATAATGCGTCCTATTGGTCGGACAAAGAGATTGTCGTGCTGCCCGGCGGCGTTGCGCATTTTGACCTTGCAAACTTCAGCGGTGCCCTGACCGTCAGTCAGTTAGAGATATACCCCGGTGCCAAGGCGACTGTAACTGACGGAACATTAACGACGACAAATCTGATACTGCGTGGCGGTTGGACGACAGCACGCACTACATTCGCTGTACCCCACCTCAGTATCGCTTCGTCGGCATCTGTAGTCAGGACCAACGCGTATCTTGACTGGGTACTTGATCCGTCTCAGTATTACCCTATTGCTGTACCATACACCGTGACGGTGAGCGAAATCACTTACCGCGATTACCCCGGTGCCAATGCGGCAGCAGGCGTTAAGTTCTACCAATATGACGGAGAGAAGCGCGCTACCGGAGCTACCGGAGTAAACTGGGTACAGATTACTCCCACAACGCTGCAGCCGGCTCAGGGATATGCAGTCACCACTAAACGTCCAAGTTATGTGATGTTCAGCGTAGTACGAATGCCGCTGTCCGTCGCCACCTCTAACACGGTGAACGTCACGGCATGGGGCGTAGGAGGTAGCGGAGTATGGAATAACCTGGGCTGGAACTTCGTAGCGAACCCCTATACGGTACCGTTCAACAGTGTGTCTGACGAACCCGCCTTCAGCGGTATGATGCAGATGCAAAACGGCTCCGCGGTACGCTATGCCACCATTCCTACGCAGGATTTCCAAGACTACACCCAATTGCCTGTAGCTGAGGCAAATCTGCAACCTATGAGCAGCTTCTTTATCCAAGCGCAAACGACCGGTACCGTAGTCTTTAATCCGACAAACCAAGTGTTAGCTGCTCCGGCACACCATGCTCCCGCCACCATGAACCACACCGATGCGCACATACAACTGAGCGGCAATAAGCGTTCAGACCAGACCTTTATCCTCATCGGAGATGAATACACGGCAGAACCTGATTTCAATGCCGACCTGCCCAAACTCATGGGCCGCGCTCCGAAGATATATTCTGTCTATGGCGGCGATTCGTTGGCTTCCCTTGCCCTACCGACACAACAAAGCATCACGGTACCAATACATATCTATATCGATACGGATGGCAACTACACCTTCAGCCTCACCGATTATAGCCACGTACAAGATGTAGCACATATCGAACTGTTGGACGGTTCCGAAAGTGTGGCTGACTTGATGACGGGCAATTATACGACACCTCTTACCGCAGGAATCATAACAAACCGATTCAGCATCCGTATCATCCAACGTGAACCAATTACAACGGACTATTCACAGACCACGGTTGACTCGCCACACGCCGATTCCACGCGCAAGTATATACGCGACCAACAGGTTATCATAGAGCGAAACGGACAACAATACGACGTCTTAGGCAAAACGATACGCCGTGAATAAGCGAACGAAAATACTATTGTTTCTCCTCGTATGCGGATACGCGGTGTTAGGGGTACAGTTTATTATTCGTGCCGGTAAAGAACCCGTTGACCGGTACGTGGTGCCTGATTATGTCGTGCAACATCGGAGCGGCAGTTCTGTTGTTCCGCCGGCACCAAGCACTAAGACCCGACCGCAACAGCCTGTGTGGCACGCAAGCGTCAAATCACAGCCGGCATTGAGCATCCAACCGGTGTTGCTCTATCATACCTCAAAGCACCAAGTCCACCAAGTAGGTACAACAGTTATTTCCTACCGGACAGCTGCAGTAACCGATAACCGGACCGAGGAGCATCAACCGTCGTATGAATGGCGTACCTATCTGCCATTACTAACAGTCAACACCACTACGCGTTATTCCTATAAGGCGGCTGCTACCGGTAGTAATCAGCGGACCGACTATACAACACATCGACACGCGATGCCGCAACGGCGAAGCAGCGGACTGATTGACGACCCGGATCCTATTGCACCGGCAGACCCGTTGGATATAGATGACGGACTTATAGACGATCCTGATCCACCGGCACCGGCTGACCCGTTACATGACACGCCAATCGGTACGCTTCCTATGATTTTCTTACTCCTGCTGGCTGCCGTGTATTGTGCTCGGAGAGCACATATATAAAAAGTGCCGCGCGGGAGGCGTGGCACTTTTCGAATTGTTTGAACAAGTCGGATTAGCGTAAGTAGTTCTGCCAATTGGTGTTACGCATGTCTCCTGATTTGAGGAACTCCTCATGCATAGCGAGTGCGCAACTAAGCACGTGCGGCGTGTGAGCAACCTTTGCCATTGCGAGGTACTCGTTAAGCAATGGGCGATATTGCGGGTCCACACAGTTATCAATAATCTCATGCGCACGCTGGATAGGACTCTTACCGCGTAAGTCAGCAATACCATGCTCGGTGATGATAATCTTCACGGAGTGCTCGGAGTGGTCGAGGTGGCTGACCATTGGCACGAAGGCAGAGATAGCTCCACCCTTCGCCGTTGAAGGTGTAGTGTAGATGGAGATATAGGCGTTGCGTGTGAAGTCACCGGAACCGCCGATACCGTTCATCATCTTCGTACCACAGACATGTGTCGAGTTGATATTACCGAATATATCCGCCTCAAGTGCGGTGTTGATAGTGATGAGTCCGAGACGACGAGCGACCTCAGGGTTATTGGAGATTTCCTGCGGGCGAAGAACAATCTTGTCACGGAAGAAGTCGATATGGTCCATGATGTGTTGGAGTTTATCGGCTCCTATAGTGAGCGAACAGCCGGAAGCGAACTTAATACGTCCTTCGTCCATCAGTCCGACAACACTATCTTGGATCACTTCTGTGTACATTTCAAACGGCGGAATGTGTTTATTCTCGCCGAGTGCACCGAGCACCGCATTCGCGACATTACCTACTCCCGATTGTATAGGCAGGAAAGTGGACGGGATACGTCCGGCTTTCATCTCCGCCTCCAAGAAGGCAGCCACATTAGCACCGATTTTCTCCGTAGTCTCGTCGAGCGGTGTGAACTTACCGACTTCGTTAGGGCGGTTTGTTTTAACGACCGCAACGAGTTTAGAAGCGGGAATAGTAATGCAGTCAGTACCGATACGGTCTGAGACATGATAGACAGGTATCTCGCGTCGTTGCGGCGGGTCAGCGGGTTCGTATATATCATGCATGCCACGCATAGTAGCCGGCATCGCCTCGTTAAGCTCGACAATAACCTTGTCGGCGAGTCTGCAGAAAGTAGGCATGTTTCCTACACCTGCGGTAGGAATGATTTCGAGGGTGTCTCCTTTTTCAATGATATCGCATGCTTCGATAATAGCGAAGTTAGGCTTCGGCAGGAATCCGTAGCGCAGGTCCTGCGCCAGTTCGGACAAGTGCATATCGAAGTAGTGAGCTCCTTGTGCGTTGAGTTCAGCCCTCAGGTCCTTATTGCCCTGATAGGGTGTACGGAAGAGGATGGCATGAGCACGCGCAAGCGCACCATCGCAACTGTCACCGGTAGAAGCACCGGTGTACACACCAATCTTGAAGGGTTTGCCTTCGGCATGAAGTGCTTCCGCCTTATGTGCGATAGCAGTAGGCACGTCTTTAGGTGCACCTGCGGGGGTGAATCCACCCATTCCGCAGATGTCGCCATTATTGACTAATTGAGCTGCCTGTTCGGCAGTCATAAACGGTAGTGCCATGATTATTGTGCCTTTCCGTCAGAACCGAGAACGTTGATGATTTTGTGTTTGTAGAGTTCCTCCATGAGGTCACGTGCGGGACCGCAGTATTTACGCGGGTCGAACTCAGCGGGTTTCTCCGCTAATACTTTACGAACAGCGGCAGTGAACGCGAGACGTGAGTCGGAGTCGATGTTGATTTTGCAAACAGCGCTCTTGGCAGCCTTACGGAGTTGCTCCTCAGGAATGCCGACTGCATCAGGCAGTTTGCCACCATATTTGTTAATCATATCCACATACTCTTGTGGAACAGAAGAAGAGCCGTGCAGCACGATTGGGAAGCCCGGTAATTTCTCCATAACAGCGTCGAGTACGTCGAAAGCCAATGGAGGAGGCACGAGGCGTCCTGTTTTCGGGTCACGTGTGCATTGTTCCGGTTTGAACTTATAAGCACCGTGGCTGGTACCGATAGAGATAGCAAGAGAATCGCAACCGGTGCGAGTTGAGAAGTCAATAACTTCTTCGGGTTTGGTGTAATGGCTCTCTTCAGCTGCCACTTCATCTTCCACACCTGCTAAGACGCCGAGTTCAGCCTCAACGGTTACGTCGAACTGATGCGCATAGTCAACAACTTTCTTGGTGAGTGCGATATTCTCCTCATAAGGAAGAGCCGAACCGTCAATCATAACGGAAGAGAATCCGCTGTCAATACATGATTTGCAGGTTTCAAAGCTGTCACCGTGATCAAGGTGCAGCACGATTTGGGGTTTCTCCCACCCTAACTCTTTGGCGTATGCTACCGCACCTTCAGCTAAGTAGCGGAGGAGTGTACCGTTAGCGTAGTTACGCGCACCTTTGGATACTTGGAGGATAACCGGCGACTTGGTTTCGGCAGCAGCCTTAACGATAGCTTGGAGTTGCTCCATGTTGTTGAAATTGAAAGCCGGGATAGCATAGCCACCCTTGATAGCCTTAGCAAACATCTCACGAGTGTTTACAAGGCCGAGATCTTTGTAGTTTACCATAGTTGAAAAATTTATGTTGTTTATACAATTTATGTAGTTTATTTGTTTTTCTTAGTAGCAAGCAGGAAGTATGCAATAAGTGCGCAATATGCGCAGATAGCCATTATCTCCGCGCCTGCAGATGCTGCCCAGTCAGTCAGGTAACACTCTACTCCGCAGAACTTAACGAGTGCAGAGACGACTCCCATCAATGCACCACCGGCGATAAATCCGCTGGCGATAAGCGTACCTTTCCGATTAGCCTCTTCCCCTCTCTTGTTAACGAGCCATGACACGGCTCCACCCACGAGTAGCGGTGTGTTGAGTGAGAGCGGGATGAACATACCTAAAGCGAAAGGCAGTACGGGTACGCTCATGAAATTAAGGATGAGCGCCAAGATAGCACCAGCCAAATAGAGCATCCACGGAGCTCCCTGTCCAGACATGAGCGGTTCGATAACCGCCGCCATAGCATTGGCTTGCGGTGCCACGAGTGCATTATCTCCCACAAAGCCGTAGGTCTTATTGAGGATAATCATGACTCCGCCTACTGTAGCCGCGGAGACGAGCGTTCCGAGGAATTTCCACGTCTCCTGCTTTGCCGGTGTCGTACCAATCCAATATCCTATTTTGAGGTCCGTAATGAACCCACCGGCCATAGCCAAAGCGGTACAAACGACACCGCCGATGACCATCGATCCGACCATTCCGCTTGCGCCTTTCATACCGATAGCAACAAAGACGACAGAGGCGATGATAAGCGTCATAAGCGTCATACCGCTGACGGGGTTGCTGCCCACGATAGCAATCGCGTTGGCAGCTACGGTAGTGAAGAGGAAGGAGATAACCGCCACGACAATAAATGCGACTAACGCCTGTACGAAATTATGCAGCACGCCCACCCAGAAGAAGACGAGCGTTACCACTAATGCGACAGCGATAGCGAGCAGAAGGAATTTCATGCTCAAGTCGCGTTCTGTACGGATGGACGCTTTCGCAACCGCCTTACCCTTACCGCCTAACTCTTTGCCCGCCAGTCCGACAGCGGACTTGATAACTCCCCAGGACTTGACGATACCGATAAGCCCCGCCATAGCGATGGCACCAATACCGATATTCCGTCCGTAGTTAGCGTAGATGAGTTGCGGGTCGGTAGTCTCCATCCCCGGAACAGAACCTACGAGCGGGAGGATAACCCACCACGTGAAGAACGAACCGGCACATATAATAGCCGCGTACTTGAGTCCGATGATATATCCCAAGCCCAAGACAGCCGCGCTGGTATTGATGGAAAAGACAAGTTTGAACTTCGCAGCCAGTACTTCCCCCCACGCCGTCATGCGGGTAGAGAGACTCTCTGACCACAGTCCGAAAGTGGAAACCACGAAGTCGTACAGTCCACCTATCCCTGCAGCCCATAGCAGCGGTTTAGCCTGTGAGCCTCCCTGTTCTCCGGAGACGAGGACCTGAGTAGTAGCAGTCGCTTCGGGGAAGGGATATTCGCCGTGTTTCTCCTGTACAAAGTACTTACGGAACGGAATAAGGAACAAGATACCCAGACACCCTCCGAGCAGGCTGGACATAAAGACCTGCATGAAACTGACCGTAATCTCGGGATACTTAGCCTGCAAGATATAGAGTGCAGGCAAGGTAAAGATAGCACCTGCGACGATAACGCCTGAGGACGCTCCGATAGACTGAATAATGACATTCTCTCCGAGAGCGTTTTTACGTCTCAACGCTGTGGAAAGCCCGACTGCGATGATGGCGATAGGGATTGCCGCCTCGAAGACCTGTCCGACTTTAAGTCCCAGATAAGCGGCGGCGGCTGAGAAGATGACAGCCATTACCACTCCTAAGATAACGCTATAGGGAGTTACTTCCGGAAAAGACTTATCTCCCGGAAGAATAGGTTTATACTGCTCTCCCGGCTTCAAGGGACGCGATGCATTTTCGGGTAATCGTATTTGTTCTTGTGCCATAATGGAACAATTATTTATTTCGTTTTTATGTTATGCGGCGCAAAAGTACAAAAAGTTTTTTATTTGTGCAAATAAAAACTATATTTTGCTACTTGGAGATGTATGTTTTTGCATGTGCAGTTTTTTGCGGGATGCGAGCAGTACTATGACCGCGGTGACGGCAGCGAGCGCGTCGCTGAGGGGTATAGCCCACCAAACGCCGTCTAACGGGTCAGAGAAGAACATAGGCAGGATAAGCGTCAGCGGTATTAGGTATATGACTTGTCTGGTGAGGCTGAGGAAGATAGATCGTCCGGCCTGACCGATAGAGGTGAACAAGTTACCCGCCACCATCTGGAAGCCGATAATAAGCATTGTTGAGCATATGATACGCATAGGACGGATAGTGAGTCCGATAAGAATAGGGTCGTGTGTAAACATCTTCGTGACGACTTGCGGGCATAACTCACCCAGGAGGAAGACGACAGCCATCACAGCGGTCGCATATGCGCAAGTGAGATAGAAGGACTGCAAGACCCGTTCATACTGCTTAGCGCCGTAGTTATAACCGGCAATAGGTTGCATACCTTGGTTAAGACCCATCACCATCATCGCAAAGACGAAGGTGAGACGGTTAATCACTCCATAAGACGCAATAGCCATATCACCTCCAAAATGTTTGAGTTGGTTATTGATGATGATGACCACAAGACAGTGCGCGATATTATATAGGAAAGGTGACATACCGATAGCCAGCGCCCTGCCGGTGATATGCCGATTGAGTCTCCAAATTCCCCGGTGGAATCGAACCAATTCGTTCTTGTCCATAAATTTGGTGAGCTGCCAAACGACGGCTACGGCTTGGCTGATGACAGTGGCTAAAGCGGCACCGCTTACTCCCATTTCCATACCGAAAATGAACAGGGGGTCCAAGATGATATTCACGACGACGGCAACGATGGTAGCCGTCATAGAGAAGCGAGGATGTCCGGCAGAGCGCAACAAAGCGTTGAGCCCAAAATAGATGTGCGTTAGAATATTCCCATAGAGAATAATCTCCATATAATCGTGGGCATAAGACAAGGTGTCGTCGCTGGCACCGAAAGCAATCAGAATCGGGTCAAGCCAGATGAGTCCGATCGCCATAACGATAGCAGAGAGAATGACGTTGAGAACGATCACATTACCGAGCACCCTATTAGCGCGTTCGTAGTCTTTTTCGCCGAGGTAGATAGCCAAGAGTGAAGATGCGCCGACTCCGACAAGACTACCGAACGCGGCGCATATGTCCATAAAGGGCTTCGCCACCGTCAAAGCTCCTAATGCCAAAGCTCCGCAACCGTGCCCGATATAAATACTGTCAACGATATTATACAGCGATGTCGCCGTCATAGCGATGATGGCTGGCATAGCATATTTAAAAAGCAGTTTATGTACGGGCGCAGTGCCTAACTCTGTAGTTGCTGGCATATGTTATCAAATATATCGGCCGCGGGGTGTCCTTTTTGCAGTGCTATAGGTTGTCCGTTGTCTCCGGCTTCCCGTACGGATTGGACGAGCGGGATTTGTCCTAACAGGGGCACGTTTAACTCCTGTGCGAGCCGTTTGCCACCGTCTTGTCCGAAGATATAGTATCTGTTCTGCGGCAACTCAGCGGGTGTGAACCAAGCCATATTCTCTATTATTCCGAGCACCGGCACGTTTATTTTCTCGTTGCGGAACATATCAACGCCTTTTCGTGCGTCCACTAAAGCGACGGGTTGCGGAGTAGTGACGACGATAGCACCTGTGAGTTGCAGTTCGGCGACGAGTGTGAGGTGGATATCACTTGTTCCGGGAGGCAAGTCGATGAGGAAATAATCCAGCTCTCCCCAGTGTGCATCTTCGATGAGTTGTTTTATAGCATTAGACGCGAGTCCTCCTCGCCATACGACGGCATTAGCAGGGTCAACGAAGAAACCTATACTGAGTATTTTCACGCCGTATTGCTCGATGGGTTCGATCAAATCGCGTCCGTCCACGTTGACGGATACAGGTCTGCAATCCTCTATATGGAACATCTTAGGAATACTGGGTCCGTGTATATCGGCGTCCAGTAGTCCTACCGAGAACCCGTTTTTAGCCAGCGCGACTGCCAAGTTAGCTGCTACGGTTGATTTGCCGACTCCGCCTTTTCCGCTGTGGATGGCAATAATGTTCTTAGCGCGTATCGGGGCTTGTTTGTCGTTAGCAGCCGGTTGCGGAAGAATTGTTCTGAATTTGGGATGGATAGTGACGGCAGCATTCTCATCAACATACGTAGTGACAGCCGTTTGTGCGGCTTTGACGACGGATTTGATGAAGGGGTCATTCTCTTTATCGAAGATGATTGAGAAAGAGACGGCAAGTCCGCTGATACGTATATCATCTTCGAGCATGCCGGCTTGCACGAGGTCGTTTCCGGTACCTGGGTAGCGCACATGGCGCAGCGCGTCAATTATTTGTTGTGGATACATAATTTCGTCCGTATGAACGGTAGTTGTCTTTTTCTATTTCGATATCAGGCTCTTCGAAGGTCTGTTTGTGTACGAGTTTCCACGTGAGGTATTTGATAGTCATCCCTCTGTCGAGCCATTGTTGTTCGTAGTGAGTGCGCAGCGCTTTGGCGTCCTCAAAATGTTCGTCGGCAGCGTATAAATTGTCGGTATCCTCGAGGACGGGGTAGTTGTTAAGGCGCAGCATTTCGCGTGTATAGGTATAAAGGAACGGACTATCTGTTTTAAGGTGGATAAGTCCGTCAGGTTTCATGATATTCTGGTATCGTGCCATGAAGAAAGTGGATGTAAGCCGTTTGGATGCTTTTTTCATCTGCGGGTCACAGAAAGTAATCCAAATTTCGTCGATTTCACCGGCAGTAAAGAAGTTTTCGAGCAGTTCGATATTGGTACGCAAAAAGGCGACATTGCGCATCTGTTGCAGTTCAGCTTGTTTAGCTCCGGCCCATAGTCTTGCGCCTTTGATGTCGATACCGATAAAGTTTTTATGGGGATATGTTTGTGCGAGTCCGACGGTGTATTCTCCTCTTCCGCATCCTAATTCGAGGACGATGGGATTGTCGTTACGGAAGTATTTTTCCCGCCAGCGTCCTGCCATTTGTACGACGGGATTATTATCGTTCAATTCGCATGCTGCGCACTGGAAGACATTGTGAAAAGTCTCCATTTCAGCGAACTTTTTTAGTTTATTCTTTCCCATTTGTCAGTTGGATTGTCTAATGATTAGTCCTATGTCACTCACTCCTTTGAGTCGTTCGTCCCTCATTCCATGTTGTATGGTAAAGTTATATAGTCCTGTATCTGGGAAGAGTATGTTTTGCTCATAGAGGACTGGCATTTCGACATATTGATTACTGCCATTACCGAGCCACTTACCTCTGTCGTCAGCGAGGAAGAACTCGATAGTATCGTGTTTGAGGGAGTCCAGTCCGCAGGCGCAGAAGAGCCACATGTTCTGATAGGGATAGGTTTCCATATGCCTCACACAGATGATGACGTCATAATGATTGAGTGTGTCGTGTACGGGGAAAGTGTATGTGAGAACCGAATCCTGCTGCCATCCTACCGGTGAAACGGGAAGAAAGTGCGAGTACAGGGTATTGTGGTTACACGCACAGAAGGAGAGGCTAATCAGGATTGTTATCAGTATGTTTTTGGCGTTCATTGTTATTGTTTTTATGTTCAACTCTACGGTTGTTATGCGAGTCTTTGAATTGTTTTTTCTTCCGGTCAAAGCGGTTCAAGTCCCCTTGTCCGACATCGTTTTTGAATCCCAAGTCGGGAGTTTCTTCTACGTTGACGGGCGACCCGATAGTTTCTCCTCGTCGTTGTGCGTCTTCGTAGATAGGGACTTCGTAATTGAGGCAGCATTTAAGTTTAGCGCATTGTCCTGCTAATTTCTGGGGGTTAGGCGAGATGTGCTGCAGTCTTGCGGCTCCTGTACCGACGGAAGTGAAGTTGGTCATCCAGGTTGAGCAGCATAGTTCTCTGCCGCATGGTCCCGTTCCCCCGATACGTCCGGCTTCCTGTCTTGCTCCGATCTGTTTCATTTCGATGCGTACCCGGAATGCTTCGGCATAGAGTTTAATGAGTTGTCTGAAGTCGACTCGTCCGTCGGCGATATAATAGAAGATTGCTTTGGTTCCGTCTCCCTGGTATTCGACATCTCCGATTTTCATTTCGAGTCCGAGTGACTTGGCGAGTTGCCTGGCTTTGATCATTGTTTCCTGCTCTTTGGCATGTGCGAGTGCGGCTTTGTCATGGTCAGCTTGTTCTGCAAGTCGGATGACATTACGTATTTCGTATCGTTCGAGGTCGATGCGGTTTTTTTTGAGTTGCATTTTGACGAGTCTTCCGGTGAGTGTTACCTCTCCCAAGTCGTATCCCGGATTAGCTTCGACGATGACGCTGACCCCTTTCTCGAGGGGGAGGTGGTTGGTATTGCGGAAGAACACTTTTCGTGTATTTTTGAATTGGACTTCGACGAGGTCGTTTTCGTCGAAGTCCCCGGGCAAATCAGCCAGCCAGTCGGTAACGGGGAGCATATGCGCCGAGTTGCGTCTGCAGGCGCGTGGTGTAAACTCGCAGGCTTCGTTATTAAGTGTAAATCTATCTTTCATATATGCGTGAATATTATTTTTTAAGTAGCACGATAAACTGTAGGCAAAGGTCGAAGAAAATGATTTTGGCGTTGCCGTTTTGTGTGATTTGCTGTTCGGCTTTGTCGAGTTCGTTCATTATTTGTTCGACATTAGCGTCATTGATATACGGAGCGAATCGTTGTGAGAAGTCTCGTTCTTCGGCAGTCTGGTAGTTGAGTTGTGGTTGTCGGAGGTTAGCGATATAGTTTTCCCGGACCTGTTTTTGTGCGTATTGCAGGAATGCTTTTTGTCGTTCCCTTCCGACTTTGGCGTCCGCCATATCAAGGCTCCATTTCCGGATACGTTGGAGGGACTCGGCTTTTTTAGCGGCGTTGGAAATATGTCCGATGGTGTAGGCATCTCTCATGAGTGCGATAAAATCGGACAGATAGCGTTTATTGTCCCCGCTTTCGTTAGCTAAATGGAGTGCGTTGAGGAAGCTACCGTTAGCGATATGCGCCCAGTCGTCCGCCTGCTGTTGGTCGTAGCCGTATGCGACTAATCCGTTTCGGATGTCGTTTTCCGTCAATTTGGGTACTCTGACTTGTTGAACGCGGCTAAGGATAGTAGTGAGCAGCAGGTCAGGTTGCTCAGTAACGAGGAGGAAGATGGTTTTTTGTGGCGGTTCTTCGAGTATTTTAAGCAGTTTATTGGCGCAAGTAGCATTCATTTTCTGGGGTTGCCAGATGATCATGATTTTGTATTCGTCGGAGAAGGCTTTGAGGCTGAGTTTGCGCAGGATTTCGGAGCTTTCTTTTTCGTAGATAAGGCTTTGTTTTGTTTCGACGCCGAGCGCTGTGTGCCAGTCGTCCAGATTGAAGTAGTGTTTATCAAGGATGAGCTGTCTAAAGTCGTCGATGAAGTCGTCGCAGACATCTCCTGTTTCGTTTTTCACTATAGGGAAGACGAAGTGGAGATCGGGGTGTTGCAGTTTGCTGTATTGTAGGCAAGTGGGGCATGTTCCGCAAGCGTCTTGGTTTGTTCTATTGGGGCATGCGAGGTATTGTGCATACGCGATAGCGAGTTGCAGTTTGCCCACGCCCTCCGGTCCTGTAAAGAGTTGTGCATGCGGTATGAGTCCCTTTTGCACGGCATTGCGCAGTTGTTGTTTAGTTCGTTCTTGTCCTATTATATCTTGAAAAAGCATTTTATCACAATTAGCGTGCAAATATACAACAAAAAAATGGAACAGACAAATTTTTTTATCGAATTTCGTTAAATACGTGTATTTTTAAGGAAGAAGATATAAAATTTGTCAGTTCTTAGCCACAAGGGCACGAACTATATTAAAAAAGTTAATTTTTATGCAAAAG
>CAMOJP010000047.1 GCA_946617165.1 uncultured Bacteroidales bacterium
ATCATCGCCTTACAAAAACTCGCTTCGCTCTAAAAAACAACGAAAACCCATGCGGTGCGCTTAAGTTAAGGCTCGTGCGACTGCGCGCCACGCGCTTGTAAAGCACTCCGCCTTGCTCTACGCTTTCCCCAAAAATTAAAATGTTTTGGGGACCCCGGATGTCGAGGCGGCGAACAGCCCCTCGACAGGAAAGAAACTGAATTATTAACCGTGCGCAGCACACTAAACCCCAAAAGTGCCCCGCTGATATGCGGAGCACTTTTTATTTGCATATATGGGAAAAAGTAGTATATTCGACCTACTCCCCTAAAGGGACCCTTCGAATGGTGGTTCGCGTCCTGCGGGATATACACAAACTTTATTTTTTAGCCGGCACTGCGTGCCTACACTTTTATCCTCAAAAAAATCCGTTTTTATGCAAGCATAAACGTCTTTTTTGCGCATAAAAGTAATAATATTCTATTATTTCGGCTAAAAAATATAAATAAATTTGTGTATATGCAATTTTTGTCGTATATTTGTAGCGCAAAATCAATCAACCAATCTAATCTATTATGAAAACGCAAGAGATAATGCAGCGATTAGCTGCCAAACATCCCGGAGAGGCTGAATATCTGCAAGCCGTGGAGGAAGTACTAACATCTATCGAAGAGGTCTATAACCAACACCCCGAGTATGAACAGGCTAAAATAATCGAACGACTCGTCGAACCTGACCGTATCTTTACCTTCAGAGTAACGTGGGTCGATGACAACGGCGAAGTACAGACAAACCTCGGATACCGCGTACAGTTCAATGCCGCTATAGGCCCCTACAAAGGAGGACTGCGATTCCACCGAGCCGTTAACCCCTCTATGCTTAAGTTCCTCGGATTCGAACAAACCTTCAAAAATGCACTCACCACATTGCCTATGGGCGGTGCCAAAGGAGGAAGTGACTTCGACCCCGTCGGTAAATCCGATGCCGAGATAATGCGATTCTGCCACGCCTTCATGCTCGAACTGTGGAGATGTATCGGTCCCGACCAGGATATACCCGCAGGAGATGTAGGAGTAGGAGGACGAGAAATAGGTTTCCTTAACGGGATGTACCAGAAGCTTGCTCGAGAATACCACACGGGTGTGCTGACCGGCAAAGGCATGACCTGGGGAGGCTCAATCCTGCGCCCTGAAGCTACAGGATATGGTGCACTGTACTTTACACAACACCTGCTGCACCAAGATGGTAAAGATATCAAAGGCAAGACAGTTGCTATCTCGGGATTCGGAAACGTAGCATGGGGGGCTTGTAAAAAAGCAACCGAGTTAGGCGCTAAAGTGATTGCTATCTCCGGACCTGACGGCGTGTGCGCTATACCAAACGGAATCACACAAGAGATGATTGACTATATGCTTGTCATGCGTGCCTCTAACCGTAATAAAGTACAAGACATGGCGGACAAATTCCCGACTATGGCCACATTTATCGCAGGCAAGAAAGCATGGTCACAAAAATGCGATATCGCGTTGCCTTGCGCTTTCCAAAACGAACTGTCCGAAGACGACGCAAAAGAACTCAAAGCTAACGGATGCTGGTGCTGCTGCGAGGTAAGTAATATGGGCTGCCAACCCGGCGCAATTCATTACTTCCAACACAACAACGTGCTCTTCGCACCGGGCAAAGCCGTTAATGCCGGAGGCGTAGCTACTTCGGGACTCGAAATGACGCAGAACGCTGAACACCTGAGTTGGACCGCTAAAGAAGTGGACGAGAAACTGCACCATATAATGCAGTCCATACACGAACAGTGCGTCAAATTCGGTAAACAAGCTGACGGCACCATCGATTACGTCAAAGGAGCTAACATAGCCGGATTTATGAAAGTGGCACAAGCTATGCTTGAACAAGGAATTATTTAATAGACCGCCCGCTTTGCGGGCTCAAAGAAAAAAGACCGCTTCGCTCAAAGAAAAAAGACAAAAATGACTCGACTAATACATTTAAGTCATTACTCCTTATTCCTTAAGTGAGCAAAGTGAACGGTCCATAATCCAAAATAAACAACTATGTACGAACAATTTCAAAAACACCTGCAGACAACACTACAAGAGATTCGCGATGCAGGATTATATAAGAACGAGCGCGTGATAATTACGCCGCAGTCGTCAGAAATCAAGGTAGAGGGTGGAGTAGATGTTATCAACTTCTGCGCCAATAACTACCTCGGACTTGCAGACAATAAAGAACTTATTGAGGCTGCCAAAAATGTAATGGATAGCCGAGGATACGGAATGGCTTCCGTACGCTTCATCTGCGGAACACAAGATACCCATAAACAACTGGAGAATGCCATATCCGCCTTCTTCGGGACGGAAGACACAATCCTTTATGCCGCCTGCTTTGATGCTAACGGTGGACTGTTCGAACCGCTTCTAACCGAGGAGGACGCCATCATCTCCGATGCACTCAACCACGCTTCCATCATTGACGGAGTAAGACTGTGCAAGGCTGTGCGCTATCGATATAAGAACGGTGACGTAGCCGACCTTGAAGAGCAACTCAAAGCTGCTCAGCAACAACGCTTCCGCATCATCGCAACTGATGGAGTCTTCTCTATGGACGGAAATGTGTGTCCGCTCGATAAGATATACGAACTCGCGCAGAAATACAACGCACTCGTTATGGTTGACGAGAGCCACTCCGCCGGAGTAGTCGGTAAAACAGGACACGGCGTAACAGAACTCTATAACCTACGAGGCAAAGTGGAAATAATCACCGGAACACTGGGTAAGGCCTTCGGCGGCTCTGTCGGCGGGTTCACTACCGGACGAAAAGAGATAATCGACCTGCTCAGACAACGAAGCAGACCGTACCTCTTCTCTAACTCCATTCCTCCTATGATTGCTGCCGCCGGACTAAAAACACTCGAAATCCTTACGCGTGATAATACGCTGCAAGACCGTCTGCATGCTAACACCGACTATTTCGTCAGTAAGATGAAAACTGCCGGTTTCGACATCAAGCCCACTCAGTCCGCTATCTGCGCCGTTATGCTCTACGACGCACGGCTGAGCCAGGAGTTTGCCGATGCTCTGCAGAAAGAGGGAATATATGTCACCGGCTTCTACTACCCCGTAGTGCCTAAAGGACAAGCTCGGATACGCGTGCAACTCAGTGCTGCTCACACTCCGCAACAATTAGATAAAGGTATTAACGCCTTCGTAAAAGTAGGTAAACAATTAGGTGTTCTCAAATGAAAGCTTTAGTTAAACGATACCCTGACTACGGCATTTGGATGGAAGATGTGCCGATGCCGGAAGTGGGCGTCAACGATGTACTCATCAAAGTCAAGAAAGCTGCTATCTGCGGCACGGATTTACATATGTATAAATGGGACGAGTGGTCCCAGACGCACTGCAAACCGCCTTATATCATGGGGCACGAGTTCGTAGGCGAAGTAGTGGAAGTCGGTCCCGGTGTCCGTAACATCCAAGTGGGCGAACGAGTTACTGCTGAAGGACATATCGTCTGCGGGCACTGCCGCAACTGCCGGAGAGGCATGGGACACGTGTGTGAAAACACAATCTCTGTCGGTATCATGGGCAAAGACGGATGCTTCGCTGAATATGTTACAATACCCGAGTCCAACGTTGTAAAACTCAATCCCGCTATCCCCGATGACTTCGCAGCCATAATGGACCCGTTCGGTAATGCAACGCACACCGCTCTCGCTTTCCCGTTGTTAGGCGAAGATGTCCTCATCACAGGAGCGGGACTGATTGGTACGATGGCTGCAGGTATATGCCGATACGCCGGTGCTAAACACGTCGTCGTAACCGATATCAACGAACTGCGACTTGATATCGCCAAGAAAATGGGAGCCACCCTAACGGTCAACGGAGCCAAAGGCGAAACAGTAGAATGGGCTATGCGCGAACTCGGTATCAAAGGATTTGATGTAGGACTGGAGATGTCCGGTGCTCCGTCTGCCTTCAATGACATGATAGAACATATGTACAAAGGCGCTAATATCGCGCAGTTAGGTATCTTGCCTGCTGACACTAAAGTGAACTGGTCCGACGTCATATTCAATGCACTCACAATCAAAGGTATCACCGGCCGGCGAATGTGGGAGACTTGGTATCAGATGGAGCAGATGATATTAGGCGGACTCGACCTAAGCCCGGTTATCACCCATCGGTTTAAGTTTGATGACTTCCAAAAAGGCTTTGATGTGATGGTCAGCGGACAATGCGGAAAAGTATTATTAGAATGGTAATTATATAGATGAAAAAGATTTTATTTAGCGTAGCGCTGCTGTTCAGCGTGATGATTTCCTTCGCACAACAACCGGAAGGATTTACACAGTACAAATTGGATAACGGTCTGACCGTTCTATTATGGGAAGACCACGACATGCCCGATGTCTTCGGCGCCACCGTAACCCGCGCCGGATCTATTGATGAGCCGGAAACCGCTACCGGTTTGGCGCACTACTTGGAGCACATGCTCTTTAAGGGAACCAATACAATGGGTGCTCTCGATTGGGAGAAAGAGAAACCCTATTATGAGCATGTAATCGCCCTCTACGACACACTCGCAATGACGACAGACGCCAAAGAGCGTGAACAAATCCAACTGCGTATAAACGAACAGAGCCGCCTCGCCGCGAAATACAGCGCAACGGACGAGTTCTCTAACCTTATACAGTCTATCGGCGGTGAAGACCTCAATGCCGCTACCAGCTACGACATGACTTACTTCCACAACCGATTCCCCGGCTACCAGATGGAGAGATGGCTCACGCTCTATTCGGACAGACTCATCAACCCAGTCTTCCGTACCTTCCAGGCTGAATTGGAGAACGTATTCGAGGAGTACAACATGTATTCCGACGATAACTCCCAGCATGTACAGAAATTCATCAACGAGAAACTGTACGCCGGGAGTGCCTATGCACGCGATATCATCGGCTATCCCGAAGACCTGAAAAACCCCAAGCTGCGTCAGCTCATCGAGTTCTTTAACACATGGTACGTGCCGAATAATATGGCTCTTATCATGGTCGGTGACTTCTCTACGGAAGAGGCTAAGCCGTTGATAGCTAAGACCTTCGGACGTCTGGAGAGCAAACCGCTACCTGAACGTAAAACTTATGCTTCGACGGACTTCTCCAAGAATGAGACCTATAGTGCCAAGTTAGGCTACTTCCCCGAAGTATGTGTCGCATATGACGGCGTAAAAGTAGGTGCAGAGGACGAGTTGGCATTAGATGTGGTGTGCGATCTCTTGTCCAACGAAATGGGTATCGGCCTGCTTGACGAGATGATTTTGGATAATAAACTCATGTACGCAGCAGCACTCAACGGTTCAGCCCGTGATATGGGACGACTTGAAGTCATCGCGATACCTTATATGGATATGACGACCCAGTCTTACCGCTCGCTTAAAGAAACGGAGAGCCTGTTGATGGAAGCTGTGGATAAATTAGTGAAGGGAGAAATATCCGATGACTTGTTCGAAGCGGTCAAACTTAACGCTATCCAAGACTACGACAGAATGATGGAATACGCTATGCAGAAGGCATTTGTTTTGCTGCAAGGCTACGTCTATCAAGTCCCGTTTGAAGAGATTTTCAGCCAGAAAGAGAAACTTGCCAAACTCTCGAAAGAGGAGGTGGTTCGTATCGCAAAGAAATATTTGGCAGCACCTCATAAGACCTTCGAGATAGCAGAAGGCTCACCTAAGAAAGATAAATTGGCTAAGCCTAAAATCAAACCTATCGAGCCGGGACAAGGACAATCCGACTACTACAAGAACTTCTCGTCTATTCCTGCAGGCAAATTAGTACCTCGTTATGTGGACCTGACAGATATCACTCGTTCTAAGTTCGCCGAGAATGTACACGCCTACATAACTCCAAACCCGAAGAACGATATTTTCACCCTTTGTCTCAAATACGGGGTGGGTACTTATCAAATGCCGCTTCTGGACTATGCAGTTCAGCTAATGAACGTAGCCGGTCTGAAAGGTGCACCCGGTCTTAGTGCCGGTGAGTTCCGTGCCAAACTGGCCCGGCTTGGTGGTAAATGCTCCTACAGCGTGAACAACGACTACGTGATTGTAAATATTGAAGGCGCAGAGAAAAACATGCAGGAGATTATCTCGCTTGTTAATCTGCATATGCTCTTCCCGGACTTCTCTTCAGAGAACGATGTCAAACTGAGCAGTGTCAAAGGTCAAGTCTATTCTTCACGTCAAGTGGAGCGCAAGAATACCGATGTTGTTGCCGATGCAGCTTATGACTATGTTATCTATGGAGATAACTCCGAATACCTACGCCGTACCCCTCTTAGTGAGGTCCTCCAACTTACCACCGGCAAGTTAGAGGCAGAGTGGCACCGAGCATTAGACTTCGAGTTAGAAATGCACTATGCAGGCCGAATGCCAATCGACTCCGTCAAGGCAGCCCTCTATGGTCACGTGCCTATGTCCGAAAAGGCGATACCTTCTTCCGCTCCGATAGAGCGTCCCCGTACCACATTCGATAAGACAGAACTCTATTTCTTACCGGACAAGACGATGCAGCAGGCGAAGATATACTTTTTCATTGAAGGAGCTCCCTTCGCTATTAAAGAAACCGTACTGAATAATGCCTTCAACGAGTATTTCGGCGGTGGCTTCTCCGGCATCGTACTGAACGAGATACGTGAGAAACGCTCTATGGCTTATACTGCGTACGGCGCATTCCTCACTCCACCTGTACCGAAGCGAAACACCTACTTCATCGGTTATGTAGGCACTCAATCCGATAAAGTTGTCGATGCGTTGAACGTCTATTGTTCACTTCTCGATTCCATGCCGCAGAATGGGGATAATATCGAAAATATCCGTACTATCTTAGCGCAGGAGATGTTCTCTAACCATCCTACATTCCGCTCTAAGAGCCAACGCATGATTGCCTGGTCCAGACTCGGATATCAGATAGACCCGGCCATGCTTCAGGTACGACAAGTAGAGAAACTGCAGTTTGAAGATATTGTAGGTTTCTACAAAAAGTATGTGCAAGGAAAGCCGATGAGAGTCCTGATAATGGGAGACCCGAAACTGATTGACCAAAAGGCGCTCAAAGCACGTTTTGGTAAAGTGAACAAACTGAGTGCGGGTAAAATGTTTAGCGAATAATGGCTGACAATAAGACACATAGAGCAGGGTTTGTCAATATCGTAGGCAACCCCAATGTAGGCAAATCCACCTTGATGAACGCGTTGGTAGGCGAGCGCCTGTCGATAATCACATCCAAGGCGCAGACCACACGCCACCGCATCATGGGCATCGTCAACGGAGACGACTTCCAGATTGTCTATTCAGATACTCCGGGTGTGCTCAAACCGAACTATATGTTGCAAGAGCAGATGCTGGAGTTCTCCCGTTCCGCATTAGTGGACGCAGATGTCCTGTTGTATGTAACGGACGTACAAGACTCGCCTGAAAAGAATGCGGACTTCTTGGAGAAAGTGAAGCGGATGGCTGCTGCGAATACGAAGGTGTTCCTTATCATCAATAAGATAGACCTCACTACCCAAGAGACGTTGGACAATCTGGTGGACTATTGGCATAAGCAACTGCCACAGGCACAAGTGTTCCCCATCTCGGCACAAGAGAAATTCGGTGTGGAGCAACTGTTTGAAGCTATCAAGGGCGCCCTGCCTCCTTCGCCTCCTTTCTTTGATAAAGACCAGTTGACCGATAAGCCTGCGCGTTTCTTTGTAGATGAGATAATCCGTGAGAAAATATTACTCAACTACGATAAAGAGATTCCTTATTCGGTCGAGGTTGAAGTAGAGACCTTTCATGATGAGGATCCGTCCGAACAGCACCCTAAAGGTATAATCCGTATCTCCGCAGTAATCTACGTGGAACGCGATTCACAGAAAGGTATAATAATTGGTAAGGCCGGTTCTGCGCTTAAGCGTGTAGGTTCCCAAGCAAGACGGGATATAGAGGCCTTCTTCGAAAACCCAGTCTTCCTTCAGCTTTTTGTAAAAGTAGATAAAGACTGGCGTTCGTCCAAATCTCGTTTGCGTCATTACGGCTATACCGAATAAGTTAAAGTAGAAAAAAGTGCAGATTGTTGATTTTTCTGCACTTTTTTTTGCGTATATGAAAAAAAAGCAGTACTTTTGCCGCCGATTTGCGTCTATAGTCTCTGGCGATTAAGGTAGTTGTGGATAGAAACTCGTTAGGAGTTAATGGTGTCCGACGAATAGTAGTGTATACTATAGAATGCGTAACTTATTAAATATCAATCGAAATGGATTTGATGAAGATTGCCGAAGAGGCATTTGCAGGCGAGAAGAAAGAGTTCCCTGCTTTCGCAGCCGGTGACCAGATCACGGTTGCTTATCGTATTAAAGAAGGTAACAAAGAGCGTATTCAGGAGTTCCGTGGTGATGTAATTGCTATTCACGGAAGCCAAGACAAGAAGCGCTTTACGGTACGTAAGATGTCCGGTAACGTTGGTGTTGAGCGTATCTTCCCAATGGACAGCCCGTTCATCGAGAACATCACAGTAAACAAGTACGGTAAAGTACGTCGCTCTAAACTCTATTATCTGCGTAACCTCACCGGTAAGAAAGCTCGTATTCAAGAAAGACGAGTTAAGTAAAAAAAGAGAGCAACTCAATTGAGTTGCTCTTCTTTTTTGCAAAGTGCAAAGAGAATGCTTATTCAGCATCCTCTTTTTTTGCAGCCTTTTTGGTGGTCTTTTTAGCTTTTGGAGCTTCTTCTTCCTTAACTTCTTCAGCCTTTTCAGCCTTAGCTGCTTTTTTAGCCGGAGCTTTCTTAGCAGGTTTTTCAGCTTCTTGCTCTAAGCTGGCTTTGAGGTTAGCAAGAACATCCAAGTCACCAAGAGTGGTTTTCTCAACCTTCGGAAGTTCAGGAGCGGCCTCTTTTTTAGCTTTAGTCTCTTTAGCAGGTGCTTCTTTCTTCTCCTCCCATGTGCGGAGGTGGCTGAGCATGATGCGTTTAGCATCTTTGTTGAACTCGATAACGCGGAACTCGAGTGTGTCGCCTTTAGCAACGGGGCTCTTGTCCTCTTTAGCGAGATGACGGCTTGTGCAGAATCCTTCAACGCCATCTTCGAGTGCTACGACTGCACCTTTGTCGCTAAGTTCAACAATTTTACCTTCTACAAGTGTGTCCACGCCGTATTTAGCTTCGAGTTCTTCCCAAGGATTTTCCTCAAGTTGTTTGTGTCCGAGGCTGAGACGACGGTTCTCTTTGTCGATTTCGAGTACGATGACTTCGATTTCAGCACCGATAGAAGTGAACTCGTTCGGGTGTTTGATTTTCTTGGTCCAGCTGAGGTCGCTGATGTGAATGAGACCATCTACTCCCTCTTCGATTTCAACAAATACTCCGAAGTTGGTGAAGTTACGCACTTTAGCCCAGTGGCGTGTGCCAACAGCATACTTCTCAGTAACGTTCTCCCAAGGATCCGGTTTAAGTTGTTTAATGCCGAGAGACATCTTGCGTTCGTCGCGGTCGAGTGTAAGGATAACAGCATCCACTTCGTCTCCGACTTTGAGGAAGTCATTAGCGGAACGGAGGTGTTGGCTCCAGCTCATTTCACTAACGTGGATAAGTCCTTCTACGCCGTCTGCGATTTCAACAAATGCTCCGTAGTCAGCCATGACAACGACCTTACCATGAACTTTGTCACCGACTTTGAGGTTCGGATCGAGTTGCTCCCATGGGTGAGGAGTAAGTTGTTTAAGACCAAGAGCGATACGTTTCTTGTCATCATCGAAGTCAAGGATAACGACATTAATCTTCTGGTCGAGTTGAACGATCTCTTTGGGATCGGTAACTCGTCCCCAACTGAGGTCAGTAATGTGAATGAGACCATCAACTCCACCGAGGTCAATGAAGACTCCGTAGTTAGTGATGTTCTTAACCACACCTTCGAGCACTTGACCTTTCTCGAGACGTGAAACGATTTCTTTCTTTTGTGCCTCCAGTTCCTCTTCGATGAGGGCTTTGTGAGAAACAACGACATTACGGAAATCTTGATTGACTTTAACAATCTTGAATTCCATAGTCTTACCAACGAATACGTCGTAGTCACGAATCGGTTTAACATCGATTTGGCTACCCGGCAAGAAAGCTTCCATACCGAGTACATCCACAATCATGCCGCCTTTTGTACGGCATTTGATGTAACCGTTAACGATTTCGCCTTTTTCGCAAGCATCAACGACACGGTCCCAAGCTTGAGCTGCGCGTGCCTCTTTGTGTGAGAGAACGAGTTGACCTTTTTTGTCCTCTTGGCTCTCAATGAAGACCTCTACTTTGTCACCGACCTTGAGGTCCGGATTGTAGCGGAATTCAGCAGCGGGAACGATACCGTCCGATTTGAAGCCAACGTTAACGACTACTTCGCGTTTGTTGATAGACATAACAACACCTTCAACAACTTCTTTGTCCTTGATAGCGCTCAGGGTGTTGTCATACTTTTGAATAAGTTCTTCATTTAATGTGCCTTTAGATTCTTTCTCATAGGCATCCCAGTCGAAGTTCTGGAGAGATTTGTTTTCTGCCATAAGGTAGAGTGGTGGTAGTCGGCAGTTTTGTCCAATAGGACAGACTGTTACCTACCAATTAAAGGGTTAAACATATTAATTATACTTTCTGCATCGCAGAATAAGCGCGCAAAGGTACTGCTTTTTTTTTATATGTGCAAGAAAAAAATGCATAAAGGCGCATTTTCTGCACTTTTATGTGCTGTGACATTCTTTGCAGTATGCTGATGGTCTTGTTATAGCTCGTTAGAACCTCAATTGACTGTTGTTCGACCGTCGCTTGACTGTTGTTCGACAGTCGCTCGACCTTCGGGCGACCTTCGGGTGACCTTCGGGCGACCTTCGGGAATAAGGGGAGTGAAAGGGGAAGTGAAAGGGGGAGTGAAAAGGGGAGTGAAAGGGGAAGTGAAAAGGTGCGTGAAAGGGGGAGTAAAAGGGGGAAATTTTATAGCATTTATTTAAAAAATTTGCATATATTAAAAAAAAGCAGTAGTTTTGCAGTCTCAAATGATATTATAAGTCAAAAACACAAGAGATATTATATGTCAAAAATACAAGATAGTGACCGGCTTTATGACTTTTTGCGTCCGTATGTAGATTGGATGTTTCGCCACAGTTATAGGCATATACAATACGTAGGCTATGAGCATGTTCCGAAGGACGGCGCTGTAATATATTCTCCTAATCATACCGATGGTTTGTGCGATGCGATGGCTGTATTAGGCATAGACCGAAGCCGCAAGGTATTTGTAGCCCGTGCGGATATATTCCGTAAAGAACGTCTTGCACGCCTGCTGACATGGTTGAAGATAATGCCAATACGTCGTGTGCGTGACGGTTTAGATGAAGTCCGGCACAATGATGAGACAATCAATAATGCCGTATCGACCTTGCGCGACGGCGTTCCGTTCTGCATTCTACCTGAAGGAACACATCGTCCGAAGCACTCCCTTCTGCCGCTGAGTAAAGGTATATTCCGTATAGCATTATTAGCGAACGACACCTTTGGTGCTGAAAAACCCGTGTATATTGTTCCTGTAGGTATAGAATACGGTGATTACTACCATCTTTGGGATGATTTGACAATCAATATAGGCGAGGCTCTCAATGTGACCGAGTTCGCGGCGTCCCACAGTGACTTAGACCGTCCCCACCTAATTTTGGCACTTCGTGACGAGCTGACGTTGCGTATGCGAAAGCAGATACTTTGGGTGCCGGATGATGAGCATTATGAAGAGAATTTCTCCCGGTTAAAGGCCAATCCCCCAGCTCCGTTTGATAAGTTCAATCATCGTCCATTGCCTAAATGGATGTTGGTTCTGTATGCGGTCCTATTGTTCCCGCTGTTTATATTAAGTGGAGCACTGACGATACCTCTCTGGGTTGCCTGGCTTATCATATGCAAGAAAGTATCCGATCCTGCATTCCACAACTCAGTGCAATATGTGTGGCAGGTGTTAGTAATGCCTCTAACGCTGTTTATACGAATGCCTTTCTGGATGTTCGTGCAAGAATATGTACGTACATTGCGGTTGTTATTTGAAGATAGAAATACATTAGTGAAATGATACGCGTTTATATTATTATCGGGTTATATATTATAGTCCCTATTTTGATTATTGAGTGCTTTAAGCGTTGGACCTGGATGCAGAAGATAGGCACCGTAGTAGCCGCCTACGCGATAGGAATACTCTTTGCTTTAACCGGTTTTGTGCATTTTGAAGCGGGTACGGCATCAGCACTCACATTTAGCAAGTTACAGTCTACATTAATGTCGGTAACAGTGCCGTTAGCAATCCCGTTGATGTTGTTTAACTGCGACTTCAAGTTATGGACGAAGGCGTTGCCGAAAACGATTTGGTCCCTTGTAGGCGGCATCTCAGCCGTAATCGTATCTGTAATCAGCGGTTACTTTATTTTCCGCACTCCAGAAATCGCGGAGTTTAACAAGATAGCCGCGATGATGACGGGCATATATACCGGTGGAACGATGAACTTCAATGCTTTAGGGGCGTCGTTAGGTGTTGATAAGACCGTGATGGCCATCGTATTAGCGTTTGAAATGGTGCTGACGACTCCGTATATATTTTTTATGATAGGAGGCGGATATAAAGTGTTCCGAAAGGTGTTACCTTACACGGATGTTACCCGTAAAGGTCGCAAGGACGCCGATGTGGAGACGAAAGATGTTGAGAACTATAGCGGAATGTTCAAGCGTAAGAATGTAGGCGGTATGTTTATCGGTTTAGGTCTGAGCGTTTTATTCTTAGCAGTTGGCGCCGGTTTGGCACTACTGATAACCGGTACGCTCAATGAGTTAGTTATCATATTGACTATCACGACTTTATCTATTATCGCCTCTTTTTTCAAGAAAGTGCGTACGCTACCTAAGACATTTGAATTGGGAATGTTCTTTATCCTAATATTCTCAGTGATAGTGGCATCATTATTTGATATTCATAGCGTCAACGGCGGCTCCGTGATGATAGGTTTGTTTGTAGCCTGGGTGATGGTGCTGTCCGCAGTTTTGCACCTTATATTCTGCCGAATCGCCCATGTGAGTGGCGATTTGTTCTGTGTGAGCCAGATAGCGTTGTTGTGCTCACCTCCGTTTGTACCTCCTTTGGTAGGCGCGATGAAGAACAAGAAAGTTCTTATTTCGGGAATAGTAATCGGACTGGTAGGATATGCCATAGGAACCTATTTAGGAGTAGCTGTAGCGTATATCTTACCGTAAATAATACATGTTATGAAGAAGTATATTACCCTTTGTTTAGTATTGTTGTTGCCTCTTATGCTGTTAGGTAAGCGGCAACCAAAGCCTCAAGAAGTAGATTCGTTAGGTCGTAAGATAAAAACAGGTTGGAATTTTGGCATACTGCCTTCAGTAGCCTATGATGCTGATTACGGTTTTCAAGGCGGTTTGTTGTCCAATATCTATTACTACGGCGACGGCTCCCAATATCCTGAATATATTCACTCTCTTTATGTCGAGGCCGCCTATACGACGAAACACCATGGGATATTCCGTTTTAATTACGACTCCAAGTACTTGATTCCCGGCTATCGTTT
>CAMOJP010000048.1 GCA_946617165.1 uncultured Bacteroidales bacterium
ATAGGACCTAATAGGACACGAAAAAGCGTGCGCTTTACGTTCGCTTCATTTGATTTTCTGAGGTTCTGGACTACCTTATTAGTTCAAATAAATGCACGGAAAACTCACGCTGATACGCGAGCGTGCATAAACCCTACTTGAACTAATAATGATTTTTCTAAAAGTGTCCAGTTTTCAGAAAATCAAGTTTGGCTTATTACGCTATATTGTGGCACTCGCTTGTGCCTTTTATGTCCTCCTGTTTAACGTCAGGGAGTGACGGAGGTTATTTCGCTGTCTGTGCCAGCGGTAGGTTATAGTCCTTCGGCCTTGAACTCGTCAAGAATATATGCTGGACTTTGGAAATACAAACCAGTATCAGGATTCGAGAGCGCATCGAATGTGCGGGAGCCGCAGAAGGCATCCATGGCTTCACGCATAGATAAACGCCTTTCTTCCATCAAGAGGGCTACTACATCGCGTGTCAGCGACTCGATCATAAACGTTTCCTTGCTCATTTTCTCTCCAATATTGTTAGTGCACGTTCTGTTCCGAAGAAATATTGCATCGTCACTTGGTGATACATAATCTCTTGCAAGAACTGTGCTTTGGTTATAATTCCTTCTGTGTAACGGCGAATTTGGAAACCAACCGTATCATTAGCTATCGGGCCAATAACTACGTCATAATCATGCAGCGAACGAGGCTCCTTGTTCTGCCGGTTTAAGAGTACGAAGTCCGCCCATTCTTTGGTATAAGAATCGAAACGGAGCACTTTCAATTCTTCCAATTTCTGCTCGTCCAAATAATAATTCTGCACTATTTTAGTGCCAATACCGTATTGGAGTAACTTACGCTCAGCTTGGCGCGTGGCAACCTGCTTGTCTGTGGTCAGATAGAATCCGAAGCCAAAGTCCTTACCGGCACGACTCATATCGAGGCGTACCTGCGTGAAATCTATGTTTGTTCCGTGATAGAGTATCATGCGATTGTTCCTCCCATTCTTTTGCAGTACATCGTTACATCCTCAACGGCTTGGTCGAAGGATAATGTGTGCTCTACATCGTAGAACTCGTCGGCAAAGTCAAGACCTTTGTATCGTTGAAGATACAGATATGCCTGCTGCAGAGATAGGTGGTGTGCGGCAGCAAATTCTGATACCAATGCAATCAGGTAATCTAAGCGATCTTTTAGTGATTTACTCATGTCTTTGCAACTTTCTGCTGCAAAGGTACAACAATTTTTTGGATTATGCAAATTTATTTAGCATTTTTATAGAAAAGGGACAAAAAAAGAGCACAATGTGCTCTAATAATTCAATATGTCCTCCTGTTTTACGTCAGGGAGTGACGGGTATTATAAATCACCAGACCAGCCGCGACCGAGGTCCCAGTGTTCATCGTATCTAAACTCAAAATACGGCAAGGCGAAATATTTCTCAATCAACGTAGTTAATTCGCCTTCGATATCCTTTGCCCATTGACCAACAAAAACAACAAAACGATCAATATTCCAGGAAACACGTCCACGCGGCACTTGTGTATAATCGCCAGTGAACTTAGTCGGCTCATGATTAGCAAGCGCTCGGAAGTATTGTTTTTGCCAAATCTGACGATGCAAAGTCTGATAATTAATAAACGGCAATCCTTTTTCCGCCGCATCCTCAACCATCTTAGGGGTTAGCTCTTTCTTGTACACACCAAAGAAATCATGTTCCTGTGGGTCGTACCAAAAGACTCCTACAGATGGCATAGGCTCGTCGAAAGACTTCATGTCCTTCATCATACTTTCTTTTTCACTTTGTGATAAAAAAGTCATAACTGCTTTGATTATCCAATTCGGCTGCAAAGGTACGACAATTTTTTGGAATGTGCAAAAAAATATGGGTATTTTTATTTTATATGGCGAAAAACACCCATAAATTTGCGTATGTCAAATCTTTATTATACTTTTGCACGTTTTTTTATGAAAAAGGCGTCTCCTTACATAGCAGTAGTGGTGGCAATGCTTATTTGGGCAGGGTCGGGAATAGCCGTGAAAGCGGCTTTGGAGTCCTTTGCACCATTGGCATTGGTATTGACCCGTTTCACGGTAGGAATAGTGCTGATGTTGGTGTTGGGTTTGGTTGCCAATAAGTTTGCATCAGCGGATTCTATTCTGCGCTTGCAGAAAATAGATAAGCCGGATATGTGGCTATTTCTGTTAGGTGGCATATTTCAGCCGTTTTTATATTATATATTGGAGACGTACTGTTACGATGCGTTTGCGTCTCCGACCATCGCGGAAGCGTTTTTGAGTACGAATCCGTTGATAGCACCTATTTTTGCCTGGTTGTTTTTGCGCGAGCGGGTAACGGTGTGGAACATAGTTGGTATTTTAGTCTCGACGGGCGGAATGATATTGCTTGTGTTAGCGGGTAGTGCGAATTTTGCGATAGGCAATAGGATAGGTATCCCATTGGCGATAGTAACTGTTTGTACGGCAGTAGGTTATTCTATTGTTTTGAAGAAGATACCTGCCAAATATAGTCCGTTGACGATTGTTTTTTGGGCTCAGTTGGTGGGACTAATCCTATTTTATGTTCTCGCGGGCGGGAAAGCGATTCTTTATCCTGATGCAGAGTGGGTACGTTCGATTTCCGGCGAAGCGATAGGCGGTGTGGCATATCTCGCTGTATTATCGGGTATGACGGCATTTATTTTGTTCTGTTATAGTGTTCGTTATTTGGGAGTTACGAAAGCGAATGTATTCAACAATATCCGCCCCGTCTTTACCGCATTTATTATGCTGCTATTCTTCGGAGAACAATTGCCAATTTGGAAGTGGGTAGGTATTATTTTTATTGTGACAGGCTTATTTATTTGTCAAAAACATAGAAAAAAGTAACTTTTTTTAAGATTCATTTGCATACGTCACAAATATGTCGTACTTTTGCACGCTGATATTTTATAAATATTGCTTATGGAACAATTTTTATACGCTGATTTAGGTTCGTTTTACAACTTCCTCTTTATTGTAGCCCTGATAGGCTTAGTGGTTTTTGTTACCCTCTATTTCGTGGACGCCGGCTACGGCAAGATGCGTTCCGAGAAATGGGGACCTACTGTAAGTAACAAGGTGGGGTGGCTTATGATGGAGATGCCAGTCTTCCTCATCGTCCTGTATCTATGGGCGATATCTCCCTATACCGTTACACGGCACGCACCATACTGGGTCTTCCTGCTTATCTTTGAGTTCCACTATTTCCAGCGTTCATTTATCTTCCCCTTCCTGCTGAAGGGTAAAGGGCAGATGCCTATCGTCATTATGCTCTTCTCCGTGATATGGAATATCGTCAACGGCTATATACAAGGCGAGTGGCTCTTCCATCTCGCACCCAAGTACTTCCCCGAGATGTACACCGCCGATTGGCTGCTTGACCCCCGCTTCATTATCGGCACCATCATCTTCTTTACCGGATGGATAATCAATATGCACAGCGATCATGTGATTCGCACGTTGCGCAAACCCGGAGATACCAATCATTACTTACCTAAGAAGGGATTATATAAATACGTTACCAGCGCCAATTATTTGGGCGAAATAACCGAGTGGTTCGGATTCGCTATCCTCACATGGTCTTTTGCCGGTCTGCTGTTCTGGTGGTTCACCTGCTGCAATCTCGTTCCGCGCGCTAACTCCATCTATCTTAAATACGAGAAGGAGTTTCCCGATGAGTTTGACCGCAAAAAACTGAAACGTATCATCCCGTTCATCTACTAATATGAATAAACTATTTACTCCCTACCAATTAGGGCCCATTACGCTGCGTAATCGTTTTATCCGTTCTGCAGCGTTCGAAAACATGTGCACCGGCAACAAGCCCTCACAGATGTTGCAAGACTACCATGTATCCGTTGCACACGGCGGCGTGGGAATGACCACCGTTGCCTATTGCGCGGTAGATTTAAGCGGTGTCTCTTTTGACGGACAGCTCTACGTGCGTCCCGAGGCACTTGAAGGACTGAAGAAACTGACAGACGCTATCCATGCCGAAGGGGCCAAAGCAAGTATCCAACTCGGACACTGCGGCAACATGACTCATATCAGTACCTGCCATTGTCTGCCTGTTTCCGCCTCCTACGGCTTTAACCTCTATTCGCCGACTATACACCGCCGCCTCAAGGTGAGCGAAATAAAAGAGTTGGTTAAGAAGTTCGGAGAAGCCGTAGATTTCTGCCGCAAAGCAGGATTCGATTGCGTTGAGATTCACGCAGGACACGCTTACCTCATTTCACAGTTCATAAGCCCTCGCACCAATCATCGTCACGACGAGTACGGAGGCTCGTTTGAAAACCGCGTACGCTTCCTCAATGAAGTGCTTGACGAAGTAATGAAGCACGCCGGAAACGATATGGCTGTAGTCGTAAAAACCAATATGTGGGATGACTGCTGGCACGGCTCCGATATAGAGGAGGGTATTAAAGTAGCGAAAGAAATTGCAAAGCATAAAGTACACGGTATCGTGCTGTCCGGAGGTACGGTCAGCCGTTCGCCAATGACTATCCTTCGTGCAGCAATGCCTATCAACACGCTTGCGTACTATATGCCGGGTAATATGTGGTGGCTCAAAGCGGCGCTGCATATCCCGTTCGTAGGAGCAATTATGACACCTACACAGCCCTTCAAAGAACTCTATTTCATGGAGCAGGCCAAACGCTTCCAGGCGGAGATAAAAGATGTGCCTCTCATCTACGTGGGCGGTGTACAGTCCGGTGACAACTGCCAAACCATTATGGACGAAGGATTTGAACTATTCCAGATAGCACACGTACTCATCAAAGACCCTGATTTCGTCAATCACGTAAAGGAAAATCCTCATTACCACGCTGGGTGCGGACGCTCGAACTACTGCGTAGGTCGCATGTACTCCAAGGAGATGAAGTGCCACGAGTGCGTTGAACGGGACGGCGAGAAGATTCCTAACTGCCTCAAGAAAGAAATAGCTAAATTAGAAAAACAGGCAAAAGAAGCCAACGAACGTCAAAAACATAAATAATATGCTTGCATTAGTTACAGGCGCATCTTCAGGAATAGGCTTGCAGTACGCAACCCAACTCGCGCGCGATTATCATACGGACTTACTGCTTGTCTCCAATCAGCAGGTGGAACTGAAACAAGTGGCAGAAGAACTTGCCGCCAAATACAACGTTAAAACCATTGCCAAGTACGCTGACCTTAGCAAACAAGATGCCGCCGAACAACTCTTTGAGTTCTGCCAATACAATAAGATTGAGGTGGATATCCTTATCAACAACGCCGGTGTGTTCTTCTTCAATCCGTACTGCGAAACGGCAATGCCACGAATAGAACTTATGCTCAATCTGCACGTCGTTACGGTTGCCAAACTAACCCGCCTCTTTGGCGAGCAGATGTGCAAACGCCAACTCACACCCGAACAGCAGGACGAACGCATCTGCGGTAAAAAACGTCGCAAAGGCTATATACTGAATATGTCGTCAATGTCCGCGTGGATGGCTATGCCTGGCATTCAAACCTATAATGCAACCAAGGCGTTTATCTATAACTTCTCCAAGTCTATCTGGTACGAGCTCAAACCCCAAGGCGTGAATATAACTGTTATGGCTCCCGGTGCTGTCGATACCGCCTTGTTCGGACTGGCACCTAATCTCAGAAAACTGGCTGTCGCGCTTACCGTAAGTATTCCTCCCGAGAAATTGGTGAAGAAAGCATTACGCAAACTCTTCAGAGGAAAGAAAGCATCAACACCCGGATTTATCAATTGGCTGAGTACGCCTTTGCTGAAGCATACTCCGGACTGGATACTCTTCTTCGCGATGAAGAAACTCGCCCGCTTCCAACATTAAATGCAATTTTGTAGTACTTTTGCAGCGTGCGAGATATACACAAATGAGCTCACAAGATAGAAAATATACTATTTACTTCATTTTTTTGCTCAAAAATTTGCGTATATAAAATATTTATAGTACTTTTGCAGCGTGAAATGACTGAGGGGACCCGAAAAGGTCTCCTCAATCGCTTAAATAATGTAATTATGATTACCAAAGAACAAGTCAAAGAATTGGTGGAGGCTTATCTGAGTAAGACCGATTATGCCCTGCAGACACTGGAGATAGACAAGGACAATAATATCCTTGTTGAGGTGGATCGTTTAGGCGTGGTGGATGTTGATTTCTGTGCAGAACTGAACCGCTATCTTGTGGAACAATTGGGCAATAAGGATGATTATTCGCTTGAGGTAGGCAGCGTAAGTATTACAGCTCCGTTTATCTCTCAAATACAATACCGCAAAAACCTCGGACGACCGGTCGAAGTCTTGTCAGACGGTAAGAAATACAGAGGTCAGCTTGTGAGTGTGGACGAAAGCACTTTCGCTATCGATACCGAGGTGATGATGGCTGAGGAAGGCGCCAAACGGAAGCACAAACAAATCGTTACGATGACTTTCCCATACGACGCAGTGACTTACACCAAGTACGACCTCAAAATATAATCAAAGTTAGAAAGAATTATTAATACTATAACAAAATGGCTAAAAACGAAGAGTCAATCAATTTGATTGACATTTTTAAAGAGTTTAAAGACTTTAAGAACATCGACCGCCAGACGTTTATCAACGTGCTGGAGGACTCGTTCCGCAACGTGATTGCAAAGATGTACGGTTCAGACGCTAACTATGATGTCATTATCAACCCCGACAAAGGTGATTTGGAGATTTATCGTAACCGTCTCGTTATGGAGGATGGCGACGTGGCTAATCCTGACACTCAAATAGAGTTGAGCGAGGCTCGCACAATTGATGACGAGGCGGAGATCGGTGACGAGATTACCGATAAAGTGGAGTTCTCGTCTTTCGGACGACGAATGATTCTTAACCTCAGGCAGACATTGGCAAGTAAAATCCTCGAACTGCAAAAAGAGAACCTCTATCTGCGTTATTCGGACATGTTGGGTCAAGTAGTTAGCGGCGAACTCTACCAAGTGTGGAAAAAAGAGATGCTGCTATTGGATGAGGATGGCAATGAATTATACCTGCCTAAACAAAACCAGATTCCTACTGATTTCTACCGCAAAGGTGATACCGTACGCGCCGTAGTTGTACAAGTGGAGAACAAAAACCAAAATCCTAAAATTATTCTCAGTCGTACCAGTCCGCTCTTCTTGCAGCGTCTTTTCGAGCAGGAAGTACCGGAAGTACATGACGGTCTGATTGCCATTAAGAATATTGCCCGTATCCCCGGTGAGCGCGCCAAAGTGGCTGTAGAGAGCTTCGACGACCGTATTGATCCCGTTGGCGCATGCGTAGGTATTAAAGGAGCACGTATTCACGGTATCGTCCGTGAGTTGCGTAATGAGAATATTGACGTCATTAACTACACCTCCAATGTAAACCTGTATATCCAACGTGCACTCTCTCCTGCAAAGATATCTTCAATGGTAGTTAATGAAGAAGAGAAAAAAGCCGACGTATATCTCAAACCGGACGAGGTAAGTCTTGCTATCGGTAAAGGAGGTTTCAATATCAAACTTGCTTCCATGCTAACCGGCTACCAGATTGACGTATATCGTGAGATGGAGGAGGAAGATGTCGAAGATATCTATCTCGATGAGTTCAACGACGAAATCGATCAATGGGTGCTTGATGCCTTTAAACAAATGGGTCTTGATACCGCGAAGGCAGTTCTCGGAACTCCGAAAGAGGAACTCCTAAAAGGAACCGACCTCGAAGAAGAAACGGTTGACAATGTACTTAAGGTACTTGCCGCCGAATTTGAAAACGAATAAAACAATACTAACTTATAAAATTCACACCACATGGCTATTAAACTTATCAAAGCTTGTAAAGAATTAAATATTGGCATGTCCACCGCCATAGATTTCTGTGCAAAGCAAGGTAAGGAAATCGCCGTTGATCCGAATACGCGTATTGACGACGACCTGTATCTGCTTCTCGCTAAGGAATTCAATAAGGATATGGCCCTTAAACTCGAAGCAGAAAAGCAGGCAGAGGAAAGGCAAAAAGCGATGAACGCTCAACAACAGACTACTCCCGACAAGCAGCCTGAACCTGCCGTTCCTAATCAGCCTAAAGTAATTGGTAAAATTGACCTTGAAGCTGAGAAAAAGGCTAAAGAGGAAGCAGCACGTAAGGCCGCCGAAGCAGCTAAAAAAGCCGAGGAGGAAAGACGTGCGGAAGAAGTGCGCAAACAACTGGCTGAAGCTGCAAAAAAAGAGGAAGAAGCACGCAAAGCAGCTGCCGAAGCCAAACGATTAGCAGAAGAAGAGGCTAAACGTAAAGAGCAAGAGAAAAAGCCGGAAGTGTTCAAAATCAATCGCGAACTCAAAGCGCAGCCTAAAGTCGTGGGCAAGATTGACCTTAGTGCTATCAATCAAGCTACTCACCCGGGCAAGAAATCCAAGGAGGAGAAGAAAAAAGAGCGTGAAGAGCGCATGCAACAACAGCAGCAACAACGCGAACAGATTGCAGAGAAACGCAAACGCGAACGCATCAAACAAAGTAAGGTGGACATCAACGATGCGCGCAACCAGAAAGGAAAAGCTAAAAACAAGAAGCCTATTAAGGTTGAGGTGGATGACGAGGAAGTACAACGTCAGATAAAAGAGACACTTAACCGTCTGCAGGCACAAAAGGGTGGTAAAACGGCTACCAGTAAGCATAAACGTGAGCGCCGTGAGTTAGAACGTGAGAAAATTGCCGAAGCACGAGCCGAAGAGCAAGCACAATCCAAAGTGCTGAAACTCACCGAGTTCGTAACGGCAAATGACCTCGCTACCATGATGAACGTGCCTGTCAATAAGGTTATCGGAACTTGCATGATGCTTGGTGTGATGGTTAGTATCAACCAGCGTCTGGATGCAGAGACGATAAATCTTGTTGCGGAAGAGTTCGGCTTTACTACGGAATATGTGGCGCAACATGTTGTTGAGGAAATCAACGCCGACGAAGAGATTAACGAAGCAGACCTTGAAGAACGTTGCCCGATTGTGACTGTTATGGGGCACGTCGACCACGGTAAGACTTCGCTGCTTGACCATATCCGTAATGCCAACGTGATTGCCGGTGAGGCAGGTGGTATTACACAGCATATCGGTGCTTATAACGTGCAACTCAAGAACGGACGTCACATTACATTCTTGGATACTCCCGGTCACGAAGCATTTACCGCCATGCGTGCCCGTGGTGCCAAAGTGACGGATATAGCAATTATTATCATTGCTGCGGACGATGCGGTAATGCCGCAGACTATTGAGGCAATCAACCATGCACAGGCTGCCGGCGTACCGATGATTTTCGCTATCAACAAGTGCGATAAACCGGGTGCTAATCCGGATAAAATCAAAGAGCAACTCAGTAAGATGAATATCCTTGTCGAGGATTGGGGAGGTAAGTATCAAAGCCAAAATATATCCGCCAAGAAAGGAGATGGCGTATATGAGTTGTTGGAGAAAGTGCTGCTTGAGGCGGATATGCTGGAGCTGAAGGCTAATCCGAAGCGCCGGGCTAAAGGTTCTATTATCGAGTCCTCTTTGGATAAAGGTCGTGGATACGTAGCTACCCTGCTTGTCAGCGACGGTACACTGCATATGGGAGATATCGTCTTGGCGGGAACCTACCACGGAAAGATTAAAGCGATGTTCAACGAACGTGGTCAGAAGATTCAGCAGGCGTTGCCCGGTGAACCGTGTCTGATTCTCGGCCTGAACGGAGCACCACAGGCAGGTGACGAGTTCAATGTGCTTACCACCGAGCAGGAGGCACGTGAGATTGCTAACAAACGTGAACAACTGCAGCGTGAACAGTCATTACGTACTAAGAAACATATCGGTTTGGATGAGATCGGACGCCGTTTGGCTATCGGTGACTTCAAAGAACTCAATATCATCATCAAAGGTGATGTGGACGGCTCTGTAGAGGCATTGACAGATTCTCTCATCAAACTCTCCACGGAGAATATCCAGGTGAATGTTATTCACGGTGGAGTAGGAGCTATCTCTGATTCTGATGTGCTGCTCGCTGCCGCTTCCGATGCCGTTATCGTGGGCTTTAACGTGCGTCCTACTTCTACAGCACGTAAGATGGCGGACGAACAGGAAGTGGATATCCATATCTATTCCATCATTTACGATGCGATAGAGGAAGTCAAAGCCGCTATGGAGGGAATGCTCTCTCCAGATATCAAGGAGGAAGTTACAGCAACACTCGAAGTGCTTCAGGCATTCCATATATCCAAGGTCGGAACGATTGCCGGTTGTATTGTCAGGGAAGGTAAGGTTAAACGTACCAATAAATGTCGTGTTATTCGTGATGGTATTGTTATACATACCAGTGAACTCAGTTCACTCAAACACGGTAAAGACGATGTCAAAGAAATGGGTCTTAACCAAGAGTGCGGTCTAAGCATTAAGAACTTCAACGATGTACAAGAAGGTGATATCATTGAGACCTTCGAACAAATAGAAGTGGCTAAGACACTTTAATGTCTATCCTATCGTAACCTGTCACCAATAAACAAATGGAGCGCGCCCAAAAGGACGCGCTCCATTGTTTAAACTATAGGATAGGATTAGAGTCTGGCCTTGATAGCTTTCGATTCTGCTTCGTAGCCGGGCTTGTCGAGCAGGGCAAACATATTCTTCTTATATGCTTCTACACCCGGTTGGTTAAACGGATTAATACCGAGCAGATAACCGCTGATACCGCAACCGCGCTCAAAGAAGTAGATGAGTTCGCCTAAATAATACTCATTCAGTTCCGGAAGCACAATCTTCATGTTTGGAACGCCTCCGTCCACGTGCGCAATCTGGGTTCCGAGTTCCGCCATCTTATTGACTTCGTCCACACGTTTGCCAGCGAGGAAGTTCAGTCCGTCAAGATTTTGGTCGTCATGCGGGAAGATGACTTCGTGGTTAGGCTTAGCTACAGATATTACAGTCTCCATAAGATGACGCTCACCGTCCTGAATATACTGACCCATCGAGTGTAAGTCGGTAGTGAAGTCCACAGAAGCAGGGAAGATACCCTTATGCTCTTTACCCTCGGACTCGCCGTACAGTTGTTTCCACCACTCGGATACATAGTGCAGTTTCGGGTGGAAGTTTACAAGCAGTTCGACTTTCTTTCCTTCTTGCTGATAGAGCACGTTACGGGCAGCCGCGTAGAGTGCAGCAGGGTTCTGCTCAAACGGAGTATCAATACCGCAAACATCCATCATGCGCTCAGCGCCGTCAATGAGTTTGTAGATATCAAAACCGGCACATGCGATGGGCAGCAGCCCGACAGGGGAGAGTACAGAGAAGCGTCCGCCTACATTATCTTCGATGACAAACGTCTTGTAGCCTTCTTGTGTGGCAAGTGTGCGGAGTGCACCGCGTTTAGCGTCAGTGATGCACACAATCAGTTCTTGGGCAGCGGCTTTACCTACCTGTTCTTCGAGCTGTGTCTTAAGCAGACGGAACGCCAAAGCAGGCTCAGTTGTTGTACCGGACTTAGAGATGGAGATGATACCGAAGCGTTTGCCGCGGAGTAATTGCTGCAGTTCATACAGGTAATCTTCTCCTATATTCTGGCCTGCATACACAATTTGTTTACCGCCTTCGAGTTGTGCGAAGGACGACTGTAATGCTTCGTTAACAGCTTTCGCACCTAAGTAACTGCCACCAATACCTATACAAACGATAATGTCGCATTTGCTACGAAGCTGGTTAGCGGTTGCTTGAATATCGTCTAACTGGGGACGGATATCAGTCGGTAGAGTTACCCAACCGAGGAAATCATTGCCTAATCCGGTACCATTTACGAGGTCGGATTGAGCCTTTTCAACTTGAGATTTGTACGCTGCAACCGCTTTATCACTGGTCGCTTTTGCATACGAGAATTGAATGTCTTTCATATAGAGTAATTTTAAATTATTGCAGTTTCTGTGTCAGTCTATTGACCACAATAGTCGGAGAGAGGTGATTAAAGAGAACGTCATAGATAGCATCCACGATAGGCAGGTTAACGTTTACTTTTTCGTTCAGAGCGTGAATAGCCTGTGTGCCGTAGTAGCCCTCTGCAACCATTTCCATTTCCATCTGTGCAGCCTTGACGGAGTAACCCATACCAATCATTTGTCCGAACTGGCGGTTACGGCTAAATTTGGAGTAACATGTCACGAGAACATCGCCTAAATAGCCGCTCGCATTGATATCGCGTTGTTCAGACTTGCCTAATGCGTCTGCGAAACGCTGTATCTCTTGGATAGCATTGGAGATGAGCACGGCCTGGAAGTTATCTCCATATCGCAGACTATGGCATAAACCGGCTGCAATAGCGTAGATATTTTTCATTACGGATGAATATTCCAGTCCTTCTACGTCTGTTGATGGGGTAGTGCGCACAAAATCGGTATCGAAGAGCTGACCTAACTCTTTAGCGTAGTTACTGTCACTACAACCAATAGTCAGGTAGGACAGACGCTCCAAAGCAATTTCTTCCGCGTGACAAGGACCCGCTATGATAGCTAATTTATCCATAGGTATTCCGAAATGTTCATGAAGGTAATCGGTCACTAACACGTTCTCCCCCGGAATCATACCTTTTACAGCGGAGATGATGGTTTTGCCATTCAGTTTCGTACGTATTTTCATGAGTGTCTGCATTACGTAAGGAGACGGAATAGCCAAAATGAGGATATCTGACGCTTTAATAACCGTATTGATATTGGCTGAGAAGCTAATGCGCGACACATCAAACTTGGCATTCGTCAGATAGCCCGGGTTTTTACCGGTTGATTGAAATTCATTAATGGTGAGTTGTTTGCGCATATACCAATTGATATGCTCTTGGTTGAGCATCACAATCTTGGCTAATGCTGTTGCCCAACTGCCTCCACCTAAAATAGCAACTCGTTTTTCCATAATTGTTATTGATTAACTTCCGGCTTCATAGTCGGAAAGAGTAGTACTTCTTGAATAGTAGGTTGTCCGGTCATGAGAATAGCAAGCCGGTCTATGCCGATACCGATGCCGGAAGTAGGCGGCATACCATATTCGAGCGCGCGCATAAAGTCATGGTCTATTACCATTGCTTCGTCGTCTCCTTTGTCAGCCAGCTTCATCTGTTCTACAAAGCGGTTATATTGGTCAATCGGGTCGTTGAGCTCGGAGTAAGCGTTTGCCAACTCTTTGCCGTTCACCATCAACTCAAAGCGCTCTGTCAGACCCGGTTTGGAGCGGTGCATCTTCGTGAGCGGGGACATCTCTACAGGATAGTCGGTAATGAAAGTCGGTTGGATAAATGTGCCTTCACACGTCTCGCCGAAGATCTCGTCAATGAGTTTGCCTTTACCCATGTGCTCTGTGTCCTCTACACCCAGTTTCTTTGCCTCTGCGCGGATAGCATCTTCGTCCATCGAAGCAAGGTCGAGTCCTGTCTTCTCTTGGATGGCGTCAAGGATAGGCAGACGGCGGTAAGGTGCTTTGAAATCGACTTCGTTCTCGCCGATCTTCACTTTGGTCGTAC
>CAMOJP010000049.1 GCA_946617165.1 uncultured Bacteroidales bacterium
GGCACGGATTGCTCCACTGGTGTTTGAGACCAGCGCGTCTACCGATTCCGCCATCTGGGCCTACTTTTGAAAAGCGGCTGCAAAAGTACTGCTTTTTTTTGAACTGACCAAATTTTTAAGCAAAAAAAAATATATTATTTTGATTTTGTCAGCATTTTAATACCATAAACCGGCCAATAACAGCAACACAACTATTGTGTTGTACAAATAAGTTAAAAAATGTGATATATAGAAAACGGGTGCAAAAGTACTCATTTTTACGCAAATATACAAGTTTTCACCCTATTTTGTAACATTGAAGTAGCAAAAATAAAATATCCATAACATTTATAGATATGTCGCTTGCGACATTAAAATAAAAGCAGTAATTTTGCATCGTAAACGATATAAATTAGTTAATTATGAAGAAATCACTCCTAATTATTGCATGCGTAATGGTTGCATTAGTCGGATATGCGGGGGAGAGGAAAGCTAAGAAAGAGAATATAAATTCTAAAATAGTAAATGATATGACACTTTATGATTTTATGGTGCTTGACACCAAAAAACAGCCCGTTTCGTTGGCTGAGTACAAAGGCAAGGTTCTTTTAGTTGTTAATACCGCAACCGGTTGCGGGTTCACACCGCAATACGAGGCACTGGAGAACCTCTACAAGAAATATCAGGACAAGGGTCTTGTGATTTTGGACTTTCCTTGCAACCAGTTTGCCGGTCAAGCTCCGGGAACAGAGGAAGAAATTGTAACATTCTGCCAATTGAAATACAATGTTTCATTCCCGCAATTTGCGAAGATTGAGGTAAATGGTGAAAATGCTTCTCCTCTATTTGAATACCTCAAAGAGCAAGCCCCAAGCGAAGAATACAATGGTCTAAAAGCGAAAAGCACTGCCAAGTTGCTCAAAACTATCAGCAAGACATATAAAAAAGAGAACGATATACGTTGGAACTTCACGAAGTTCCTCGTTGACCGTGAAGGTAATGTAATTGGTCGTTATGCACCAACTACCAAGCCCGAGGACATTGAGAAAGATATACTTAAATTATTATAAACCTTTAAAATTACATCTAATGCTGCAAATGGACGGTTGCTTAATTGGCACACCCATCTTACCGTATTTGCTTGCCTTCGCCGCAGGAGCGATGCTCTACGTGGTAGTCGAAGAACTCATTCCCGAAGCCTCGCAGGGCATCCATTCCAACCTCTCCACCATCGGTTTCGCTATCGGCTTTGTACTGATGATGGTTCTTGATGTCGTTTTGGGGGAAAAGTATATGTAACTTAAATGGAAATTGTCAACCTCTTAGCATATGATGACCGTAAGCAACTGCGAGAGTGGCTTATCGCGAATCATGACATTACAAAGGAATGTTGGGTGGCTACTTATAGAAGCAGGCAGGCACCTACATGTGGGTGCATCCCATATATAGATGTGGTCGAGGAAGCCTTATGTTTTGGTTGGATTGACAGCACGACCAAGCGTATCGGTGACGGACGTTTAGCACAACGTCTCTCTCCACGCCGTAAAGGCAGTCATTGGACAGAACTGAACATACAGCGCTGTCACAACTTAATCAAGCAAGGTTTAATGACCGAAGCCGGACTACAAGCTATGCCCAAATGAATTATAAAATACCTAATCGTTAATAATTTAATGTACGAACAACTAAAATTAGACAACCAACTATGTTTTCGCCTTTATACGGCGGCCCGACTGATAGCGGGTGCGTACAATCCCTATTTTGAGAAATTAGGTATTACGTACCCACAATATCTTGTGCTAATGGTTCTATGGGAACACGATCATCAACCGGTAAACGATATCGCTAAACGCCTGCATTTAGAGACAAATACCGTGACGCCGTTGCTGCAACGGATGGAGAAAGCCGGACTGATTGAACGTAAACGTGGCGAGAAAGATACACGCCAACGAATTGTTTCTCTAACTCCTATCGCTTGCACAATGCAAGAACAAGCTAAAAATATTCCAGCCGAATTAGGAAAGGAGATTATTAAATATGTCCCCGCAGAGGAATTGACCGCTATTATTCCCACATTAGACAAACTAATAGAGGGGCTCAAACAAACATCCTAATAAAATTGTATTATGAAAAAGATCTTTTTCCTGGCATGTGTATCAGCATTGCTATGCGCATGCAACAATAATCCTGCTCAAGAGAGCAAGTCTTTTATGGATTTAGCTCGTCAGCGTTACGCTGTACGCGAATATGCTCAAACTCCAGTTGAGCAAGCCAAATTGGATTCTATATTAGAAGCCGGTCGCTTGGCTCCGACTGCTAAAAATGTGCAGCCACAACATATCTATGTACTTCAAAGTAGAGAGGCTATTGCAAAAATCAACGAGTTAACTCGCTGCGCCTACGGAGCACCGGTAGTATTCCTTGTATGTTACGACACAAATGCTGTATGGACAAGAGATGGGGCTAACTCCGGCGATATGGATTGTTCTATTGTCGGCACACATATGATGTTAGAAGCAACCGAACTTGGTTTAGGTACATGTTGGGTAAAGTGGTTTAATCCTGAAGAAGTTGCAGCAGCCTTTGAGTTACCTGCTAACTATAAGCCATCTTTTCTTATGCCATGTGGTTATGCTGCAGATAATGCCCAACCTCACGCCAATCATTTTAACCGCAAGCCACTGAGTGAAACAGTTAGTTATAAGTAAAGCCACCTCATATGAAGCACAGTTTAGTTATCGCATTTGCAGTTATCATACTACTCCCTGCATGCGCACAAAACAAAAAAGAGATGAAATCCTTAGTAGCATTCTATTCTGCCACCGGTACGACCAAAGCAGCAGCAGAACATTTAGCACAACAACACGATGCAACCTTATGGGAAATAGAGGCCGCCGAACCATATACTACCGCTGACTTAGACTGGCGGAATGAGAATTCGCGTTCCTCAATAGAGATGAAAGATCCGGAAGCCCGTCCAACCATCAAGCAATGTACTAATATTACACCTTACGACACCATCTATATAGGATTTCCAATTTGGTGGGGTATTTGTCCACGTATTATCAATTCATGGATAGACAACAACTTACCACAGTTAGAAGATAAGACTCTCATCCCCTTTGCGACGAGCGGTTCGAGTGGAATAGAAGATGCGGAGAGTTATCTACGAAAGACCTATCCTGATCTAAACTGGCAAAAAGGGTTACTTCTTAATAAGCGATAAAAGTCTATCACGATGCGGATGAAAGCAGCACTTATCATATTAGCCGTCATTATCGTTATTGTTTGTGGCGTGCTATTAGTTTTATCACATCCTGCATTTGGTTTGTTGCGTCATCGTTCTACACGCGAGATACAAAGTTCTCCGAACTGGCATAACGGGATGTTCCAAAATCAAGAGCCAACGCCCCAATTTACAGGAGATGTAAATATGTTCAGCGCGATGTGGAATATGCTGAGGGGTAATAACAACGTACGACGCGTGCCCGACCAGCCTCTAAAAGTAATTAAGACGGATCTTCGGATGCTTTCTACCGACAGAGACTGGGTTGTATGGTTTGGACACTCGTCATACTTGTTCTGTCTTGATGGAAAACGGTACTTAGTAGATCCCGTATTACGGCAAGAGTTTCCTTCATTTCTGATGATGAAGCCCTTTAAGGGGACTGATATTTTTACTCCAAACGACTTGCCGGATATTGATATCCTTATCATCACCCATGAGCATTGGGACCACATGGATTATGCCACATTACGCGACATTCGCAACAAAGTGAAACATGTTGTTTGCCCAATAGGTATTGCGGATTACTTACGCTATTGGAAATATCCAGAAGACCAAATAGCGGAATTAGACTGGTATAACCATACACATTTTTATGAGGGTACGGTTGAGATTACCTGTCTTCCTTCACGCCATTTTTCCAATCGTCTATTAGACCGCAATCAAACGCTTTGGGCATCGTTTATGGTTGAATCCTCCGGGCGCCAAGTGTATATTGGCGGCGATGGCGGATATGATAATCGTTTTAAAGAAATACGCGCCACTTTTGGTCAAGTTGATTTGGCATTTTTGGAGAATGGACAGTATAATGATAACTGGAAATATATCCACACTACCCCATCCGATTTGGAAAAAGTAATTAATGATTTGCAAGCGAAACAGGTTTTTACCGTTCACCATGATAAATATGCATTAGCTATGCATCCGTGGAATGAGCCTGACAGTGTAGCAGCATCTATTGCCGAGCGAGATGCAATCTGTTTATTAGACGCACCCATCGGGAAAGTTGTATATTTCTAACCCTACAAAAACAAAAAAACACCCTAACGGATGTTTTCTGCGGTGCGGACGAGACTCGAACTCGCGACCTACGGCGTGACAGGCCGGTATTCTAACCAACTGAACTACCGCACCAGTAGTTTGCTCTTTTTCAAAAGCGGTTGCAAAAGTACTGCTTTTTTTTGAACTGACAAAATTTTTAAGCAAAAAAATGCACTTTGCGTGCATTTTTTTTACAAATACCCTATTTATAAAGCTTTATGTATGTATAAAAGCATTAAAATAAGTCCATTACTTGTTTCACTACGTCCTCAGCAGAGATGTCGGGTGAAAGGATCAAGTCGGGTTCTTTGAATACGTATCCTTTGGACATAGCTCCTAAGGTACCTCCACCTGTACAGTTAAGCATGATATATTCATTTTTCTGCACCTTTCCCTCTTCAACTGCTTTAGCAAGTGATGCAACAGCAACGCATGCAGCGGGCAGCAATTCATATCCTTCTTGATTACGGAACTGCATCATCCAATACATAATGTCATCGTTCGAGGCAAGGAAGAAGTCCCCGTTTGAGGCCTGTAGAATATCAAACAATCCACCGGCAAGGCTATAAGGAGGTTTTCGATTAGATAGTACTTTAGCCAAGATAATAGCAGCCTGGCGTCTGCCTTCCGCCGGGTCTAAGTCAATCACTTGTCTGCTTCCGGCTTTCCACGAGTCATACATAAGTGTAAACGGTTCATTCTGCGACACATAAACGCGCATTTTGTTTTCGCCGAACCGTCCATCTGCTGCCAAGCGGCATGCATTTTCCCATGCGGCGATTGCCCCTGTACCAGAGCCAACAGCTTGGAAATAAGCATCCGGAATACGCCCCATCTGCTCTACGCAAGACAATATAGTAGTACCCATTCCATCTCGACGCGCCACGTTCTTAGCACCACCTTCCAAAAAGAAATGCGGGTCTTGAGCCAGTTTCTCACCTAACGCGATAGCATCATAGTAGTCACAACCATGAGGTACTGCCAACAGTTTAACACATTTATCTAACTTTTTATGGAACCATAGGTCATGCAGACTATCCTCCGGAACGCAAATAACGATAGGTATCTTATTATCGGAGCACACTTGAGCAAAGGCGCGGGCCGTATTACCCGCCGACTGCACCACCAATATACGTTTTTCATCGGGATTCATACGCGCTAATACCGAATAAGCTTCCGTCTCTTTGAAGGAGCAAGTGCGGAATTTAGCACCTATTTTAGGATTCCAGCCAGAGAAGGTGATGTACAGATTCTCCAGTCCTAAAAACTTACCCAGACCTTTAGACTTATATGTCACCGGGGCACAGGAGTTCTTTAATATGCGACGGATAGGCATCCAATTGGCATATCGGTAAATCCCATCCAAGTCCTCACGGGCTGTAAACTGTTTATTGGCATAGACAGCCCGAATAAGCGAAGGTTCTCCTCCTTTAGGGTCAGATAATGTCCATCCTTTGTCACTGAATTCGCGACCGTTACTGACATTAATTAACGAATACGATGTAGGTTTAAATTTCATATTACTTGTTGATTAACGATTTCTGCAATATCTTTAACAGGTCTATCAGCATATCTCGCGAAAGTAGCCTGACATAGCGGGCAAGCAGTAGCGATAGCATCTGCATTACTGGTATATAAATTATCTAATGCCGCCTTAGTCATATTTTCACGTTGAGCGAAGTCCAACGATAGCGACCCTAATGAGCCACCGCAGCATATACTTTCCTCTCTATTTTGTTGAGCCTCTGCAATACCAGCAGAGCGTCCTAACAGCTTACGCGGCTCGTCATACATGCCGCACCCGCGACCTAACTCACACGGATCATGGTAGACATAGCATATATCACTCTTCTCGACCTTAATACGTCCCGTATTGATAAGATTATTGATAAACGGTATATAATTAACGATTTCGACACCGGGCAGGTTATATTGTTCACGAAACATTTTATAGCATATCGGGCAGGAGACGAGTAATGTATCACAGCCAGACTCAAGAATGAGTTTTTCCATATTGGCGACAATAGCTTTCGCCTCTGCAATACGTCCGGCAGTAAACATAGGTCGTCCACAGCACAAGCCTCCTTGTTGGTCTAACCATGTAAAGTCAATATTTGCTTTACGCAGTAGTTCCGTTATATTACGTCCAATACTTGGTGTAAGGTGAGTCATGCAACCGGCGAAGTAAAGCACTTTGTGGTTTTTATCAACCGATTTATCTGCTGCAGGATAATTGAAAGGAACCGTATAGTCACGACGGGCACGTTCTAAGATACGCAAGCCAGGTCCTTCCACCCCCACTTGGCACAAGGCTTCACATTTACCGCAAAGCAGGCACTTGTCACTAATTTCTTGAATACGTTCCTCGTTACCACGACGCAGTTGTCTTGTGAGATAAACAGTACAGTCTTTAACGTTACCATTATCCACCGTCATCGGGCATGCATCAATACAAACGCCGCAGTTAGGACAAGAGAAGAACTCTACACGTGCAAATCCTTTACGTGAGCTACGCACTTTAAGCCCTGCATTACGCATTGGTATAAGAAGCATCTCAGCAGGAATATGCATATAGCGTGTAAATGGCAGTACACACATAAAGACACATAATGCAATGGAATATGCCCACCATGTAGGAAGCATATATAATTCGTTGCCCAAGAACTGCCGGAACAGCCAGTTAGCCGGTATAGTTAAGAATGAGCCTCCGGATATATGGGCCGTAAAACTCTCAGCCAACCAACGAAGCGGGAAGATAGCCCACAACGAATACAGCCCTACAACATTAAGGAAGGTAGGTCTTGCCATCCGCTTAACTCCAAACATATAGTTTTTCACACGTCTCGCCATTGCCAAGGCTATACCGCTCATAATCATCAAGAGGAAGAAGTCCATAAGGAAGAAGAGCAGTGAACCGCGTAGTGTTACATCATCTTCGGCAACAAAGTAGTTGAAGAAGATAGGATAGTAGAATAAGTTAATTCTGCCGGGTACGAAGAGTAGCACTTCAATGTGTCCCAACAATATTATCATAAACCATCCGAAGGCAATAGACGAGTGCATATAGCCAAACAGCTTATTGCGCTTCCAGAGGGGAACATGTATAAGGCAGTTAAGGAATATATCTTTAATATCCTTAAGCAATATCTTTGGATTAAGGAGAGATAAGAAGAACTTTTTTCTGTCTTGCCAAGACAGTTCGTATAGTACTCTTATCATAGCCCCGAAGCAGTACAACAACACAAATGCCATTCCAATAAGGAAGGGAATAACAAATGGGTGGAAGCCTGAAGGAATACGATCAATCATATATCTTGCACAAAGTAAGGACCAAATTACGTGTGTTAATACCTCTTGGGCAAACCATAGTACATTTGCCGCAGAGCATACAAGATGAGAGCATGGGTCGCACATCCTCACCGCGCTGGATGCCGGTTAGGACCTTGCGTACGCTCATGCCCTTATATTCACTCACCGTACATGTAGCTCCACATGAGCCACAATTCATGCACATACGGGCAGTGGGGACTAATTTGACCAACTGGTCATATCGACTACGGTCCACTTTATTGAGGTCAACCGTTGAAGACTTAGACAAAGTAAAACCGAAATCAATCATAGCCCACTTATATAATCGTGAATAGCCAATGCAGCAGCACGTGCTTCAGCTACAGTCTCCGGTACTGTTTTTGTTCCGGTACAAGCTCCTGCATAGAAGATGCCATCTCTGCCAGATTCGATAATATGGGTGATGTTATCACTGCTTTTAAGGAAGCCATCACTATCAATCTCAAGTTTAGCCTGCTCAACAATCGGTTTTATTTGGTTATTAGCAACCATACCAGCCATAAGGACGAGCATATCCAGTTGCACTTTAAGCGGTCGACCAATGAGTGTATCTTCGGCTTTGACCTGGAGATGTCCGTCTATTGTTTCACTGACTTCAGATACGCGGCCACGCACAAAATGTATGCCGAAATCTCGTTGTGCATTAATATAGAAGTCTTCGTATTTTTTACCGAATAAGCGCAAGTCCATATAGAAGCAATAAACTTCGGCATTAGGGAAGCGCTCTTTCATCTCAATAGCCTGTTTGATAGCCGTCATGCAGCATACTTTAGAGCACTGACTATTGCCGGCTTTGAGGTCACGTGAGCCGACACAATGCACGAATCCTATTGCTTTGGGCGACGCGGGTATTCGTTTGTCTTTGTTGCCATTCATCCATGCTTCCAAGTCGGCATTAGTGATGACGTGGTCGTAAATACCGTAACCGTATTCTTCTTTTTTAGCAGCTTCGAACAGTTCAAATCCCGAAGCCACCAGCACAGCTTTTGCGTGAACATTAACGCCATTGGAGAAAGCTATCTGGTAGCCCCCATGAGCGGATTCTATTGTTTTGACTTGCGTATCCAAGAAGACCGTAACATCTTTGATGTCCTCAACCATTTCTTTGATAATAGCTTTTGTAGACGCCATATCAGGAAACAGTTTGTGCCAGGTAGCAACGTGTCCTCCTAATTTTTTATTTTTCTCGACGAGGAAGGTTTGATAGCCTAAGCGATGCAGGTTTTTAGCTGCTTCCAATCCGGCAACCCCTCCACCTATAATTACAACATTCTCTTTCATTTTAGCAACATTTAATGGAGTTAGGCATTTCGGGGCGCATGATATCCTCTTTATTCAGTCCTAAGTATTTGGCTTTCGGGTCATATTCAACACCCATCTTCTTGAGTAAAGGCTCAACAGCCACTTGATGCAGTTGTAAACCCAAATCCCATGGGTCGTAGCCAAGTACCAAACCGGCAATCTCCTCATACGTAAAGACAGGAATACCATAGCCATTCTCGCCATATGTCTTGCCCGTCTGTTCTGCAATCACATACTGCCAACGATCTAAGAAATACGGACATCCGGGACAGTTAGTTATGATGGCATCGGGTTTATACGGCTCCATAGATTCGAATTTCTTATGGGTATTGGACAAACTATATCCGCGGTTAGCCTTGGCGTGATATTGACGGAAACCATATCCACAACAATGCCGACGCTCAGGATAGTCAATTACCTGTCCTCCCCAGCTCTCGACCATACCAGCCAAGACGTAGGGGTATTCAGCTCCGCCGACGCCTTTGTGAGGGAACATCTTTGAGTAGTGGCATCCGATATGTTCTACAATTCGCAGCGGTTCACCCGTCTCTTGGTTAATGAGTAGATGCTTTGCACGCTTGCGTATCTCTTCCCGCCAGTGGTATATCAAATCGCTTGAATGAGCCAGATACTTGGGCTTATTAAACTCACGCTTGCACGCTTTCCATAGATTCTCGCGAATCTTTGCCTCCAATTCCGGAAACTCACGCCATGTCTCAAGCGTCTCGGCGTAGTTACCAAAGGACGTGATACAACTCGGACAGTAGTTCTCATAGCCCGCTTCCGTCATTAGTGCAAACTGACGCGCAACAATGGTCATTACAGTCTCTTGCGGAATAGTGTCACAGTGATAGGCTATGCCTCCACAAGTCGTATGGTAAGGCGTCTCATACACATCTTTGCCTAACACTTTCTGCGTTATCTCTGTGAACATACGCTCGCTGGCAGGAAAAAAGTTCTGCCGTATGCAACTGCGAACGTAGTACCAATGGTCATCCGGTATTTCTTTTTGGTAGTCAGACCAAATCTTTTGCTTTCCTTCGTAAATCATCTGTTAAAATGTTTATCCGAGCAGTATTCAAATGCTCTGCGTTCATATTCCTCATCTGTCAACCCCATCTCTTTTGCTTTCTTCTTCGAAGCAGCTTCCACTTGCTTAATGCGTTCGGTTCCACCCGTCACGTCAAAAATCGCTTTAATCTCGTCCAAGGACTCTTGTGGAATCTTGCGCAGTACACCAGGACCTTCACCCTTATAATTAGCTCCAAGTCGCTTCATCGTTTGCTCAATATGCTCTAAATGCCACTTGAAAACAGGTCCCGACTCTTTATGATCATCCCATTTGAAAGTCTCCGGATACACGCAGTATCCATAGTTGAGTATATTGCCTGTTAGCGCATGCGTCAATGGCAAAATCTGACGACCTTTCTCCGATTCGGTAAAGAAACCTGTACGAATACTCAAGTCGCGCAATGCCATAATCACCAATCCGGGTCCATTCTTACGCGGGCAACGTGTCACGCAACTCATGCATTCACCGCAATACCATATTGTGTCAGACTTAAGCAGTGCCTCAATTTTCTCATCATCCTTTGTCTCAACAGTTGTTACGATTTTGCGGGGATCATAGCAATAGAACTCCGCAGCCGGGCAAATGGCTGTACACGTACCACAGTTGATACAGGTATGGAAGCCCTCTCGGAAGCGATAGTCCTTCATCAGTTCATCAAAATAATTCTTCACTTTCAATCCTCCAATAATTTATTTCGGGTGCAAAGGTAGTGCTTTTATTTGATATATACAAATAAAAAGTGCAACTTTGCATTTAAAGTTGCACTTTTTATGTATAACAGTTGAAGACTATGTCTTCAGTTGCATTAATAGTTCGTACGTTGAGTAGCTGCGTAACTAATTTTAAGAGCGTAGGCCCGACGTAGTTCCTGTTTGATATCTGCAATGATACCCATACGTGTTTCTTTGTCCGCTTTGATAGAAACGGTCATTAATCCTTGGTCTTGCTCTTTCATAGAGGAACGTTCGTTGATGATATACTCACCTATTTCGTTTTTCTCGGCGAAGGCGTCATCCAATTGTATACGCGTTTCCGCACCATATTGTTTACGGAACTCAGCGGTAGGCGTACCAACGTAGATGTATCGTACCAAAGATTTCTTCTCGAGTTTGGTCAACTCCGTAGCCTGTGGGTTTTGGAATTGGACTTTATAAGTAACCTCTTTCATGGAGGTAACAGACATGAAGAAGAAGAGCAGCATGAATATGATATCAGGAAGTGACGACGTATTGAGCGCCGGCATTTCGCGTTTTTCATTTCTACGTATCTTTGCCATATTAGTTTCCTCCGTAGTTTTTAGGTTCAGCCTCTGATATCTTTTGCGGATACACTTTCTGAACCTGTTTTTGTTGGTCTTCGTCGAGTTCGTTGTAGCCTTTATGGAAGTACTTGCGAGCGCATTCGTCACGCAGTTCGTTATAAGCTGCTACGAGTTCGTTTTGTACGTCGAGATATGCCTGATACTGTGTATCTACGTCGTTTTGCACGGAGATGACGTGTTCCTTTGTGTATTTTTGTACACCGATAGGTTCACCGAAGTCTTCTTCGAAGAGTTTAGGCATATTGGCGTCATCGTTCACGTTAAGCACGAAATCTTTGACTTGCTTTCTAAGTTGTCTAATGTCGGTCAGTTGTCCTTGTACCATCAGTTGGTTAGCGGAGTTGATTTTAACGACCATGAGGTTACGTCTGTTAATATCAGTATCCTCAATTTTCTGGTCAGGTGGTATAGGAGCGGGCAGACGGCGTGCAAGTCCCTGGTTAACGTCCATGGAAGTAGTAACCAAGAAGAAGATCAGCAGCAGGAACGAAATATCGGCCATAGAGCTGGCATTAATCTGTGGGACTTTCTTAGCCATTTTATTTCATGCGTTTAGTGTGAATAACTCCCCAAATGAGTGCTACGACAGTAGCGCATGTGAGGATATACGTAAGATATAAGCAAGCATCGCTCAGTCGAGCCATAGCGCCGACGTTGTCAGATCCTTCGTATCCGACGATTTTCACTTCATCCGGGCTACCGATTAACCAGCAGAGAACGATGAGAGCGATAAATCCGAGCACAACGCAAAGGCTATTGAGTGCTTTCTTTTTGTCCACCTTGTAAGTCTTGACGAACTCCCAGCAAACGACGCCGAGCGTAATCAGTACAACAAGACATACCAAGATATAGTTCCACACGAGGAAGAGGTTCGTAAAGAGAGGTATATTCAGGAAGTCCCCTGCCACCTCCAGTGTACCTTCCGAACCGCCGGCATAGAACATTATCGAGATGACAACGCCTAAAGCCAACAGCACCCAGAGGGTAATCTTTGGTATTAATTTATAGTCTTTCATGATGGATTACTTTTTTGCATTTTGTTTTGCATCATATTCAACGACGAGGTCGAGGAGGCTGATAGAGCTGTCTTCCATTTCGTTAACGAGTCCTTCAATAACGCTGAGGATGTAGTTATAGAATACTTGGAGTATGATAGCGATGATCAAGCCGAGGAGAGTAGTCAAGAGAGCGACTTTAATACCACCAGCAACGACAGTAGCTGAGATATCACCAACTTGTTGAATTTTATCGAACGCTTCGATCATACCGATGATGGTTCCCAAGAATCCGAGCGAGGGAGCGATAGCGATGAAGAGAGTGATCCAAGAGAGGTTTTTCTCCAGCAATCCGAGTTGCACGCCTCCGTAAGAAGATACGGTTTTCTCGACTACTTCGATTCCCTCGTCATAGCGGCTGAGTCCCTGGTAGAAGATAGAAGCTACAGGTCCGCGTGTATTACGGCAAACGTCAAGAGCAGCTTCGATACCGCCTTTATTGAGTGCCTCTTCGATATTAGCGAGTAAAGCTTTTGTGTTAGTTTTGCTCAAGCTCAGATAGATGATACGCTCGATACAGAGTGCGAGACCGAAGACCAAGCAGAGGAGCGTAGCCGCCATAAATCCGGCGCCACCTTCAATGAATTTAGTTTTCAGTGTTTTGTGAAGAGCGACAATGCCGCCAGCTTCTTCAGCAGGAGCTTCAACAGCCTCGACCTCAGCAGGTTCAGCTTGTTCAGTAACTTGTTCAGTAGCTTGAGGAGCTGCAGCGGCAGCCTCTTGAGCCATAGCAGCAACGCTTCCTAATCCGAGCATTGCCAGAACCATAACGGTTGCAAATACTTTTTTCATGAGATGAATAATTTGATATTACTTGGTTAATTAAATATGTGTCGGTATTAAGAGCGGAAAGACGGGGATTCGAACCCCGGAAACCCTTTTGAGGTTTACACGCTTTCCAGGCGTGCCTCTTCAACCACTCGAGCATCT
>CAMOJP010000050.1 GCA_946617165.1 uncultured Bacteroidales bacterium
GACGAGATTGATAAGACGCCAGACATTGTCCGCGATAGTATTATCGAACCGAAAGAGATTATCGACCGCATCACAGCAGCCGGAATAGTGGGGTTAGGCGGTGCCTGTTTCCCGACACATGTGAAACTTCTGCCGCCTCCCGGTAAGAAGGCCGAAGTGCTGATTGTTAACGGGGTAGAGTGCGAACCGTATCTGACATGTGACCATCAGCTGATGATGGAGCACGGAGAAGAAATCATTCTCGGCATTCAACTGTTAATGCGCGCACTCAATATCAAACGTGCGATTATCGGAATAGAGAAAAACAAGCCCGATGCTATCGAATATATGCAAAAGCTGAGCAGCCGCGTCTTGGGAATATCCGTCAAACCGCTCAATCTCAAATACCCTCAAGGAGGCGAGAAACAGCTTATCGACGCCTGCATCGGCCGTCAAGTGCCGAGTGGCGCACTCCCTATCGAAGTGGGGGCTGTGGTAGATAATGTAGCTACTATCTATGCCGTTTATGAAGCGGTGCTCAAACGCAAGCCGTTGCTTTCACGTGTGGTAACGATTACGGGTAAGCATGTGGCAAAACCCGGTAACTACCGCGTGCGTTTCGGCACCCCGCTGAGCGATGTTGTGGCTCTGGCAGGCGGTGTACCTGAAGGTACGGGCAAGATTATTGGAGGCGGACCAATGATGGGACGCGCTATGAATAGTATCGAAATGCCGGCTAACAAGCGTGTGAGCGGATTGTTGTTCCTCTCAGAGGATGAGGCTCACCGCGTAGAACCGGAGAATTGTATCCGTTGCGCCAAATGCGTCAGTGCATGCCCGATGGGGCTTGAGCCTTATCTCCTTTCCCGCCAGGCGGAATTGGAACAATGGGATGCGTTGGAAAAACATAGTGTGATGGATTGTATCGAGTGTGGCTGTTGCTCGTTCACTTGTCCGAGCCATCGTCCTCTCTTAGACTATATCCGCATGGGTAAAGCTACCGTCGGAGGTATAATCCGTAGCAGAGTAGCCAAATAATTGTGACTAATCATTAAATGATAAAATACGAAAATGCCTAATTTAATTGTTTCCCCTGCGCCTCATGTCCATAGCGGCGATAGTGTGCGCAGAAATATGTTACTCGTCATCGCTGCGCTGTTGCCAGCTTACGCGGTGTCTATTGCAGTTTTTGGATGGGGCGCCCTTATCACAACGGCTATCAGCATAGCGGCGTGCGTTGGCTGCGAGTGGCTAATCGCTAAATTCCTGCTCAAACAGCAACCTGCTATCGCAGACTGTTCGGCTGTTCTAACCGGTTTGCTGTTGGCTTTTAACCTGCCGAGTAACTTGCCGTGGTGGATTGTTATAATCGGAGCCGTAGTAGCTATCGGAGTTGGAAAGATGTCGTTCGGAGGAATAGGGCAGAATATCTTCAATCCTGCTCTGGTGGGACGTGTGTTCCTGCTAATCTCATTTCCGGCACAAATGACTACTTGGCCTTTGCCGCATGGTTTTAACACCAATTATATCGATGCAGCCACCGGTGCAACACCGCTGGCAGCCATGAAACAGGCGGTCAAGGGTGATGCGTCAGCAGTCAACCGGTTGCCCGACCTGTGGGATGCGTTTACCGGTTTTATAGGCGGCTCTTTTGGTGAGGTGTGCGCTTTGGCGCTCATTATTGGCGGTCTGTTCCTTATCTGCATGCGGGTAATCACATGGCATATTCCGGTATCTGTCATCGCTACAGTAGTCGTCTTTGCTGCTGTGACAGGTTGGTGTGGTGTTTTGCCTGAAGGATTAACCACCTGCCAGTATGTGATGATGTCACTCTGTACAGGCGGCTTGATGCTCGGTGCATTCTTTATGGCAACCGACTATGTGACCTCGCCTATGACGCCATGGGGAAAAATAATCTTCGGTATCGGTATAGGCGTCATATTGATGGTTATTCGTACCTGGGGGGCATACCCTGAAGGTGTATCGTTCGCTATACTAATAATGAACGCGTGCGTACCATTGTTGAACAAGATTCGCCCGAAACGCTTCGGAGAAAAACGTAAATAAGGAGGTTGGTATGGCAAAATTAGCAAGTACATTCAGAAATATGGCATTGTCGCTAACAGTGATCACGTTGGTGGCGGCTGCGGCGTTGGCAGGCATCTATATGCTGACGGAAACTCGTATCAATCAACAAAAACAAGAAGCGGAACTCAGTGCGCAGAAAGCCGTATTGAACGGAGACGAGAATGGCACTGCCGTTAAAGTGGCTGTGGACGGATTCGGCGGAAAAATGATTGTAATGGTCGGATTTGCGCAAGATGGCACAATCCTTGGTTATAAGATTCTTGAACACCAGGAGACACCGGGATTGGGAGATAAAGCAACATGGTGGTTTAAGAAAACAGACAAACCGGCTCAGAACATAATCGGACGGCAAGCTACAGGACAATTCCGCGTGTCAAAGGATGGCGGAGAGGTAGATGCAATTACGGCGGCTACCATCTCGTCACGCGCATTCCTTAAAGCAATCAACGATGCCTATGCTGAGTTCAAAACACAGCAGGGAGAGGAAATAGAGGCTTGGTCAGGTGCCTCGGTCATTATGACCGATACGGTTCAAGTCGCTGAGCCGGATAGTACACAAACAGTAGAAATGGAGGTCCAAAATGAGTAATATGAATAATGGAACTAAAACCTTTTTAAACGGTATTCTCAAAGAAAATCCTACGTTCGGTCTGGTGTTGGGTATGTGCCCGACACTCGCTACAACCACCTCTGCCATCAACGGTATGTCGATGGGATTGGCAACACTCTTTGTGCTGGTGTGCTCCAATGTGGTTATTTCACTCCTTAAAAACCTCATTCCGGATAAAGTGCGTATCCCGTCTTTCATCGTTGTTATCGCTACATTCGTGACAATGGTCCAACTGCTTATGCAGGCCTATTTACCGGCTATCTATGAGACATTGGGACTGTTCATTCCGTTGATTGTGGTTAACTGTATCGTACTCGGTCGTGCCGAGGCTTTTGCAGCCAAAAATCCCGTAGGCCTGAGTGCCTTGGACGGACTGGGAATGGGATTGGGCTTTACTCTTTCACTCACTGTGCTCGGCGCTATTCGTGAGTTCTTGGGGACGGGGGCCGTCTTTGGATTGACTGTCTTCCCTGAAAACTACGGCGCATTAGTATTTGTCCTCGCTCCCGGAGCATTTATCTGCTTGGGCTATCTGATAGCTGTAATGAATAAAGTGCTGAAGAAATAAATGTAGCAAATAGACTTAGTAACTAATATTATGGTATATTTTTTAATTTTCGTCTCTGCGATATTCGTTAATAATATCGTGTTGAGCCAGTTTTTGGGAATTTGTCCTTTTCTGGGCGTAAGTAAGAAGATAGATACGGCACTTGGTATGGGCGCCGCTGTTACGTTTGTGCTCACTTTGTCCACCGTTGTCACCTATTTGCTTCAGCGTCTGCTGGTGATGTGGCATATTGAGTTCCTGCAAACGATTCTCTTTATTCTCGTCATTGCTGCATTAGTTCAGATGATTGAGATTATTCTTAAAAAGATTTCTCCGTCGCTATATGAGGCCCTCGGTGTCTTCCTGCCGCTGATTACAACGAACTGTTGCATTCTTGGTGTCGCGATCTTGGTTGCTAATGGTACGGATAAATTACCCATTGGGGCTGACCATAATTTGCTGACAGGCACTCTGTTTGCTTTCGCTACAGCCATCGGATTTGCTTTGGCTTTGGTCATCTTTGCAGGCATTCGTGAGCAACTGAGTATGTATAAACTGCCTAAGGCGATGGAGGGAACACCGATTGCCCTTCTGACAGCAGGATTGCTCGCTATGGCGTTCATGGGATTTAGTGGCGTCGTTTAATAACAGAGTTATTCCGCTTGATATGGAAAAAAAGAAGCCGGCTGAAAGTCGGCTTCTTTTGTGGTACCTCTTGGAGTTGAACCAAGGACACATGGATTTTCAGTCCATTGCTCTACCACCTGAGCTAAGGTACCTGGCGCTTTTTCATATCATTTTGTCCAACCTCGCAAGGTTATTCGACCGAAAAAGCGTGCAAAAGTACTGCTTTTTTTTGAATTACCAAAATATTTTTGCATTTTTTTGAAAAAAAGTGTATCTTTGCATGCTAAAATGACAAAAACGATGGAATTGAGTGTTATTGCACATGCCAAAAACGGCTTTTCAGACAAGTTCGGAATACCCCGTCAGTCGCGGGATGATTCAATGATTGAAACCCGAATTGTTTTTGAGCCTTCATATGCTGTTAAGGAAGCCTTGCGTGGTATTGAATCGTTCTCCCATTTATGGCTTCTTTGGGGCTTTAGTGAAGTCGAAAAAGAACGCTGGAATGGCGATTCCTGGTCTCCGACGGTTCGGCCTCCTCGACTTGGCGGAAATAAAAGGGTAGGGGTGTTTGCCACGCGTAGCCCTTTCCGCCCTAATCCTATTGGATTAACTTCCGTGCGGTTGGTGCGTGTGGAAGATATAAATGGTGCGTTGGAATTAGTCGTGACCGGTGCCGATTTGATGGACGGAACACCTATCTACGATATCAAACCTTACCTCTCCTACAGCGATAGCCACCCTCAGTCGGCCAATGGCTTTGCGGACGAAACGAAAGATTATAGATTACAGGTAGATTGGAGTCTCTTGAATCCTTTGCAGGGTGAGAGCAATGAAGGCGTGTCCAATGCTGTTCCTGAAACTGTTCGGCGTGACTTGAATGAAATACTCTCACAAGATCCCAGACCGGCTTATCAAGATGATCCCGAAAGGGAATATAAACTCGATTATGGTGGATATAATGTCACTTTTTTTGTCAAAAATACTACAATTTTTGTTAAAAATATTACTTTTAGTAATAAAAAGTAACTTTTTTCTTGCACGAACGAAAAAAGTTTTGTATCTTTGCACATTGTTTTGCAAATAAACCCTTAAATTTTATATTATGAAAAGGATTTCAGTATTTTTGTGTTTAGTGTGCCTTTGTTTGGCATCTTTTTCTCAGCAGTATGGTATTTTAGTTAATGGCAACAAGTATTTTGCTGCTACTTCAACAGGTAAAGAAGGCGATTACGACCAGTATCTCGCTAAGGTAACCTTCGCTGCGGGCGATAAATTTGCGCTTTGCAACAAATCTACAGGAGACACTTGGGCTGTTGATTTGGACTCCTATACTGTTGCCGGTTTTACTAAAACAAGTTCTACCGAGTATTCTACAACAAACACCGGTTGCTTCGACTGCTACATTAAGTTAAAATTTAATGCGGACCAACTCTATATCGGTGCGGGTACCGATTGCGGTGCGGGCGAAGATTATACTTCCGGCGGCGGCAGCCAAGGCGGCGGCGATAATCCCGGTGCAGACTGCCAGGACGGTCCTTATGCCCTCTATATCAATGGCGTTTCTGCCGGTACATTCGTTGACGGTGGTATGGCTCCTGATGGCGTAACTCCTCAGCTCAATATCTCTGCTCGCATTAAGTCCGGCGATAAAGTCGAGTTCTGCAACACCAGCTGCAATCAATTCTTCTTCCCGCAAACTATCGAGACGGGTGGCGACGTGGACGGAAGCGGTAATTTCACTATAGCGGCTGCTTCTGCTACATGTAGCGCCGATGGTTGCTATAACTTCTGGTGGAAGAAAGTGTATGGCGCAGATGCTTTGTACATCGGTACCGATGGTACTTGCCCGACTCCCTATGACCCTACTAAGAAATATTACATCGCAGGAAACGGTGTAACCGGTGGCGCTTGGTGCTGCGGTCTTGATTGGTCTCCTAACGGTTGCGAATTGGTAAATGGAAAAGTCTCTTATTCCAATTTGGCTACAGGCGAATATAAATTCAAAATCACAGACGGTACATGGGATGTAAACTACGGTTACAGCTCTTTGGATGGCGAATGTAGCGCAACTTCTGTGCAAACAGATGCGGATGGTAATGTGATGTTTACTGTCTATAAGAAGGCTAATGTTACTATCACTTTCAATGGTAAAATATGCGTAAAGATAGAGGGAGACGATGCTCCGGTTATTCCTGAGCGCCCGGACTATGCTAAATCCGTTCCCGAGAAATGCCCTGACGTCATGCTTCAGGCTTTCTATTATGACTCTTATGACGACAAAGCTCCGGGTAATGTCACAATCAGCGGTTCAACCAAACTGGGCGACACCAAATGGACTACATTGCTTAAGAATAGTGGGGATATTGGTCTCTATTTCGATATGGTTTGGCTCCCGCCTTCGGGTAAATCTGAAGGAGGTACGGGGTATCACCAGACTCAATACAGTAACCAAAACTCTGCTTGGGGGTCGAAAACGGAATTGGTTGAGTTTATTGACCGTATGCATGACGCCAATACCAAAGTCGTTGCTGATATCGTTATTAACCATGCCGGTTGTATGACCTCGTGGTGCGATTTCTATCCGCAATATTTCACACCTTACGGCACTTTCAATCCCGATGCGTCTTGGATTTGCAAAACGGACGAAGTGAATGGTCAGACGGAAGACTTAGACTGCAAAGGCGCGGCTACCGGTGTAGATGACGGAGGTTATAACGGTCAGGATAACTACGCTTCCGCTCGTGACTGGGCGCATGCTGACTCACGCGTACAGGGCATGATGAAAGCGTACCTCAAATGGATGAAGAACGCAATCGGATTTGACGGATGGCGTTATGACTATGCTCAAGGCTTCAAGGGCAAATATATCGACATGTATAACTCTGCATCAAAGAACTACTTCTCTGTTTGCGAGTTCTGGAATGGAGATATGAGTAAAGTGAAGTCGTATCTCAACGACTGCGGCTGGAACACCACCGTCTTTGACTTCAGCAATAAGTACTGCGCTATACAGGGTATCGCTGACGGCGATTATGGCAAATGCGTTGGCTCTGGTCTCCAGGGAACAGGTGACGGACGTTATGCTGTAACGTTCGTTGACAGCCACGATACCTACTTCGGCTGCCAAGGCGGACGTGACAACCAGGACGAAATCGGAGGTTGCGGTAAGTCTATGGAAGACTACAACAAAGGACGTGTCCTTGCTGCTAATGCCTATATCCTCTCACATCCGGGTATCCCTTGCGTCTTCTGGCCGCACTGGATGAAATATAAAGAGGAAATCAAAAAGATGGTTATGGCACGCCAACTCACCGGCGTTCACTCCGAGTCTGTCGTATCTGAACAATCGGCCGGCAATGGCTTCTATAAAGCTACTATCACCGGTACCAATGGTTCCATCCGCCTCCTCCTCGGTCCTAACAGTGACTATGGTTCAACACCGAGCGGATACACGCTCGCTTACAAAAGTGATGCTGACGGTGGTAAATTCGCAATGTACTACAAAACAAGCGCTTCCGAGACACCCCGTCTGACTATGACGCCTGCCCAGAAATTCAAAACCAAGAACTTCTCCGTTACAATCAAAGCGGATGCACTCTCCGGTACTCCGGCTATCTATTATACTACTGATGGCACCACTCCGACTACCTCTTCAAAGAAATACTCTTCTACCTTCAGCGTAACGGGAACTACTACCGTTAAGGCTATCGCCGTTCTCAATGGTAAAACTTCTCAGGTCGTTGAGGCTACTTATACTTATAAAGAGCCGCAAACAACACCTATCATCGTGCGCTTCATGAAAGATGACACTTGGGGGTCTAATGTCGTTTATATCCACACGTGGGGCACAGGTACCAACACCGGTGGTTGGCCGGGACAAAAACTGACGGCCGGCTCCGATGGCTGGTACACCTATCAGTTCCCTGCTGCTGCTACAAAGCCCAGCTTCATCTTCAATAACGGCGATAACGGCGTACAGACTGCTGACTTGGTAACGGACTGCGATGTTTGCTACATCTGGCAGTTTGGATCAGAAACAAAAGATGAAGAGTGCTCACAAGCGGAGATAGGATTTACATTACTCGTTAGCCCTGAATCAACGAAGTTCAGAGACCAATCAGTAGGTATTGATGTTACACTCTCTGCTGTCGGCGTTCCCGCAGGTACTACTCCTACTATCTATTACACCACCAACGGAACTGACCCGACGACTTCTTCCACTTCTTCTACTGCCAATCCGCTCAAACTCAACTTCAAGAATACTACCGAACTGCGCGCAATGGCTGTCGCTGGAGGCAAGAAAACGAATATCGTAAAGGCTACTTATACCTACAAGGCTCCGCAAGAAGGACCGATCACAGTATCGTTCAAAGAGCCGAGCTGGAAAGTGGTGAACTTGTACGCTTGGACGGCAGATGGTACTGAAAAGCAAATATTGGGTGCTTGGCCAGGAACCAAACTGACTCAAACGGACGACAAGGGTGCATACTTCTACACCTTCGACGCGCAATACAAGACTGTTAATATCATTTGGAATAACGGTACTGTACAATCAAAAGACATCTTGGTTGACGAAAATACCTGCTTCACATGGGATGCCGAACTCAAAAATGCAGTAGCACATGACTGCGACGGTATGGCTATCAACAATGTACAGGATGCACCACAACTCGACCTGCACGCACCTATGTATAACGTGCTCGGACAACAAGTAGATCATACGTACCAAGGTATCATCATCCAAAACGGACACAAATATCTTATATATAAATAAGGAGTAATTCTACCATGAGAAGTATTAGTTCATTTATCTTAACCTTGCTGAGCGTGGCTTTCTTGGCCACGCCGGCAATGGTTTATGCCGAGTGCCAGGACGGACCTTATGATTTGTATGTCAATAACTCCAAAGTCGGTACTTTCGTTGATGCGGGAACATCCCCTGATGGACTTCCGCAACTCAATATCTCCGCTTCCGTTAAGGCCGGAGATAAACTGCAGTTCTGCAACGCCAGTTGCAACGAGTTCTTCTTCCCACAAACTATTGAACGTGGTGGAGACGTGGACGGAGGTGGTAACTTTACTATCTCTTCCAATCAGGCAACTTGCAATGTGGCAGGGTGCTATAACTTCTGGTGGAAAAAGAGTTTCGGTAACGATAAACTCTATATCGGAACAGATGGAAATTGTGGCGGAAGCCAAGGTGGCGGCGGACAAGGCGGAGGTGGAGTAGACCCCATCAATCCGGGCAAAGACTATGCTACTGCTGTCCCCGCACAGTGTACCGACGTCATGCTCCAGGCCTTCTACTGGAAATCGAACTCCGATTCCAAGTACGGCACTTCCACATGGGCTAAACTCCAAAACCAAGCCTCCGAGATATCGCAGTACTTCCAACTCGTCTGGCTGCCGCCTTCGTGCTTGGCGAACGACGATATGGGCTATCTGCCTAAACAGTACCCCAACCAGAATAGCAAAATGGGTATGAAAGCGGGACTGATGAATCTTATCTCCGCGCTACATAATGGCGGCACTCGCGTCCTCGCTGATGTCGTTATTAACCATGCTGCCAATAGTAGTACATGGAATGATTTCGTAGCCCAAGACTTCGGCTCATATGGTAAGTTCTCTCCGCAGAGCTCGTGGATTACCAGCAACGATGAGGCTAAAGACAAAGGATATAGCGTTGGTTCTAATGCCGACGACGGACAGGAATCGAACCGCAACTACGGCGCCGCGCGTGATTGGGATCACAAAAACACCAACGTGCAAGCAATGTGCCGGGCATATCTCAAATTCCTCAAAGGCGAAATAGGATATGACGGCTATCGCTTCGACTACTGCGGAGGATACCACGTATCGCATATCAATGACTACGTATCTGCCGCTAAACCCTATATATCCGTCATGGAGTATTGGAACGGTGACGCTAACGTGCTCAAAAACCGTATCGACGACGCCTCGAAGAATACAATGACCTTCGACTTCGCAAGCTTCTATACCGCTTATCAGCAAGGTATTGCCTCTAATAACTACAGCAAACTCGTCAAACCCGGACTGCGTGGAAAAGGATACGAGAAGTATGCCGTTAACTTCATCGACAACCACGATACCTTCAATCGCGCAGACATCAATAACTCCGACTGTGGTAATAGCAAAGATGGGTATTCTTCGCTAAATAACAAAGAACTCATCATGCAGTGCAATGCCTATATGCTCTCTATGCCCGGTATACCGTGCGTCTTCTGGCCGCACTGGTACACCTATAAATCCGACATTAAAGCAATGATTACTGCACGCCGCAATGCCGGTATCCACTCCGAGAGTGCCGTGTCAGAGACTTCCGGCTCCGGCTACTACGAGGCTACTGTCACCGGTAAATACGGCAAAGTCATCCTCTATCTTGGATCCTCTGCAAGCAAATCTGCTCCTGCTGGATACAAACAGGCAGTCAAAGGCTCCAAGTATGCTATGTACTATACTGGCACTATGCCTACTACCGATATCGAAAAAGTCGAAAACAAAACACTCTCACTGCCCCTCAATACCAACGAACCTATGTTCAATATCATGGGACAGCAAGTGGACCAAACTTACAAAGGTATCGTTATCCAAAACGGAAACAAATATCTACTACAATAATATAGAATATAGTATATATATTACTATTTAATAGTAATAGCGTATAAATAATAACTAACAATTAAATTAAATCTAATGCTTATGAGAAAGTTCTTTCTTTTAGCGGCTTTGCTGACCTTAGGTTTTGCAACCGCAAGTGCTGAGTGTGCTGATGGACCGTATGATTTGTATATCAACGGTGTCAAGGCTGGTACATTTGTTGACGCAGGAACTTCACCTGACAATCTCCCTCAGTTGAATGTCGCTGCCTCTGTAAAATCGGGCGATAAATTGCAATTCTGCAATGCAAGTTGCGACGTCTTCTTCTTCCCGCAAATTATCGATAAGGGTGGTGAAGTGGACGGTAGCGCTAACTTTACTGTCGCTGCTGATCACGCTGTTTGCTCTGCTGACGGATGCTATAACTTCTGGTGGAAGAAAAGCATGGGAAACGATAGATTATATATCGGAACCGATGGTAACTGCGGCGGACAACAAGGCGGCGGCGATAACCCCGGCGGCGGTGGAACAGAACAACCCGACGCTTATTGGTACTACAAAGGATATATCGATGGCGGTGACCTCGAGAACGAAGTCGGTGGATTCAATATCTTCAATTGCGGTACCGCACATCTCGATGTCGCTTCTGATGCTTACCTCTTCGTATTGTTCCAAAAGAAAGGTGTTCAAGGTGTTCAATACATGACTACTGCTTATGTTGATGGACCTACACACGCTACAATGGTTACTACCGGCGGAGAAAAAATGCACGTCGGAGCTGGTTCTTACACCCTCTATCTCTATGATAACGGTGATGGCTCTGTAGAACTCTCTACTGAACAACTCAGCGGCAAAACGCTCGTCAAAGAAAACTGCAACACCGGCACCAACATCCAACTCGTCGTTGAAAAACTCGACCTCAACGCTCCGATGTACGACGTGCTCGGACGCAAAGTCAATGCCGATTACCACGGAATCGTTATCCAAAACGGACAAAAATACATCCGCTAACGTACCACTTGCCCTCCCGATAGCAATGTATGCTCAATGTATGCTGAATGTATGCTCAATGTATGCTCAATGTATGCTCAACGGGACCATAGCACGATACAATAGGGAGGAAAAGCCTTGTAAATACTTGTTAACAAACAATATTTAAACAAAACCAATTAACTTAATTTATTAATTCTAATCATGATGAGAAAGTTTCTGATGTTATTGGTTGCTCTCGCAACCGTAACAATGGCTTGGGCTGCTCAAGGTGGTACTTTGACCTCGTCAAAGACTCCTATTGACCCAACGCAAACTGTCACTCTCACGTATGATGGCACAGGTACCAATTTCGCTAATTGGGAACCATCGTGCTTTATCCACACTTGGTTAGTAGCTGCTGACGGACAAACACTCAGCAAAAGCTATTCAACCGATTGGGCTTCGTGCAATGGTGACGGTGATTATGCCTCGCTCGCAAGTAAGTTGAAAATGACTTATTCGGGAACAAAAGGCAAGTACACAATCTCAATGAACATCAAAGAGTTCTTCAATGTAGCAGACGCTGACCTGCCTAAAATTGGAAAACTTGGGGTTATTGTACGTGCGCAGTATGAAGGAGAAGACAACAAAACGAACGATATGTTCGTTAATGTCGCTTATACTGCTCCCGCATCTAAAGTAACCTACACAGCCCTTACAAAAGCGCCTACTACAGGCAACTGGGCTGGACAGTACCTAATCGTCTTTGCGGACAACAAAGCACACGCTACTGTTTCAGGAAAAGACTTGGCTGCTACGTCCGACGCACTGACAATTGATGAAGGCGAAATTGAGATTAACTCCACGGACAAGTACTATGTAACAGTAGAACTTATGCAAGGTGGTTATTCTATCAAACTGCCCAGTGGCAAGTATTTAAGTGTAAATGCAAATTCAAACCAAGTTGCAGAAGTAAACGCTGCATATGCTTTCAACTTTGAATATACAGCTTCAGGAGTTGAAATATATGGCATAGACACAAAAGGTAATACACGCTATGTGGTAAATAATGGTACCTATTATCGTGGTTACACGTCTGTTGGTACCTACAAACTCCCGACTCTCTATCGCACTGGCGATGAGGCTCCTGCTCTCCAAACCCTTTACTTCGTCAATACACTGGATTGGGCGAAAGTAAATGCTTTCGTTTGGCCTGCTACCGGAGACGCTTACAAAGCATGGCCCGGTGAAGCTGCTGTTAAAACAGGTGAAAAAGCACTCGAGAAAGATATCTATTCATATACTTTCCCTGCTACCTACGTAAATGTTATCTTCAATAACGGAACAGCGCAAACAGCGGATCTCAAATGGGATAAGGCTAAACCTTATTTCGTTCCCGGTGATGCTGACGGAGAATGGTACGCTTCAACTTCCGAAATTCCTGTGCCTTGTGAAGACGGTCCTTACTCTTTGTTAGTAAATGGCACCGACACCATCAAGTCCGTTAAGGGTGACGAGTTTGACGGTTATACTCAATATGTAG
>CAMOJP010000051.1 GCA_946617165.1 uncultured Bacteroidales bacterium
AAAATGTGAGAAAGATGTGGGAAAATGTGAGAAAGATGTGGGAAAATGTGGGAAAGATGTGGGAAAATGTGAGAAAGATGTGGGAAAATGTGAGAAAGATGTGGGAAAATGTGGGAAATGTGAAAAAAAAGCGTGGGGCACGTTCTCGAGAAAACTCCTGAAGACAGGATTACGGGTTCCAGCCAGATCTTTGTAATCCGATCTCATCGCTACGCGTTGTTCAACGCGGTCCCGGCGTAGAGTATCGGCGCGCCATTGAATAAGGCCGTTGCCTTGTTAGAAATATGTGTTGAGTTTTCCGGTCTCTTGTGCCCCACGCATGTGATGCGCTCAAGCGTATGTAATTATCTGGTATGAAAGTCAAGGGTTAAAACAATATCGTGGGTGACTGCATACCAGTCATCAGGTTCTGCCAACTCATGTGTAAAGGTTCTGCCTCTCTGCCAGCGATAGCGATAGGCTGCATGGATAGTGAAGATACTACCGTGGTAGCCGAATCCGGCAGAAGCATAGTGTGCAAAACGTATATATTGCGAGTAAGCGTCGGTGCGCGCTGTGTTAACCGGCAGTACGCCTGCCGTATACTGATTTGCTTTGAGGAAAGAGGACTCGTAGGCATATCCCAAGTTGAGGAAGAAGCGGTCCACGATAACTCCCTCGAGTCCGACTTTAAGAGTATGTACATCGTCCATATTCTTGTGGTGCGCATAGTCATACTGGAAAGAAGCCAATCCATAGTGCAGGGCTTGGAAGGCGACGCCGATAGAAGAGCGCAAGGGAGTAGACCATGCGCGGTCGGTATAGCGGTTATTAGGTGTTGAGACGGAGTATGCAGTCTTCTCAACGAGTCCTGTTTTAGGATTCGTCATGAAGAGTGCGGATTTCATATCGCCGTAGTTATTGGTGGTAAGAGATACGGCACTTGGCGTAATGAAAGAAGCTCCTATACGCAGGAACTGCACGGGATGTGCAATAATCCCAACGGCCCCGTTAACGCCGACCCCCGAGTGGTGGACATAGGAGTTGTTATCCAAGCTGCAGTCGTCGCCGAAGATCTCATAATACTCCACGCTCTGTGTATGGTCAATGGAGATGATATTAAGCGTAGCGCCGAGATAGACGCGGTTGGATATATTTCCGCCCCAACTGAGTGAGAACTGCTCGGCTCTTCCGTACTCGCGCATAGTGAGTCTGCTTTTAGAGACGAGTTGTCCTGGGTCGAGTATGGCATACCATCGTTTAGTGTCAGTCGCGTCGGGCGAGATGAGATAGGTATCATAGGCCATGTTACTGAGCCAGTTCTGCTTCCCCCATCGTTCAGCAGGCTGCAGGGCAGTCTCCTCCACCCCATTGGTCTTAGCAGCAATGACATCCGCCAGCGAGAACGGTATATCGGTATTGGTGCAGGTATAATGTCTATCGAAATTAGCCAAGTTATGGTACGAAATCATGACATTATTGGTGATGAGTCCCCTCACTTTGGTGGGGTCAGTCCATCCGAAGACGAAAGAAGCCTGTGAAGCAGAGAACTTAGTGACGGCGCCTATGTTTTGTCCGTCCAGATAGACATGGTCGGGTTTGACGAAGAGTGACAGGCTTACGTCCCATCGTCTGAAGATGCCTAATCCGGCAGGGTTGTCATTGACCGCAGACGGGTCTCCTCCGACCGCCGTCATCGCCCCCGCCATCCCCACATATCGCGCCGTACCAATCCAGTCACGCTGTGAAAGGATTTGCTGGTCCTGCGCGTTTGCAGCAAAGGTGAGCGCCAAGAGCGATAGTATGAACAGAGGTCGTTTCATCGACGGATAATAGCTTTAACGATGGTGTCGCTATTCAGCGTGACCGAGTCTTCGAGGAAGAAGATGGACGGGTTATCTGTTACAGGCGAGGTGTTATCGGTTACGGGTGACGTATCTGTTACGGGTGAGGGGTGACGGGTTACGGGTGATGGGGTATGGCTTTCCCAGTAATAGACATCATCCACGTCATGCACATCAGCCGCAGCAGTATCACGTGCCACCGCCCAGCCTGTTATAGCAAGGAGAACAAAAAGTATGCCAAGAAGGTGCTTCATTAATGAATGATGTATTAATTAATTGAGGAAGCCGATTATTTCGCGTACCTCTTTGATTGTGACAGCAGCCCGTTGGCGTGCTTTCTCGGCACCCGCCGCAGCGACTTCGTCCAAGTAGTTGGTATTAGCCTGATACTCCTTAATCTTATCACGTATAGGCGCACAGAAAGCATTGATATCCTCCGCCAGTTGTTTCTTGAGGTCCCCGTACCTGATAGTCATGTTGTTATAGGCATCGTTGAAGAAATCGTAGGTTTCTTTAGATGACACCAAATCCAAGATAGTAAACAGGTTGGCTATAGGTTCGGGTTTCTCTTGGTTGAGTTGCGTCGGTCCTGCATCGGTGACAGCACGCATCACTTTCTTCCGAATAGTCGCCTCGTCGTCACAGAGATAGAGTGCGTTTCCTTCGCTCTTGCCCATTTTACCGGTGCCGTTAAGTCCGGGCACCTTGACTGCATTTTTATTGAAGTGGTAGGACTCAGGTTCTTTGAAGTATTCAATATTATAGATACGATTGAATCTGCGTGCGAAAAGCCGCGCCATCTCCATATTCTGCTCTTGGTCTTTACCGACGGGCACTTTATCCGCCTTGTGCATGAGGATATCCGCCGCCATAAGGCAGGGATAAGTGAGTAGTCCGGCATTGACATTGTCAGGCTGTGTGCGTGCTTTGTCCTTAAAGGATGTAACACGCTCCAACTCACCGAGATAGGCGTTCATATTGAGATAAAGATACAGTTCGAGCACTTCTTTCACGTCGCTTTGGATATAGATAGGAGCTTTATTGGGGTCAATACCACAAGCGAGGTACTCACTGAGAATAACTCTTGCGCTCCGTCGGATATCTTCGGGCGTAGGATGCGTAGTGAGTGAATGCCAATCAGCAATGAAGAACATGGAATCATACTCATCCTGCATTTGGACGAAGCTCTTCACTGCTCCGAAATAATTACCGAGGTGCAAATTACCGGTAGGACGTATACCTGATATTACTCTTTCCATAGTATATTGAATGAAGTGTTAGTCAATTAGAACATTACGATAAATTTTCTGGTCAAGGCAAGTCAAGGTCTCGGTATTAGCGACGCCGTTAATCTCCTGGATTTTGCCATTAAGGATGCGCATGAGGTCTTGGTCGTCGCGTGCGTACACTTTCACCATCATCGAATAGGCGCCAAGTGTAAACTGGGTCTCGACGACTTCGGGAATACACTCGAGCTCTTTGGTAACCGTTTTGTACATAGAGCCTTTCTCAAGGGTGATACCAATAAGCACGCAGAGGTTATAACCCAACATTTTTGGATTAACCTGATATCCAGAGCCTAAAATTACGCCGTTATCAAACATTTTCTGCACCCTCTGGTGTACGGCAGCACGACTCACCCCGCACTCTTCCGCCACGTCTTTAAAAGGAGTGCGTGCATTCTTGGTTATGATATGCAATATTTTTCGGTCTAATTCATCAATTTTTTCCATAGGACATAAAATTTAGCATGCAAAAGTACAACTTTTTTTGTATATATGCAAGTTTTTCTGTACTTTTGCAGCGTTTTTTGATAAAAAATCGTACGTTTTAGTAGAAATATGTCACTTGATGAATACATAGAGCAACACAGTACTCCGGAAAACAATGTATTAGAGCAAATCAGTCGTTCCACGAATTTGCATGTATTGAATGCACACATGCTATCGGGTCAGGTTCAAGGACGTGTTCTGTCATTTCTGTCGCAGATGATACATCCCAATCGGATATTAGAACTCGGCACGTTCACGGGTTATTCGGCACTTTGTTTGGCGGAAGGGCTGAGCGATTCCGGCGAGCTGATTACGATTGAGCACAACGACGAACTTGAAGATACTATTCGCCATAATCTCAGCCTGTCACCTTTAAGCAGTAAGATACGGCTGATAATAGGTGATGCGGCGGAAGTGATAAGAGTCGAAAGTCGAAAGTCGTTTGATTTGGTGTTTATTGATGCAGACAAACGTGAGTATTGCACGTATTTGGATTTGGTATATGATTTAGTGCGTCCGGGCGGTTGGATACTCGCCGATAACACATTGTGGGACGGTCATATCATCGACCCAGCTTACGACCGCGACAAACAGACTGTCGGGCTAAGAGAGTTCAACGACAAAGTGGCGGCAGACGAACGATTTGAGCAAGTGATTTTGCCGCTACGAGACGGACTGACGATAATACGGAAGGTTTAAAAGTCGAAAGACCGCTACGCTCAAGGAATAAGGAATAAGGAATAAGGACTTAAATGTTTTGTATAGTCGGAGCCGTTTTGTCTTTACTCCTTACTCCTTTGAGCAAAGCGAACGGTCTTGTACCTTCAACCTGCTCCCCCATAAATGGGGCCCCTTCGCATATACAGCCGCGCGCTGCCGGATATACACCAGCAAGAAAGGTTTCTTTAGACAAAACGTGGACTTACGCCCACTATGTAAGCCGGTCTCTTAGCACTGCTTGTGCAAGCACAGACATCGCTAAAAGCCCCCTTACAAGCGAAATATCGCTACTTTTGCCTAAAAAAAACCTTTTTTATTTGTGTATATGCAATTTTTATTGTAACTTTGCAGGCTTTTTGTACGCGCACGTATTGGGAACATTGAGTATAGAAGACATAAATACGTTGTTGGTGAGCCATCCACAAGTGGATGCGATAAGTAAATATCTACGCAAAGGGAGTGGTCATATATTATTGACCGGACTCAATGCGTCCGCACGTTATTTTATCTTATCCCGCGTAAGCACGGAGCGTCCGTTGCTTCTTGTGATGGATAATCAAGATGAGGCCCAATATGCCTATTCGGATTTGAAGATGTTAAGGGCTGAGAGTGTACTTTATTTTCCGACGAGCCGCAGACGGAGACAGGGAGTGGATGAGTCGTTGCAGATACAACGCACAGAGGTATTGACGAGGTTAGTAGAAAGTAAAAAGTCGAAAGTAGAAAGTCGAAAGAGCGCTACGCCCGAAGCGGATGGACATATTGTAGTAGTGACTTACCCAGAAGCCTTAGCGGAGGCAGTACCGGAAGAAACGGTCTTACACCGTGCGACACGCACTATTCTTCAAGGAGAGCAGGTAGGGCAAACACAGTTGTGCGACGAGTTGGCGTCATTGGGTTTCTCGCGCGTGGACTTTGTATATGAGCCCGGACAGTATGCCGTAAGAGGAGGAATAGTAGATGTATACAGTTACTCGCACGATGACCCGTATCGTTTGGATTTCTTTGGGGACGAGATTGATAGCATCCGCACCTTTGACATAGAGACTCAGTTGTCCAAAGAGCGTGCAGAGAGTGCAGGTATCACAGGAGCCGTTGCCGGTGACGAACAGTTGACAAACACCTCTCTGATTGATTATCTGCCGGAGGAAACCGTATGGGTGAGCAACGACTTCGCCATCGCCTCATATAAGGTAGCAGACCTGCCGCTGAAAGACAGCCAAACCATAGAGATAGCAGAGAAGAGTTATTTCGACACCTGCGAGAAGATAGCGTTTGACACTCTCCCCCAGCCTATCTTCCACAAGAACTTCGAACTGCTTGTTGAAGATATCAAAAACAAGAGAGCAGAGGGCTATACGATTTGTATTTTTGCAGAGCAGAAGAAACAAACCGACCGACTGCAAGCGATCTTTGAATCAATTATCAAGAGCGAGACAAGCGAGAGTCTCTTTACCCCTATCCAAACGACGCTTCACGCCGGCTTTGTGGATAACGAGGCTAAACTGTGCTGTTATACTGACCACGAGTTATTCGAGCGTTTCCACCGTGTGAGCCTCCGTTCGGAAAATGCCCGCCGCGGCAAGGCTGTACTTACGCTGAAGGAGATTAACCAATTACGGTTAGGCGATTATGTAGTTCATAGCGATCATGGTATCGGTCAGTTTGGCGGTTTGGTGACTACCAGCGTTAACGGCAAGCCGCAGGAGATGATACGACTGACATATCGCGACGGAGATACGATATTTGTGAGCATTCACAATCTGCACCGCATATCCAAGTATAAAGGTCGTGAAGGGAGTGCTCCAACGATATCCAAGTTAGGCAGCGGAGCCTGGGAACGCCTCAAAGAGCGTACCAAAGACAAGGTAAAGGATATAGCACGAGACCTAATCCAGCTCTACGCAACCCGCAAGGGGCAGAAGGGCTTTGCCTATACTCCGGACGGGTATATGCAGCATGAGTTAGAAGCGTCCTTCTTATATGAAGACACGCCCGATCAGGCCAAGGCGACATTAGACGTAAAGCGCGATATGGAGAGTCCGACTCCTATGGACCGGCTCATATGCGGTGACGTAGGTTTCGGTAAGACCGAGATAGCTATGCGTGCAGCCTTCAAAGCCGCCACAGACGGCAAGCAAGTTGCCGTATTGGTACCGACCACTGTCTTGGCGTTACAGCACTATAACACTTTCCGCGAACGGTTTAAGGACTTCCCTGTCAAAGTGGAGTACCTGAGCCGCGCCAAGAGTGCCAAAGAAACCAACGAGGTGTTAGCCAAGTTAGCCTCCGGCGAGATAGATATCCTTATCGGAACCCATAAATTAGTGGGTAAGAACGTGCGGTGGAAAGATTTAGGTTTACTCATTATTGATGAGGAGCAGAAATTCGGTGTAGCAGTCAAGGAAAAGATTAAGAGCTTAAGGACGAACGTTGATGTCCTGACCCTGACAGCGACTCCTATTCCCCGTACTTTGCAGTTCTCGCTTCTTGGCGCACGTGACTTAAGTGTAATGACTACGGCTCCGCAGAACCGCTACCCCGTGCAGACCGAAGTCATCAGCACCGACGACGAGGATATTATCCAAGAGGCCATCGAGCTTGAGATGGAGCGTAACGGTCAAGTGTTCATTGTGAACAACCGTATTGAGATGTTGGAGCGTATTGCGAACAAGATACGACGTCTGTGCCCCGAAGCACGTATTGTTACAGCCCACGGTCAGATGCCAACTGATGAGGTAGAGAAACGATTGGAGGATTTCATCAATTACGACTACGATGTGCTTATATCGACCACGATTATCGAATCCGGCGTAGATATACCAAACGTGAACACCATCATCATCTTCTCCGCGCAACAGTATGGTCTGTCCGACCTTCACCAATTACGCGGTCGTGTCGGACGAAGTAACCGTAAGGCTTATTGCTACCTGGTGGCTCCTGATCGAGAACTGCTGACGGAAGACGCACGGAGGCGATTAGATGCTATTTCCACTTTTGCCGAATTAGGAGCAGGTTTCCACTTGGCAATGCAAGACCTGGACATTCGCGGAGCCGGTAACCTCTTAGGTGCCGAGCAGAGCGGATTTATCGCCGACTTGGGCTACGAGACCTATCAACGCATCCTGAACGAAGCCGTGGAGGAACTGAAGGAGGAAAGTTGGGGTGCGAGTCTAAATGGTGAGAGTTTAGAGGGTGAGAGTTTAAAGGATAAAGGGACTTTATGGTGTACAGACAGTCAGTTAGAGAGTGACCTGCAGTTATGCTTCCCTCAAGACTATGTGGAGAATATCAGTGAACGTATCACGCTATATAAGGAGTTAGACAGCCTGCACAATGAAGACGAGTTGATTGCATATAAGAAACGCCTTATCGACCGTTTTGGTCCATTGCCCGAACAAGCAGAAGAACTGCTTAACGTAGTAAGGTTGCGGTGGCTATGTTGCCAAATGGGGATTGAGAAGATCTACCTGAAGGGCGAACGTGCAACGCTATATTTTATTACCAACAACGAGCGATACTGGCAATCGGAAGTCTTCGGCAAGATTATACTCTATGCGACCCAAAGGCTCGACAGGTGCCAACTCGTGGAGGATGTTGACAAGAAAGGACAGAAAACCGGCAAACGGCATATCACTATCAAACAAGTAAAGACCTTAGGCGGAGCCCTGCATCTGCTTAGGAAGATAGCTGCCGGATAACTGCCGAATAACTAACGAATAATTAACGAATAACTAACGAATAACCAACAAAAGTATGCATTTTATAGGGATTATACCGGCGCGTTATGCGAGCACCCGCTTTCCGGGCAAGCCATTGGCAGATTTAGGTGGCAAGCCTATGATTCAGCGTGTATATGAACAGGCGGGCAAGGTTCTCAAAGATGTTGTTGTGGCGACAGACGATGAACGTATCTTCTCGTGTGTACGCTCTTTTGGCGGTCAGGTAGTGATGACCCGTGAAGACCACAAATGCGGGACAGACCGTTGCTTGGAAGCCTTTGAAAAAATAGTAGCACAAGATGCGTCTATCCGACAAGAAGAGACTGTGGTTATAAATATTCAAGGCGACGAGCCGTTTATACAACCGGAACAGATTGAGGCTATTGAGTCTTGTTTTAATGACCCGACGACTCAGATAGCTACGTTAGTAAAACCCTTTGAGGCAGAAGACGGGTTAGCAGCCTTGGAGAATCCGAACAGTCCGAAAGTGGTGATGTCTCCGGATGGAACCGCATTGCTTTTCTCACGCTCCGTAATTCCCTATCTGCGTGGAATAGCGAAAGAACAATGGCTGCAACAACACGTGCACTATAAACACATCGGGATGTACGCCTACCGCACAAACGTACTGCGCGAGATTACGCAGTTAGCCCAGACTCCGCTGGAGAAAGCCGAGAGTCTGGAACAACTACGCTGGCTCGAAAACGGCTACAAGATAAAAGTAGCAGTCTGCCACACCGCCTCAATCGGAATCGATACACCGGCAGACTTGGAACACGCCATCCAATTTTTGAAACAACAAAACAAACAATAGTATTAACCATTTAAAAACACACAACTATGGCAAAAGAAAATTGTCCGACCCCTCATATTGGGGCTAAGTACGGCGAGATCGCCAAAACAATGATTATGGCAGGTGACCCTCTTCGTGCCAAACTGATGGCAGAGCGCTATTTGGAGAATCCTGTTCAAGTGAACAATGTTCGCGGGATGCTTGGTTTTACCGGCACTTACAAAGGCAAACAAATCACAGTAATGGGCCACGGAATGGGTATGGCTTCTATTGGTATCTATACCTACGAGTTATTTAACTTCTACGATGTAGATACGATTATCCGTGTCGGTTCTTGCGGTGCACGTCAGATGTACGTAAACCTTGGTGATATCATCATTGCTCAAGGTGCCTGCACTGACAGCAACTACGGCGCACAATACAATTTGCCGGGCAACTATGCTCCTATTGCAAACTTTGATTTATGCCGCAAAGCCGTTGACGCTTGCGAGAAATTCGGTTATAAGTATCACGTAGGCAACGTATTTGCAACCGATGTATTCTATTGCGAAGACGAGCGTAAAGTGAACTGGACAAAGATGGGAGTTTTAGCCGATGAGATGGAAGCTCCTGCTCTGTATATGAACGCAGCACGCGCCGGTAAACGCGCTTTGTGCATATGCACCGTTAGTGACCACATTCTGACCGGTGAAGCAACCACAGCTGAGGAGCGTCAGAATACGTTTACAAAAATGATGGATGTTGCATTTAGTATTATTTGATGAAACGCATAATCATTCTAATACTTGTGGTGTTACCGTTGTGCCTGATGGCACAGCGGCAACGCTCGCAAGACACCTATACACCTGCTCCGGACGAACAGGTTCCAGTAAGTCACAATGAGAGTGACTATACCAACAAGAGTACAAAAAAGAGTAAGTCATCCGATAATGACAAATCCAAGAAGAAGATACTGTCGGGTTTCTCCGGCGGCATGATGATACATGGCGGCTACTCTTTCTCCAAATCCCCAAACGAGTTGTTCCGTAACGGTTCTTTGGAAGCCTCGAAAATAAAAGACCTGCCCCAAGACGGCTTTACCTTTGGTTTAGGGGGAACTCTTCGTCTACACTTGGTAGAACATATTCATATTGGCGGTGAAGGTCATATGTCTTTTATGCCATTGATGGGTTCAGGCTCGAGTATTCGTTCAGGTTGGGGAGGCGCTTTGTGCGATTTCTACGCTACGCTAGGCATTCTTCGTCCTTTGATAGGAATGACTATTGGCGGTGGCGCAGTAAGGCGTATCTACGTTCCTGACGAGGACAATGCACCTACCGGAACGAATGAGATGGTATATAACGCTTCATTTGTTAAGACTCCTTATTTTTTGCTTGACCCATATGTAGGTCTTGAGATTGCACTTAGTAAGATAGCACTATTGATACGCCTTGACTATATGTTACCTTTCGGTAAAGATAACGACGGCATCGTACGAGATGTCAAATGGAGTAATTTTGTTTCCCCCAGCGGGCCGCGATTGTATTTCGGCATCGTATTCGGGCACTAAAACTGAGAATATAGAATATAAATAATAATATAGAATGGATAAAAACACTTGGATCGGCTTTTTACTGATAGCCGCAATTATTGTGGGATTCACGATGCTGTCCCGTCCATCGAAAGAGGAGTTGGCACAGCGACAACGCGTTAACGACAGTATCGCCTTTGCGCGACAGATGGAATTAGAAGCACAACAACTGAGTGCCGCATTGACAGCAGAACAACAAGCATCTTCAACCGGAGAGCGTAACCCATCTGCCGAAGATTTACAAAAACAAGTCGCATTAACTTATGGTCCTTTTGCTCCTGCCAGCCAGGGCGAAAGTAAAGAAACCGTATTAGAGAACGAGAAAGTACGCCTATTTATTGATAGCAAAGGAGGACGTATTACCCGTGCAGAACTGAAAGAGTACAAGGCATATGGTGACAGCGTCAATGACTTATGTCTATTCCGCGGAGAGGAAAGCGAGTTGGCATTCACATTGATTACGAACAACAACCGCATCATCTCCACCAAGAATCTCTATTTTGAGTCTATCAAGCCTAATGAGCAGAACGTAATTATGCGTTTGCACTCGGATGTAGAGGATGCTTACATCGATTTTGTATATACGCTTCCTGCAGATGAGTATATGACGAGTTTTGCTATTGTTCCGCACAACACGAAAGCCGTATTAGCGCAGAACATGAACTCTCTTGAGATGCAGTGGCGGCAACTGATTCCTCAGCAAGAGCGCGGACGCAAGTTCGAAGAACGATACGCCCAATTACAATATATGCTTGATGGAGGAGATATGGAGAAGCTAAGCGAATCCAAAGCATCTACCAAACGTGAGAGTGCCCGCATCAAATGGATTGGCTACAAGGACCAATTCTTCTCCACAGTACTGATTGCAGACGAGACCTTTGACGGTTCGATTTTAGAGTCCGTACCGCAAGACAGTCACTCACGATACATCAAGGAATACAAAACTCAGACTAATGTAGCCTTTGACGTTAACGGACAAAAGCAAACCGGTTTCCGTTTCTATTTTGGTCCGAACCACTACAATACTCTTAAGGCCTACGATGCCGACAAACCAAGAGCAGAGAAACTGCATCTGAAAGAGTTGGTTCCGCTTGGTTGGAAGATTGTGAGCTGGATTAATATGATTTTGGTCATCCCGATGTTCGATTTGTTCACCAGTTGGGGCTTACATATCGGTCTTGTTATTTTCCTGATGACGGTAGTAATCAAACTTATTATCCTTCCGTTCGTCTTTGCTTCCTATAAGTCAAGTGCAAAGATGCGGGCATTGAAGCCTCAGTTAGACGAAATTAACGCTAAGTTCCCTCCTGAAAAGATGCAGGAGCGGCAACAGGCTACGATGCAGTTATACAGCCGCGCAGGCGTTAGTCCGATGTCCGGTTGTCTGCCAATGTTATTCCAGTTCCCCGTGTTGATGGCAATGTTCTGGTTCTTCCCGACAGCTATTGAACTGCGTGGCCAGTCTTTCCTTTGGGCAGACGACTTATCTGCCTACGATGCCATTCTGACTTGGAATACCCCTATCCCACTGTTTGGTACGCACCTTAGTCTGTTCTGCTTGCTGATGACAGCTGTGAATATCATCTACACCTACATCACAATGCAGCAACAGGCTACAGACCCGAATATGAAGTTCAGAAAATATATGATGTATCTTATGCCGCTGATGTTCCTGTTCATTTTCAATGACTATGCAGCCGGTTTGAGTTAC
>CAMOJP010000052.1 GCA_946617165.1 uncultured Bacteroidales bacterium
TTGTCTCAGTCTTATCTTAGCCTTGTCTCAGGCAAATATCTAACGTATATCGAACGTATATCTAACGAATAACTAACGATTAGCGGGGAGGGAGTGAGTTATTTTTTGATTTTTAGTGTACTACCGGCGCGGATATTATCGGATTTCAGTCCGTTCCACGATTTAATCTGGCTGACGGTACAATGGAATTTCTTGGCAATTCCCCCAAGTGTATCCCCGTTTTTAATCTTATAATAAGTTACTCCATTAACGGAATAACCTCCGCTCAGATTAGTTTTTTGGGCGAGGTCAATCTCCGCTCTCCGGTTATTAATCAGTTCGTCGGCACGATATCCGAGAATCACTTCCTGTTGGTCAATATAATCCGTCACCCTATCAGAAGGGAGGCAGAGGGAGTATGTTTTTCCTCCGGGAATGATGTCCTTGGCATATTGCGGATTGAGACGGCGTAGTTCATCCAATTCAATTCCCAGGATCTCACTAATCTGCAGAAGGTGCTGCCGCACGTCCGTCTGGATGGTGTCGGTATGTTCAGTCATCTCAATTGCTTCTGGACAAATACCGTGCAGGTCGGCGTAGTTAATGGAATAAGCCGCAGCGATAAAGATAGGGACATATCCGCGTGTCTCAGCGGGAAGATAGGGATAGATGGACCAGAAGTCCTTTTTGCCATCAGCGCGATGAATAGCTTTATTTACGTTACCGGGTCCGCAGTTATATGCAGCCAAGGCGAGCGTCCAGTCGCCAAACATATTATACAACGATTTAAGGAAGAGACAAGCCGCCTCTGTTGATTTAATCGGGTCCATGCGTTCATCTACGAGGGAGTTTATTTCCAATCCGTAGAGTCTTCCGGTAGAAGGCATAAACTGCCATAGTCCGGCAGCTCCGGCGTGGGAGTGTGCCTGCGGATTGAGCGCGGACTCAATGACAGGCAAGTAGCACAACTCATATGGCAGTCCGCTTCTGCCAAGTGCATCGTAGAAGATGGGGAAGTAATAAGCCGCCTTACGTTGAATACGTGCGAGTTGCTTCGGATTGCGTTTTACGTACCGCAGGATAAAGGCCCGTACGACAGAATTATAGGGCATCTCGATGACAAAGGGGAGTGCTTGCAAGCGGGCTTTATAGAGAGAGTCAGGCAAATCAGCCACCACCGTATCACGTGAACAAGTAACGGTATCAATAGTCGATATCGTATTATCAAAGATGGCAGTATCGACTACCAGGACCTGGTCACTATCTTGCCGAACGGGTTCAATGGTGTCGTTAGCAATAGTAGAATTAATCGAATCAAGACGTTGTGCCGACAGCGCTATTGCGCTTAGGCATGAGGTTAGAAGAAGGAGAGTTTTCAGTTTCATTTGTTAGAAAGAGATTGCTAATTTTAATTCAGCAGCCCGTTGTTCAGGAAGCTGTGTACTATAATATATTTGCGGTTCAATATTGATGGACAAGTCATCTGATATATCGAAGTCAAAGAGTTGTGCATCTACATAGGCATCGATAATGGACAGTGCATAGACCAACACCCCCACGACGATTGAAATATCGCGGTTGCGGCGGTATGCATTTTGTCTGTCTCTCAAGACACTTGTATAGTTACTTACTCCGCCCATTCTGTCAATGGTATATCCTTCGGGCAATAATGCATTATAGGAGCGTGTCGGATTAGTAGAGATAGCGCCATCCTCGCTATCCATCAATAAGTCCCGATAGGCTTGTTTGTAGGACTCATATTTCTCCCCGTTCCACGCGATGGCGAAGCCGCATCCCATCAGTCCGCCATAGACGATTGGCAGTTTCCAATAGCTGCGGTTATAGATTTGTCCTAATCCCGGAACGATAACAGCCAACCAAGTGGACTTCAATGGATCTGGTGTCCACATGAGCTCATGAGACATGAGAGTGAGAGGCTCATTCGCTTTATGAGTTGTGTCACGAGTAATGACTTGCGTTGTGTCCAAGGTAGGCAGGACGATAGTATCGTCAGCCATGACACGAGCGAACGAGGTTATTATAAGAAGCAATATGAGAACTGTTTTTCTCAACGAAGTACGGTTATAAAGTCGTTTAATTCCTTATCGTTGGCAAAGGAAATGATTATTTTCTTTCCGCTAATTTTAACGGGACGGTTGAAGATAGCCGACAGTTCCTGTTCCTGTGCGGTATATGTCTTAGCGTTTTTATCATTTGTTTTTGTTTTCTCGCTTTTATTCTCAGCAGCCAGTTCCTCCACTTTGCGCACGCTGAGTCCTTCATTCAGTATTCGTTTATAGAGGTAGAGTTGTTTCTCCGTCGATTCGGACGCAAGGATAGCGCGCGCATGTCCCATATCAATTTTCTTCTCTTTGATACCGATCTGTATCTCAGCCGGCAGTTTGAGCAAACGGAGATAATTGGCAACGGTAGCGCGTTTTTTTCCTACTCGTTGTGACATTTTCTCCTGTGTGAGGTTATAGTCATCTATCAGGCGTTGATATGCAAGCGCAATCTCAATGGCATCCAAGTCCTCCCGCTGGATATTTTCAATTAGCGCCCACTCCATCACCTGTTCATCCTTCGCCGTACGGATATATGCCGGAATGGTATTGAGTCCCGCCAGTTTGGCAGCACGGAAGCGGCGTTCTCCGGCGATAATCATATAGGTACCGTCCTCATTCTTACGCAAGGTGATTGGAGATATCACCCCATGCTCTCTGATGGAGTCGGCTAACTCTTGCAGCGCCTCTTTGTCAAAGTTACGGCGAGGCTGATTGGGATTAGCAATAATCTTAGCCAGTTCCACTTCGTTAATACTACTTCCACCACGTGGTTCTACATGAGTTGTATCAATCAGCGCGTCGAGTCCGCGCCCAAGTCCGGTTACTTTCTTCATCGTTGTATCAGTTCGTTAGCAAGATTGATATAGTTTTTAGCGCCTTTTGAATGGCGGTCGTAGTCGATTACGCTCAGTCCGTGACTGGGTGCTTCGCTCAGGCGTACATTGCGGTAGATGACGGTATTGAAAACAAGGTCGCCAAAATGTCTCTTCACCTCTTCATAGACCTGATTGCTCAAACGCAGGCGGTTGTCATACATAGTGAGTAGAAAACCTTCTATTTGCAGTGTCGGGTTGAGGTTCGACTTAATGATTTTAATTGTATTGAGCAGTTTAGCAATACCTTCTAAGGCAAAGAACTCGCATTGCACCGGAATAATCACGCTGTCGCTTGCAGTCAGAGCATTGATAGTTATCAATCCTAACGAAGGCGAGCAGTCAATGAGGATATAATCATAATCGCTACGCACTTGATTAAGGATGTTCTTCAAGCGCGTTTCCCTATTATCCAGCCGTTGCATTTCTATCTCTGCACCTACCAAATCAATGTGACTGGGAATAAGGTACAAGTTCTTCACATTCGTCTCAATAATAGTAGTCTGCGGAGTAATTTCGTCCACTAAACACTCGTATATAGTGTTAGTAAGGTCCCGTATCTCGACCCCTAATCCTGAAGATGCATTGGCTTGCGGGTCGGCATCGACGAGAAGCACTTTCTTACCGGCATAAGCCAAACCGGCAGCTAAGTTGATAGCCGTTGTGGTTTTACCTACTCCACCTTTTTGATTGGCAATACTGATGATTTTACTCATATTTTTGTTTTATTGTCTTAGGTTTAACATTTTTTATTTCCCACATCCAAGCCAGATTGATACTAACGCACATAGGATTGGATTGACGGAAGTAGTCGGTTGATTTAGATGCGAAGACTGTACCAAAACTATAGTTAAAACGCACCTCTAACTGATATAATCCTGCCTTTTTCGTTCGGCAATAAGCCCCTACACCTCCGGCAATCCCCCAGTCGAACTTGTTATCAATAGGCATATACTGGTGGACTTCTTCGGTCTGCTTGGTTCCTTTACCCGAATCGTCATATAGGCAATACCCGATTTGCGGTCCCACATTCACAAATCCGCGCCATGTTTGGCTGCCGAAATAGATATGCATAAGGAACGGCAATTCAATATAATGCAAAGTACGGCTATACGCCTCATCGGCTTTTTCTCTCCAACCGCGTTGCATATAGTTCAGTTCCACTTGGATAGCGCAGCAACGCTGCTCGCTATAGCGGAACACGAATCCTCCGTTGCCACCAAATATCCATGCATCTGTGAAGGAGCGCATATTCGGTACAGTCGGCGAGAAGTTAACTGTCGAAGCCATCACTCCGCCATGCACGCCTACATACATCTCCGGATGGCGGAGACGTAACTGCGCATCGGCAAACAGACTCACCGACAGCAACAGGAGTATGAATATGCACGATCGCACCGATTTCATTTGCGTATTACTTGTACATGGTTGTTGATAAGTCCGCCTGTTTCGCTTACCCGTTCAAAACGGATATCCGATTGCAGGCCATAATATTCTTTGCCCTGCAGGTGTGCTACCAACTGCCGCATCAAGTCATAGCCCAACAGGTCAAAGCGGGGATTAGCCGAATTATGTTCGTGTTTAAAGAAGCGTGCATAAACAGCGTCATAATGAGACAGGTCCACTTCGCTTTCCGTAGCAAAAACGGAGGTATATATCTGCGGCAGGATGATTTTCTCCTTCTGCCACGAATAGCGGCTGTAGAGCGTTACGCGATGATCTCCTTTGCCTGTGAGCACGTGCGGCAGTATAATCTGCAGGCTGCTGTATTTTTCTGTGTTAAAGAATAGTATATTCTCCACGCTGTCTTTGAGACAGTGGCTTATAGAGTCGGCTAATATCCGGTGCATCGGCACCTTGGTAGAAGGAATAGCACGTGCCGACAGTTCGCCTAACAAAGCGCGGATACCTTCCGGTTGTTCCGGTGAGTCAACGAATACACAGTTAACTCTTTCTTTATTAGCCTCAATATAATCTGCCATCGTTTTGGCTTCCAATTGCGGAGTCGGATTAAACTGCATCAGGTAAGGGTTAGTCTGCAACTCAGGAACGTGGTCTGTAAACGGAATAAGCACCAGGACGGAGTCTTCTTTCGCCAAACGGGCTATCGGTTCCACTTGACTCGGATAAGCCGGACCAATTACAGCATCCATCTGATGGAGCACGCTGTCAGCTAACAGACGCTTCACCTCTGTATCCTGTTTACCGATATCAAAGACATGCAAATCGAAGTGGTCTGCATATTGCAAATCATACAGTGCGATAAGGCATCCTTCATAGAAATCCATAAAGCGCTCCATATTAGCATCACGTTGTACGCTCTCCGCCTGAAGAGGTAAGAGCAACGCTATTTTCATTTTCGGGAACGAGTCCGTGGCATTTGTATCGACCACTGCAGCAGGAACGGTATCTACGACTATAACGGTATCTACCACCTGTACCGGATCTGCGACAAGCGGAATTGTATCAACAGCCGCAGTAGCCGGAACGGTATCCGGGGCTACAGCCACAGCTGCGGTTTCGATACCGACAACAGGCACATAGATAAGTTCGTCATAATGCAAGCCGCGCTCTTTCAGTTGCGGATTCCAGCGAATGATATCCTCTTGCGTCACTCCGAAGTTAACGCTCACCCTGTAAATACCGATACTACGCGGCACACGATACTTATACACGGCCTGACCGTTGATGGTATCAATCGGATAAGGAAGTAACTCGGCGCTTACAAGGTGCGACGCACACAGCGCACAGCAAACAGTTAATAATCGCAATAAATGTTTCATGTTTCTAATAGGGTTTACCATATCGTCTTCTGCGATACAGGATTACGGTACATCCGACAATAGCCAATATAATCATCGGAGCGATGATGCTTACTATCCGGATAACAGGTTTATATTGGTACGCACGCTCTGTATTAATCAGCCGCAGCGCTATTTCTTTCTGCCTAAGAGAGATAAGCCCCTCATCGTCCGCCAGATACAGCACGGCGTTAGTCAGGAAGTCACGATTGCCGAACTGCATGCCCGAATAGCGGTCGTAACCTACCGGTAGCGGTTCGCCCTGTTGCCATTCGTTGCGCAAGATATTACCACAGGCGATGACCACTTGTTTGGTAGGAACGCTTTTGGTCACTTGTGTATCAATGGAGTCCAGTCCGTCCGGCGGCAGGCGGTGTGCAAAGACGCTTTGAAAAGTGCCTTCCATACTGACAGCCACAGGAATATAACTGTACTTGAATGTCTCCAAGTCGGGATTGAGGTCTCCCAAATCGACTTCGGCAGGTGTACCAATCATGCGGCTTGCGGTCGAGGTAGCAAGCAGAATGGTCTTTTGTATGCCGTCCTCACCTCCTACCGCGTCAACGTGTGAGGCAAAAGAGCTGCTTACTTGTCCCACATTACGCGTAATGGGAGAGAGTTGCGAGGTGAGCAACAGCGGACCGTAATACCACGGCAACGGCTGATAATTCGGTTGTTGCGGGTCGTCCGACACATTCACAGGGATAGGCAGACACTGGATATCCTGTATCAAGCTTGGATTCACGCGGATGCCATATCGGAAGAGCATATCCGAGAGGTTGAGGTCCAATGGTATAACGGGTGTCATGCCGCCTTGTGTCAAAGCATCACGGCTGAAACGTACACCATTAAGAGCCCATAAAATACGCCCGCCGGACATCAGGTATTGGTCTAAGATAAACTTCTCCTTCTCGTTGAAGGGTTGTTGCGGGTCGGCAATAATAACCACTTTATACGGTTTCAGTATATTCGGGTCGTTGCCTAATACGCCTCTGTCCACTTGGAAATAGCGTGCCAAGCTCCGGCTCAGGTCATAGACCTCGCGCTCTGTCAGTTCGTTATGTCCTTCCAGGAAAGCGATGCGCATCGGTTCCGTCTGTTTGAGACTGTGTATAGCCTCGGCAAAAGCATACTCGAGATTCTCTATGCTTTGGTTGAGGTTTTCTTCGCCGGACAGCCCCCGGGTATTATGCAGCAGCGGGATATAAGCGGTACGCCCCCGGTAAGTGACAGCCGCATAAGGCCAAACGAGTGTTTGAGCGGTGCGCCCGTCTTTGGTTCGCTCGTGAATAACGGTAGGCGATAGTCCTTTCTGCTCTAACTGCTTGCCGTCTCCCTCGCTCACGGTCACTTGCCCATATACCGAGAGGTCTTGTGCCATCTCTGTCGTGGCGTTATAGAGTCGCGTGAAGCCGGCATTGAGTTCTCCGTTCAGATAGACCGTTACCACCAACGGTTCGTCTAACGAACGTACCAACTCAATCGTTGCATCATTGAGACTATAGCGTTTATCGTCGGTCATGTCCCAACGAAGCACACTACACAACGAGAGCAATATGGTCAGGCAGAGTGTCACCGGTTTATTTCTTCAGGCTATTGAACACGTCCCACTTGACATCCACCGGATATTTCTCACGCAGGGTTTTAACCCACTCTTGCTCCAAGTAGTCTTGGTAATCGCTGGTCACTTTACCGCGTTCGTCCATATAGTTCTCCGGTGCTTTAATCTTACGTCCTACTACGAAGACACGCGGGAAGTCCTCGTTCACTTTGAACTCCACTTTTTTCTGTTTGAATCCTAAGCGGTCCACGGCTTTATTTTGTCCCATGGTCCACAGTCCGCGTGTGCATTTGACGTAAGTAACGCTATCGCTGATGTTGATACGGCTGTTGATATAGCTGTCCACGCTGTCGGGCTCGGCATTGCGTATAATAGCGCGCACTGCTTTCTCGCTGGCGGCGTCTTTGCATTGTACGAGGTAGCCTTTGAAGTGCGGTTCTGTCCATGTATAGTCCGCTTTATGTGCTTGGAAATAGCGTTCCAGGCCTTCGGTGTCGAGACTGGCTTTGTCCCAGACTTCTTGCAGGCTGATGTCGAAGAGCAGTATTCCGTCATGGTACTCCTGTACCAGGTTTTTGAGTTCGGGGTATTTATTTTCCAGTTGGCTGTCCGCATAGGCTCGCACTTGTTCGTCGTCCAAGCTGTCGGGCAGATTGTATTCGGCGCGTGCTTTACGGATGAATGATGCATCAGCTTCTTTACTGCGTTCGTCACGTTGTACACGTTTAAGAATAGTCTCTCTCATCTGGTCCAGAGGCTGAATACCGCGTCTGCCTTTGAGCATTACGAAGTGCCAACCGAAATCGGACTTGAACGGAGCGCAGACATCACCGCTGTCTTTCATGGCAAAGACAGCATCTTCGAAGGCTTTCACCATATATCCGCGTCCGAACCATCCGAGGTCTCCGCCTCTCATAGCCGATCCTTTGTCGTCGGAATAGGTTTGAGCTACTTGGGCAAAGTCGGCGCCGTTCTTAACGAGTTGGTAGAGGCTGTCTATAGCTGTTTTAGCGGCATCATCAGCCTGCTCGTCTCCGCGTGGAACCATCTTCATGACATGTGCAGCGGCTACTTCTTCGTGGTCCCGTTCTTCTTCGACCAATGCGATATGGAAGCCGTATGCGCTGCGGAAGACGGGTGTTACTTCGCCTACCGGTGTTTCATATACAGCCTGTTCAAAGGGATAAACATAGCGGAACGGAGTAATCCATCCTAACTCGCCGTGGTTTTCTTGCACGCTTGGGTCGGTAGACGTCTCCAGTGCTACAGCAAAGAAGTCTTCCGGCTCGCGTACTTTGCGCCATTTGCCGTTTTTCTTCACTTTTTTCTCCACACCGGTCGTTACGCGCTCGCGTATGGTATTGATCTGTTGCAGCACGGCTTGTGTAGTGGAGTCATCTGCCGTAGCGGGGCATTGGAGAGCAATATGAGCAGCACGGCGGTCCTTGGCGATATGGTTATAGCTCAGAAGGACGAGACTGTCGATAGCAGCATCATCTTTCATGTACTTAGGCGTAGCCTGAGCGCGGTAGCCGCTTAATTCTTTGAGAAATGCTTCGGTCGTGTCGATACCATGAGCCTGTGCTTCACGCACTTTAAGTTTGAAGTTGATGAACAAGTCCAGATACTCGTCCATGTTCTTTTGCTCTACAGCCGTTTCCTGGTTGTTCTTTTCGTAGATGTACATAAACTCGGAAGCCATCACAGGCTGGCCGTCAATAGTCATCAACACTTTGTCTTCTTGTGCGGTCAGATTAAGTCCTAGACTCAATACCGCTAAACTTAAAAGAATTCGTTTCATAAATATATCGTTAACATTACACTTTACACATTACACACTACCTTCTCACTTGGAAGTATAGTGCCACTCCGATGATGAGGAAGATGATGTTAGGCAGCCATGCCGCCATAAAGGGTGACATCACTCCGTTCACCGAGAACGTTGTACTGACCGTGGAAAAGAGGATATAGGATGCCGTGAGTACAATACCTATACCTAAGTTTTTCCCCATTCCTCCTCTCACTTTTTTACTGCTCATGGTAACGCCTAAAAGCGTCATGATGAAAGCCCCGATAGCCCCTGCCCACCGTTTGTGCCATTCAGTCTGGAAGGCTTGCAGGTTTCCTGACCCGCGTGCCTCCGCACGCTCCATATACTCACGCAGTTCGGGGTTAGTCATCATCTGTGCGCTCTCTGCCGTCATAAACAGCTCATCGGGTTCAATAGGAATAATGGTGTCTAACCGTTCACCCCGTGTCAGTGTTTCGCGCATGCCGTCAAAATCGCGCTTTATATAGGACTCCAAGCGCCAATTATAGGCGGAGTCGTGTCTGATACGCTCCGCGGTAATCCGGCTGGTGAGCACCTTCCCTTCAAAATGCTCCAGCGAAGCACGGTATCCCATTTCCGTGCGGCGTTGGAACGACTCGATATACAGTATTGTTCCCGGTTCCACTTCCATCTGGATATTACGTGTATTCTCCGCCGTGAAGCGCTCAAAATGTTTGTCGGTAAAAGTGAGCAGGTGCTGCGAAGCAGGGGGAATAACGTATCCTGCAAGGAAAGCACTGATGACGAAGAGCGTAGTGGCGGAGATAAAATAAGGGAGCAGGAACCGCTCATAACTTACGCCACTCGCCAGAATAGCTATTATCTCACTGTTACCCGCCAGCTTGGAGGTAAAGAAGATGACGGAGATAAAGATAAACAGCGAGGAGAACATATTGGCGTAGTATGGAATAAAATGGATATAGTACCCTAAGATAATCTCTTTCCACGTAAGTTGGTCCTCGAAGAAGTCATCCATTTTCTCCGTCATGTCGAACACAACGGCGATAGAAAGGATAAGCATGATCGAGAAGAAGAACGTGCCTAAGAATTTCTTAATGATATACCAATCTATTTTCTTCATAGTCTGTGCATAATGACAGGCATGATGCTATCTTTCCAAGTCTTAAAGTCTCCGTCAAGGATATGTTTGCGTGCTTGAGTCACGAGGTCCAGATAGAAGCAGAGGTTATGGATACTGAGTATCTCCAATCCCAACATCTCTTCGGCGTGTATAAGGTGTCTTACATAGGCTCGGGTGTATTGATGGTCCACATAACTGGAGCCGGTGGGGTCCAGTTCGGTGAAGTCATCTTCCCATTTCTTATTGCGCATATTCATTACGCCTTGCCATGTGAATATCATGCCGTTGCGTCCGTTGCGAGTAGGCATGACGCAGTCGAACATATCCACGCCGCGGTCGATTCCTTCCAATATATTCCACGGTGTCCCCACTCCCATGAGGTATCGGGGTTTATCAGCGGGCAGGATATCGTTCACCACTTCAATCATCTTGTACATCTGTTCGGTCGGTTCGCCGACGGCGAGTCCTCCTATGGCGTATCCGTCGCGGTCAAGGTCGGTCAGTCGTTTGGCTGCCTCTTGTCTGAGGTCGGGATAGACGCATCCTTGTACAATGGGAAAGAGGTGCTGTTTGTATCCGTACAGGTCTTCGGTCGCGTCGAACCGTGCTATACAGCGGTCGAGCCAACGGTGGGTACGCTCCATGGAAGCGGTAGCATACGTCCGGTCTGCCGTACCCGGACAGCACTCGTCAAAAGCCATCATGATGTCTGCACCTATTTCCCGCTCGATATCCATTACCGCCTCCGGCGTAAACATCAGTTTGCGTCCGTCTATATGCGAGGAGAAGCGAACACCCTCTTCCGTCATCTTGCGTATATCGGTCAGAGAGAATACTTGGTATCCTCCGGAGTCGGTAAGGATAGGTCTGTTCCAACCCTCGAATTTATGCAGTCCTCCCGCCTGCCGCAGGATATGTGTCCCGGGGCGCAGGTAGAGGTGATAGGTGTTGCCTAAGATAATCTGGGCGTGTATATCGTCAATAAGATCGCGTTTATGCACTCCCTTCACAGTTCCGACTGTCCCTACCGGCATAAAGATAGGGGTAAGGATGTCTCCGTGGTCAGTGTGTATCACGCCCGCGCGCGCACCTACACGGCATGAAGCACTATGCAGTTGGAAGAATGGGGTCATAACTTATTATTGACGGGGAAGATAATAGCGGGTTTGAATGTCTTGACTTCGTCCGGTGTCATCAGCGCGTAAGCCATGATGATGACGGTATCTCCGACGTGTACGAGGTGTGCAGCGGCGCCGTTGATACAGATACATCCGCTTCCGCGTTTGCCGGCAATGACATATGTCTCCAGTCGGCTTCCGTTGGTGTTATCCACAACCTGGACACGTTCGCCGGCGTAGATAGCTGCAGCGTCCATGAGGTCTTCGTCTATGGTAATGCTGCCCACATAGTCTAAATTAGCCTCTGTTACAACAACGCGGTGGATTTTTGATTTTAGTATATTCAGTAGCATATTTTCTTGTTATATTCATAATCAGCCCGCAAAAGTACAACTTTTTCCCCATATACGCAAATAAAAAGTGCAGAATGTTGTATTTTCTGCACTTTTCGGGTTTAGTG
>CAMOJP010000053.1 GCA_946617165.1 uncultured Bacteroidales bacterium
AAAGTCGGGAGTTTGCGCATCGCTGACTCGCGCCAGAATTGCGTATGCCGGCGGAAGAAGTAATCGTTGGAGATTCGCATGATTACCTGCTTTTGGTCTTCATATAGTTCGTTGAAAGTGTGAGCCTGATAGATAGAGATACGTGGGTGCAAGAGATCTGGATGTTGTTGGTCACGTACAAAGAGTACTTCACAGTGGAGATAAAGCAAGCCGTTCTTAAGGTTGTTAAGAGTATTGTCCCCTAATTGGTTGTAGCGCTCTGATTGCGGGCGTGCCAGTTGCTCGTTAAAGTAGTTATTGACTTTGACTTGGTTATCAAACTCGTCTTTAAACCAGAAGACATATCCGTCTCTTGTATTGAGGAAGTGCTCTTTTGCATATTCTGTGTCAAATCCAAATACCTCTCCTAAGAAGTTAGAACGGATATACGGTTTTGTCATGCGATCTTCATCAAGTTGGACGCCTTGATCCCAAAGATCTTGTAAGGAATACGGCATTGCAGGGCAGAAGTGTCCGCACAATCCCCATACATCGGTCTTGCGCATTTGCCATATACGGAAGAAACCCAAAATATGGTCAATTCGATAAGCATCGAAATAGTCCTGCATCTTCGTAAAACGACGGCGCCACCACTTATAGTTATCTTGTGCCATCACATCCCAGTTGTAGGTTGGGAATCCCCAGTTTTGTCCGGAGATAGAGAAGTCATCGGGTGGTGCACCGGCCGATGCATTAAGGTTGAATAATTGCGGATCTGTATAAGCGTCCACAGAATCCGGTGAGATTCCGATAGGTATATCGCCTTTCATGGCAACGCCTAACGAGTGGGCATAAGCGACGGCCTCACTTAGCTGCAAATCGGCATGGAATTGCAGGAAGTAGTAGAAGTCAGCCGGTTGTTTGTCCCGTTTGTGCAAGAATTCAGCATATGGCTCAAGCCATTCACGGTTTTTAGCAAAGAAGTCTTTATATTCTTTAGAGGAGAAGAGTGCTTCTTTTTCCGCTTTATAGATAGCTTTGAAATATTTCATCTTCTCATCATAGACGCATTGATAATCGGCGATAGGTTTTGCGTTGAATTCCTCTTTAGTAGCCTCGTATTTCTTTTTTTGTGCAGGGGTGAGTTTGCCCATCCGCGGTATATTAATATATATAGGGTGTAATGCAAAGACTGATACTGCGTTATAGGGATAGGAGTCTAAGTTGGTATGCGTGAGTGTAGTATCGTTGATCGGTAGGGTTTGAATCATCTTTTGTCCTGTAAGAGCAGCCCAATCTGCCATTTTCTTCAGGTCTAAGAACTCGCCGATTCCAAAGCCGTCTTTGGTACGGAGAGAAAATACAGGTACAGCTACGCCAGCCCCTTTAAATCGAGGTTGTGTACGTCTGAATGAGCGGTCGTTTTGCTCGATTTTCAACCCTTTCTCGATGCCCCATATATGTCTGTTTTCGCCCCATTCAATGTCAATGACATTTCCTGAGTGGAGGTCGTATATGATATATTTGTACTCAACAATTTGGTCGGGAGCGATATCGGCATCAGCACGCCAAATAGGGAAGTCGGCATCCGACATTTGCAGCATATTGGCAGCTGACCAGTTTCCTAATTCCGGCACATTACCGATAATACCGACTCCTTGTGTAGGAAGGATTTGCGGCAGATCAATAGAAAAGCGGATATTACCTTTTGGTGTTTTAGCTTTTGCGGGATTTTTACGTGCGAACAATGATTTGAGGAAAGTTTTTGTATAGAAAGCTTTCTCATAGTTTTGCGCCTGCCAGAAATCTCTGACTACGAGTTTTTTGTCGGCACTTCGAAGTGTCAGTGTACGCGGAAGCCCTGCTTCGTAGATATAACCACCTTCCGGTAATCGGATAGCATATTTATAGGTGATTTTACCTGCGAAATCTGAAATAGGCAGTGTAGTAGTCCAGAAATCTTGTCCTTGGCATGTTAGTAACAGCGGATTAGCTTCCGTCCAACCTAAAACGGATTGTTCCGTTTCGATGATGCATATGGACTGGCCATATGGCGTTCGGTAATTGATTTGAAAGGTTAAGTTCATATAAAGTTATTTAAATAGTTAGCAAGTTTTTGATTATCTGGCGGCAAAATTACGACATTTTTTGCATATATGCAAATTTATTGTATTTTTTTTGTGAAAAAATCATCTTTTCCGTCCTCTAAACGTGATACCGATTATGACTGGTGTGACGGTATTGATAATCCATATGATAGTAACCGTGACAGCTATTAGTGGAATTTGTTCGGTGAAATGGGAGAAAATTAGCACTGCCCATCCTCCTTTTAGAGCGACTTCAGCCGCTGGTACAGATGGTACGAATGAGATGACGAAGTAATATGTGATAATGGAAACGATTGCCTCTTTCGGAGATAGTATAATTCCACAGAAAGTTAGTGTACTCCATAGCTGCAGCATCCATACAAAGTATCGGGCTAAATGTAGTAGTAATACGTGCAACCATTTACGCCAGTCTCTCCACCACTTACCATCAAAAAGTTTCGATTTCACCGATGAAATATCCTCAATTCCCATTTCAATGAGTCTGCCCGGATATTCTCCTAAGCGGTATGGTGTAATGAATGCTGCGATATTTCCGTAGATGACTTGCCACCATGCGTCCCATAGACTGACATTGGTCAATCCGCTAAGTAGGGTTTGCCATTTGCGTGCCTCGATTAAGAGTTGGACGGGTAACAGAATTAGCGCTATGCAAAGGGCCGCATAGTTTGTTGTACCGGCAGAACTGAATGATTGACAAAGCGTATCGTAGTGGTCATAAACGGATAGTCTATAAATAAGATAGACTAACGCAGCGCCAGAGAGCAGCCATCCAATCCATATGCCGATTTTTTTCCACATAATTCAATCGCGGCTGCAAAGATACGATAAAAAATGCGTATTTACAAACAAAAAGTACGTAAAAGTTATTAAAAATTTGCATATGTGGAAAAAAAGTTATACTTTTGCGCGCTTTTTTATAAAATGCGTAATGTGGCGTTGCCGGATTGGGTAGCCCGGATTAATTAAGAAGGGGTATTGGGAGGGATTGGTACGGTTAGAATAATAACGTTATATGGAAAAGATAAGAAATATTGCAATTATTGCTCATGTGGACCACGGCAAAACTACGTTGGTTGACAAGATGTTGTACACGGCAAAGGTTGTACAGGAGTCGCGGCAGGAAGGTGTCGCAAACAAAGAGTTGATATTGGATAATAACGACTTGGAGCGTGAACGCGGCATTACTATTCTTGCGAAGAATGTAGCAATCAACTACAAAGGCTATAAGATTAATATTATTGACACTCCGGGTCACGCGGATTTTGGTGGAGAAGTAGAGCGTGTGCTAAATATGGCAGATGGTGTGTTGCTGTTAGTGGATGCGTTTGAAGGTCCGATGCCTCAGACCCGTTTTGTGCTACAGAAGGCTTTGGAGTTGAATTTGAAGCCGATAGTAGTTATCAACAAGGTGGACAAGTTGAATTGCCGTCCGGACGAGGTACAAGAAGCTGTATTTGATTTGATGGTTAATTTGGATGCGTCCGAGGATCAGTTGGATTTCCAAACGATATATGGTTCCGCCAAGAACGGTTGGATGAGTACGGATTACCGTAAGCCGACGACTGATTTGACGGCGTTAATGGATGCGATTATCGAGTATATCCCTGAGCCGGAAGTACTGGAAGGTACTCCTCAAATGCTGATTACGTCGTTGGACTATAATCCATATGTAGGCCGTATTGCAGTAGGTCGTGTCCATAGGGGTACGCTACGTGACGGTCAAACGGTATGCTTGGCAAAGAAAGACGGCACGAAAGTGCGTACGAAGATTAAGGAACTGCACACGTTCGAAGGTATGGGGCACGTTAAGACGAGTGAAGTCAAGAGTGGTGATATTTGTGCGTTAATAGGAATAGACGGCTTTGAGATAGGCGATACAATTTGCGATGCAGAGAATCCTGAACCATTGGCACCAATAGCGATAGATGAGCCGACAATGTCGATGGTGTTCACGATTAACGATAGTCCGTTCTTCGGTCAAGACGGTAAGTATGTGACGAGTCGTCATATCCATGACCGTTTGATGAAAGAACTGGAGAAGAACTTGGCGTTGCGCGTTGAGCCGAGTACGAGTGATTCGTCGTGGACGGTGTACGGTCGCGGTGTACTTCATTTGAGTGTGCTGATAGAGACGATGCGTCGTGAGGGCTACGAGTTGCAAGTAGGTCAGCCGCAAGTGATAATCAAAGAGATAGATGGTGTTAAGTGCGAGCCTGTAGAGCAGTTGACGGTGAATACTCCCGAGGAGTGTTCGGGCAAGATTATTGAGTTTGTGACTGTTCGTAAGGGTGAGATGACGAAGATGGAGTTGGTGAATGACCGAGTTCAGTTAGAGTTCACTATCCCGAGTCGCGGTATAATGGGAATGCGTACTTATGTGATGAACGTGAGTGCGGGTGAAGCGATTATGGCACACCGATTTTTGGAGTATCAGCCTTATAAAGGTGAGATGCCGACCAGAATCAACGGCAGTCTTATTGCAATGGAAGGCGGCACAGCTTCTGCTTACGCACTGGATAAGTTGCAAGACCGTGGTCGTTTCTTCATAGAGCCTCAAGAAGAAGTTTATGCCGGTCAGGTAGTCGGTGAGAATGCCAAAGAAGGAGACATCGTGATAAACGTAGTAAAGGCAAAGAATCTGACGAACATGCGTTCCAAGTCAGCAGACGATAAGGCTGTATTGCCGCCGGCAGTCAAGTTCTCGTTAGAGGAAGCGCTGGAGTATATCAAGGTAGATGAGTACGTAGAAGTGACACCTCATTTTATGCGTATTCGTAAGATTATATTGGACGAATTAGAGCGTAAGCGTGCTAATAGGTAACTCGTTGATTGAAATATTAATTATAAAATATATAAACAATGCAAATTACAAAATCTGAAATTAAAGAGATGACCGGTGTTATTACGATGGTAGTAGAGCCGGCAGATTATCAAGAAGAAGTGCAGAAAGAGCTGCGTCAAATCCGTCAGAAGGCGAATATTCCGGGTTTCCGTCCCGGCATGGTGCCTGTAGGATTGGTGAAAAAAATGTATGGTAAGGGTGTTTTGGCCGATGTAATCAACAAGACCATCGGAGCAAAATTGGGTGAGTATATCGAGGCTGAGAAGTTGAATATACTTGGTGATCCACTGCCTAATGAGGAATTGACTCCGGAGATGGATTTGGACAATCAAGATACATTTACTTTTGCATTTGATATTGCCGTAGCGCCTGAGTTTGATGCTAAATTGGATGGTAAGACCAAACTGACCAACTATGAGATTACAGTAACCGATGAGATGGTGGATAATCAAGTAAAAGCATACGCCGGTCGTTTTGGCGATTATATTGATGCTGAAGAAGTGCAGGAAGGTGACGTACTTCGCGGAACGATTAAGGAAGTGAAGGACGAAGCTCCGATTGAGAAGACAGATGCCATGTTGAATCCGAACTATATGAAGGATAAGAAAGCAGCAAAACTCTTTATTGGCAAGAAGAAAGGTGATGTAGTTACTTTCAATCCGATGAAGGCATATGACAGCGCTGTAGAAGTATCTTCATTGCTCGGTATCAAGAAAGAGGAAGCAGAAAACCTGACCTCTGATTTTACCTTTGAGATTACCGGTATTACTCGTCATGTAGATGCCAAGATAGACGGTGAGTTGTTTGCCAAAGTATATGGTGAGAACAACGTGAAGGACGAGGCAGATTTCCGCGCCAAGGTGAAGGCTGAAATTGAGGCCAATATGGCTGAGGACAGCAAGTATAAGTTCGGTTTGGACGCAAAGGCTGCTATCTTGAAGAAGATGGAGAAGGTAGAGTTCCCGAAAGCCTTCCTGCGCCGTTGGGTACTTGCCACGAACAAGAACATGACTGAGGAGCAGTTGGATAAGGACTTTGATGCCATGTTAGAAGAACTGAAATGGCATTTAGCCAAGGACCAGTTGATGAAACATTTCGACATCAAAGTGGAGAAAGAGGATGTAGAGGCGTATGCCAAGGAAGTAGCTCGTATGCAGTTCATGCAATACGGTTTGATGCATATTGACGACCAGTACCTGACGAACTACGCGAACGAGATGCTGAAGAAAGAAGACCAACTTCGGGGTATCGTTGAGCGTGTAGCCGAGAATAAAATTTACGAAGCCGTCAAGGGTGTGGCGAAAGTTGAAGAAAAAGCTATCAGCCACGCCGACTTCGGTAAGCTTTTTGCATAAAAGCCAATAGACTTGAAATGAGAATACACTTCATCGCCATAGGTGGTGCTGCCATGCATAATTTAGCGATGGCTGTAGCAGGGAAGCAGGGCTATGTAGTGACGGGTTCGGATGACGAGATATTCGACCCTGCCCTCACTCATTTGCGTGACGCCGGTCTGCTTCCCGAAGAGACAGGTTGGCATCCGGAGCGTATCACGCCGGATATTGATGCGATTATTCTTGGTATGCATGCCCGTGAGGATAACCCTGAATTGGTCAAAGCACGTGAACTCGGGCTGAAGATTTATTCTTTCCCGGAGTATCTGTACAAGCAGACGAAGGATAAGATTCGTATTGTAGTCGGCGGTTCTCACGGTAAGACTACTACTACATCGATGATACTATATGTGCTCAATCGTTTGGGAATAGAAGCCGATTATATGGTAGGTGCCCAGATAGAAGGTTTTGAACGCATGGTACGTCTGAGCGATACCGCCAAGTATGCTGTTTTTGAGGGCGATGAATATCTCACTTCTCCGTTGGACTTACGCAGTAAGTTCCTGTGGTATCATCCTCATATCGCTATATTGACCGGTATTGCTTGGGACCATATCAATGTTTTTCCCACTTTCCCTGAATATGTAGATACATTCCGTCGGTTTGTTCAAACGATTTCAGACACTTTTATTTACTATGAAGGTGATGAAAACTTGCGTATGTTGGCTGCTGCGGCTCCCAAGGGAGTAACTTGTGTGCCCTATTGCGAGTACACGGGAGATGTGGTGATGCAGGTGTTCGGCAAGCATAACATGCAGAATTTGCAAGCTGCAATGTTGGCATGTCACAGTATCGGTGTTAAGCCGGAGGATTTCTATCGTGAGATAGCGTCCTTTACCGGTGCAAGTAACCGTTTGGAGAAGATTTGTGAGACTGCGACGAGTGTGGCGTATAAGGATTTTGCCCATTCTCCGTCCAAGTTAAAAGCAACTGTCAATGCCGTACGCGAGCGTTATGCGGACAAGAAGCTGATAGCCGCGATGGAGTTACACACCTTCTCCAGTCTGATGGCTGATTTTTTGCCGCAGTATAAAGGTTGTATGGCTCAAGCGGACAAGGCCTTTGTATATTTCAATCCGAAGGTAATAGAGCACAAACGTTTGACTCCGATTACGTCGGATGAGGTGCGCGCTGCTTTTGGCACGGCAAATTTGGAAGTGTTTACGGAAAGCGAATCTTTGCAGACGGCTATTCGGAATGAGGTATCAGCTTCCAACGGTCAAAATATAGCGTTGTTGATGATGTCGAGTGGCACATTTGACGGTATAGATGCCAAGGCGTTCGCAACGGAATTATTGTGCGATAGATAAAGGAACAATGGATAAACGACTTAAACGTGATCACCTCTATATGAAGATGGCTCGTACATGGGCGGAGAACTCCTACTGTGTACGGAGGCAGGTAGGTGCTTTAATGGTCAAAGATAATATGATTATCTCTGACGGTTTCAACGGAACTCCTTCGGGGTTTGAGAATGTGTGTGAGGACGAGAACAATGTGTCCAAGCCCTATGTTTTGCATGCAGAGGCGAATGCGATTACGAAGATTGCCCGCTCGAATAATTCCTCAGACGGTGCCACTATATATATAACGGCATCTCCTTGTATCGAGTGCTCAAAGCTTATCATACAAGCGGGCATCAAACGGGTTGTTTATGGTGAGAAATATCGTCTTATGGACGGAGTCGAGTTACTGGAGCGTGCCGGTATTCAGGTTGATTTTATGCCTTTTGAAGAATAATATATTATACGATGAAGAAGTACATATTACCCACTATCACTATTGCTGTTCTGTTGCTTGGTTTCCTTATCGGTAATGCCGTGAGTAACAAGGCGAATGCTCAGCGTTTTTATATTCAGAACGGTCGCCTTATAGCCGAACCGGACTCGAAAGTGGAGCAGTTACTGCAGCTGATGCAGTCAGCTTATGTGGACGAGCTCAATATGGATTCGATTACGGATGAAGTGATGTCAGAAATAGTTAAGAAACTGGATCCGCACTCGGCGTATATTCCTAAGAAAGATTTGGAGTTGGTTAATTCCGAGTTATCCTCTTCTTTCTCGGGTATAGGTGTTCAGTTTTCCATTCAGAACGATACTGTTTCTATAGTATCTGTTATCGCGGGTGGACCGTGTGAAGGAGTCGGTGTGCTTGCGGGCGATAAGATAGTGACTGTCAACGACTCGGCTTTTACTGGAAAGGGTATCACCAACGAGAAAGTGATGCACTCTTTGCGTGGTGAGAAAGGTACTCAGGTCACGATAGGCATCAAACGTGCCGGAACAGACGAGGTGCTCTCCTATACTATTACGCGCGGAGATATTCCTGTTCACTCCGTGGACGCGAAGTTTATGATTAAGCCGGATATCGGTTTTGTCCGTGTCAATAAGTTTGGGGAGAACACGTATAATGAGTTCGTACAGGCTTTAGCCGAACTCAAGTCGCAAGGAGCCCAGAAATACATTATAGACTTGCGTGAGAACTCCGGCGGTTATATGGACCAGGCTATCAAGATGAGCAATGAGTTTCTCAACTCGGGTGACCTTATTGTCTATGCGCAAGGGCGAGCTTATCCGCGTTATGAAGCAAAAGCCAACGGTGGCGGTCGTTTCAAGAAGGTTCCGCTTGTCGTGCTGATAGATAATTTCTCTGCCTCTGCTTCGGAGATTTTCAGCGGCGCTATGCAGGATAATGACCGTGCTACTATTATCGGCCGACGCTCGTTCGGAAAGGGACTTGTGCAGCAGCAGATTCCATTCAATGACGGTTCTGCTATCCGTCTGACGGTAGCCCGTTACTATACCCCTTCCGGACGCAGTATCCAGAAGCCTTATACGCTGGGTGATCAGGAAGATTATGACAAGGATTTACTGGAGCGCTATGAGCATGGGGAGTTCTATTCGAAAGACTCGATACATTTGGTAGATACGACGAAGTACTATACTGCTGCAGGACGTGTTGTGTACGGTGGCGGAGGGATTATGCCGGATATCTTTGTAGGTCGCGATACGACGCTCAATACTCCGTGGTTTAACCGTTGTGTCAATCATGCTTATACCTATCAGTTTGCTTATCAATATACGGATAAGCATCGTGCTGAATTGAAGAAGTATAAGGATTGGCAATCGTTGGAGAAGCACTTGCTTGCGGCTAATTGGTTGCCGGAGTTCGTGGAGTTCGCCAAGTCAAAAGGTATTGAGCCTGACCAAGCGCAGATTGCTAAATCCAAACCACTTATTACACGACTTATTAATGCTTATATTGTACGCAATGTATTAGGTGACGACGGCTTCTTCCCTCTCTTTGAAAGAGACGATGAGATTACGAAGACCGCAGTGGAATATCTAACGAATAACTAACGTATATCTAACGAATAACTAACGATTAACGGGAAAAGAGGTGGTATGAAAATTATAGCTCCTTCTGTATTAAGTGCCGATTTTGGCGACCTCAGACGAGACATAGAGATGTTAAACCGCAGCGAAGCGGAATGGATTCATGTGGATGTGATGGATGGAACATTTGTTCCGAATATCTCGTTTGGTTTTCCGGTTATGGAGCCTCTTCACAAGTATGCAACCAAGCCTTTGGATGTGCATCTGATGATTGTGCATCCGGAGAAGTACGTAGAGCGTTTCTGCGATGCGGGGGCGTGGTCTGTCGGCTTTCATTTGGAAGCAGTTGATGATCCGATGCCTATATTGGACTTGATAAAGGCAAAAGGAGTTCGCACCTGCTTGACAATCAATCCCGATATAGATGTCAAGCGTCTTGATCCCTATTTGGATAAGGTGGATATGGTTTTGCTAATGTCTGTTTTTGCGGGTTTTGGCGGGCAGAAGTTCATTCCAGAAACGATGGACAAACTGCGTTATGTCAAGCAGCAGATTACGGCTCGCGGATTGAATACGTTGATAGAGATAGACGGAGGTGTTAATGTAGATAATGCCGCCGATTTGTTTGCCAATGGTGCAGATGTATTGGTAGCCGGCAGTGCAGTCTTTAAGGCTGAATCTCCCGAACAGGCTATTCATCAGATGCTTAACTGACAAAAAAAGCGTTTTTTTGCAAAAAACTACACTTTTTTTTGGTCATATCAAATAATTGTAGTACTTTTGCAGCCGCAACAGAAAAATGGTCGGTTGCCCGAGTGGTTAGGGATCGGTCTGCAAAACCGGGGACAGCAGTTCGAATCTGCTACCGACCTCATAAAAGGAGCACGTTTGTGCTCCTTTTTTAAATAAAGCACTACTTTTGCCCATCCGCCGTTTCATTGCGTACCCATTCAGCGTGCAAATTTACTGCTTTTTTTCTTTCATCTTTCTTTTTAGTAGCTTCGCTCTTCTTCTCGGTTCCGTTTCACTCCGAAAAATTAAAGGGGGAAAGAACAGTATGTCAAAGATCGCTTGTGCGCAGAGCGCACACCTTATTAAAGATAGAACTTTTTATAGAACTACCATGCAAGGCGGAGAAGGAGAGCCAAGAAAAAAACATATAAAACCCTGCTTTACCGTCCGTAGCACTACCGTGCCAACAAGTTAAGGAACAGGCATCAAGTGATGGAGCCCTTGCACGCACAAAAGGACACGAAAAAAGAGGCGAAGCACCGTCAAAGTGCTCCGCCTGCGGAGATGTAGCCCGAAAGCTATGATTTATTTCTCAGACACTCTCTTGCCGGTGGCATCGTATTTCTCTCCGTTGC
>CAMOJP010000054.1 GCA_946617165.1 uncultured Bacteroidales bacterium
GCGCCACATTGACGAGCGTCACGTTATGACCTGCAGCCTCGGCTGCGTTCTTGTATTCGTCCGCCATCCAAGCGGTGTTACCATGGGCTCTCGGCGAAGCCTGAAGAATAAGAATGTTCATGATTACTATGTTTTATGTGTTACCAATTTCGGCTGCAAAGGTACGACTTTTTTTGAAACACGCAAGTACAAATTGCTGTTTTATTTGCACAATTTGCCGAAAATGCATATACTCACGGGACCATGTCTCGTGAGTGTTTTCCGTAGGTAACCCAATAATGCCGTGTTGAGATTAGATGAGTTTGTGGAAGATAAGTGGCATGGATTCGGGAGCTAAAGGGGTGGTGTCCACCAGTTTTCTCATATCACTGGATTTGTTGTCCTTGTACATCGTACACCTGTCCTTTGTACTTTATATAGACTTGCCCGTTCTCAATCACCTTTGTACTTGGTACTTCGCCACTTTGTACGTTCAGCGTGAGGTCTGCAGTCTCTGCTTTCTCAAACCGCACGGATACACTGCCGGTTCCGAGGGCTTCCGCCAAGCCTGAAGGATTGTCTATGACGCCGATGCGGGTGTACGAATAGCCACTGCTGAAGGTCTTGTAGAACAGCACCACGCAGTTGTTGCTGTACAGCATCAGGTCGCCCGTTTGGATAGTGCCGGGCTGGTAGCTGTCGGTGGGCAGCGAGGAGTCCAGATAGTGGTATTTCTCGTTGCCGTTCAGTTCGTTCATCGTCACCGTCATGGGCAGCAGTTGCGCAAAGGCTTTGCCTGTCTCGCTATCCGCCAGCGTGGCGGTAAAAGTCTTGTTTCCAACAATCACATTGATTGACATAGCTGTATTTTCCGTATGATATGCCACAAGGGTCTTGGCAGACCCCGTGGTGATGATTGCGCATAGTGCGCAGAGGATAGTAAGAATACGTTTCATCATCGGTCAGATAGCTTTTCCCATGTTGTATGCTTCTTGCAGTTTGGCGTTGCCTGCGATTTCGTGCGGGTCATTGACTCCGCCGCAGAAGAGATGTCCTTTGAGGCTGCATTTTTCATAGCAGTCAATCCATCCCTGAAGACCGCTCTCGGCGCGTTCGGGCACGAACGGTTCGTCCTCGGCAGCGGTCGTCAGCAGGTAAATGTCGCGGAACTTGTAATCCTTCGGATACATGGCGTTCATGCGGTCAATGAGGGTCTTCATCTGGCCCGACATCTCGTAATAATAGATCGGTGTCGCCCAGCAAACGACATCCGCATTGAGCACCGATTCCATAATCGCCGGCACATCATCTTTGAAGACACATGCGCCTGTCTCCTGACATTTGAGGCAACCGATACAAAAGCGTATTTCTTTCCCGCGGAGCGAGATCAACTCGACGTCATGTCCTGCGGCTTTTGCGCCTTCGGCGAACTGCTCCGCCAACGCATGACTGTTCGACCCCGCACGCAGCGAGGTGGATAAAACAACTACTTTTTTCATACTAATACTTTACTTATCATGTTTATGCTCATAGACAGCTTCGTCCACATTGATGATATAGTCTGCCATTCTCTCAAGTTCAAGGATGATATCCATGTAGTTGACTCCGGTAGAGTAATCATAGACATGGTCTGTGATATCAAGCATGTTCCGGTTCTTGAGTTCGTCGCGATAGTTGTTGATTTCGTTCTCGGCATTCGTCATCTGTAAGAACTCGTCGTCAGAGATTTTATTTTGTTCGAGAGCGACAACCATTTTTGCTTCTGCGCTGCTAACGAGGGCAAGCATTGTTTCAACGTTCTTATTCTGGTTGTCGTTGAAGGCGATATTACCATCGTGTTTATGCCGTATGAAACGCGACAAGTTATAGTTCGAGTCGCCCACTGATTCAAGTTCGCCCACGATACGTAACATTTTGTTTACTTCGCGTTTGGATTGTTCTGATAGACGTCCGTCAGCCACGTTGTTGAGGTATTGTGCAATCTCATATTCCATACGGTCGCAGATACCTTCGTATTTCTCAACGCGTGAGAAAATCTTCGTGAATTGTACCCCGTCTTTCTCGTAGTAGAGGTCATGAATCATATCAATCATGCGTTGGGTACGTACGGCAAAGACGTGTATTTCTTTCCAAGCCTGCAGGATAGACAACTCGGAGGTGGACATAAGGCCTGCGGAGATAAATTTAAGTTGGCTGTCCGTATCTTTCTTCTCCGGTTTAGAGGGCAGCATCTTCGTAACGAGTTTCTCGATGTACGGAATGAACCAAACAAGTATAAAGGTATTCGTTACGTTAAAGCCTGTGTGGAAGGTAGCCAAGATAGCGTTGAGTTTGTCAGGTGATACTTCGCTGGTAACACCCGGAGTGAAGTCCACTCCCCAGAGTGTGCAGATAGTTTTGATGAATGGTCGCAGCAGACACATCACCCAAACAACGCCGAAGAAGTTGGACACGAAGTGTGCCAGCGCCGCCCGTCGAGCGAGTGTAGAAGCGGAGAGTGCTACGACATTGGCGGTGATGGTAGTGCCTAAGTTCTCGCCTAAGATAAGCGCAATACCCATGTCAACAGGTAGTACGTGTGACGAGCATAGCGTCATGGTGATAGCCATAATAGCAGCCGATGACTGGACGGAGAACGTAAGGATAGCACCAATCATCAGATATAGGAAGTAACTACCGTATCCCCAACTGGAAGTGGCGATAAAGAAATTCCGTACCGGTTCCATTTCGTTGAGGTGCATGTCGGTGGCGTTAATACGCAGTGTGGTCAGTCCTAATAACAGGAGAGACAGTCCGATAAAGAAGTCGCCAAGGGTGGCGTTCTTCTTGGTGTAAATAAGCGCTACCGCCATTACTATCATCGTGTAGATGATGAGTCTGAGGTCGAATGATCCTCCGCCCAGAACCATAATCCACGCCGTGAATGTTGTTCCGATATGTGCACCCATAATGACGGAGATGGCTTGTGCCAGTGAGAGGATACCTGCAGATACGAAACTGACAGTCATGACGGATGTAGCAGTAGAAGACTGTACGGCGGCAGTGATGAAAGCACCGGTCAAAACGCCTGTGAAGCGGTTGGTGGTCATCGTGCCGAGTATGTTGCTCAATTTGCTACCTGCCATTTTTTGCAGGCTTTCACTCATTACTTTCAGTCCGTACATGAGCATCGCTACGGAGCCAATGAGTGTGATGATTTGGAGTAATATCGTCATGTGTTTATAAAGTGTTTGTAATATGAAACAGCCAGTGTAGTGAGGGGTAGTGCAATAATCATACCGATTACGCCAAAGACAGCTCCCCATATACTCAGCGAGAGCAGAATAGCGGTAGGTCCCATTCCGGTCACTTTGCCCATTATTTTAGGAGTGAGGACCAAGTCTTGCAGGGTCTGAACGACAATAAAGACGAGTGTCATCAGCAGTAGCGTGAGCCATATGGGGCGTCCTGTCTGCGCCGATTGAACGAGGCAGAGGAGGATGCACGGAGGAATACCTAAAGCCTGCATATAAGGTACCAAGTTCAGTACTCCGATGAACAGCCCCATAGCGATCCCCATCGGCATGCCGATAATACAGAAACCTACAGCAAAGAGGATACCTACGATGAGTGCCACCAACCCTTGTCCGCGGAAATAGGCGTTCATGTTGCGGTTGATATCGTGCACCAAGGTCTGTGCCTGGCTGCGGTACTTAGGAGGAACAAACGAACTCCAGTTCTGACGCAGTTTCGGGAACTCCAAGAGTAAGAATATCAAGTACATCAGTCCTATAAACACGACGACTAATTCCGCCAGCCAGCTGAGTCCGCCTGTTATCCATTGTCCTATTTTAGGAATCAGTGACTGCAGAGCGTCCCGCACTGCCGGAAATGAGAGCAGTGATTCCATATTCAATCCGTCCAGCACGGAGTGAATCTTAGTTTGTTGCTCTTGTGTGAAGTATTTGTCGGCATCGAAATCGGCGAAGTACTGTTCCACTCCCACTGCTGCCGTTCGGACCTCACGTCCTATAGCCGGAATAAGCAAATAGATGGCAAGCGACAGGATAGCTACAAACAGCAGCAGGGTGATAGTCACTGCCAATCCACGGAACTTCACTCTGCATTTGTTTTGCACAAAGTCCACTATCGGATCCAACAGGTACGCCAAGAGGAAACTGACGAAGAATGGAAGTAATACTCCGTATAATCTACTGAACATACTACGTTTATTTGTGTATTTTACCTACGAGCCAAGACCATATGCGGCTGATGATTTCAGCGAAGATCGATAGCTCGCGTGTGGCGTTCTCTACTCGGTTTTGCAGGTGCAGATAGTGTATTTCTGCCTGATGCTCCGCCTCTATGGTACGCAAAGCCAGTTCTTCCTCAGAGCGTATCTGTTTGCTCATGAGTTTGATAAAAGGATGTACAAAGAGAGGTTTGCGACAGAGGACTGCAATCAGGATGAGTAGTGCATACGCACCTGCCATAATGAGTGCAGCAGCCCAAACAGGCATTACACTTGACATGGCATTGATAGCAGCTACGGCAGCGAAAGAAAGGATAGCGAAGAGTAGCAGCACAACAGTGAAAATGAGCAGGAATAGTCCTAACACGCGGCTTGTGATTCCTATGAGGCGGAGTTTGCCTACATTGCCTACGGTTTTTGTGCAGGCTGTTATTTCTTCTTTGACTTGGTTAAATACATCGTTTTCCATATTAAGCCTCCTTCTCTGTAGTTTCGTTTTCCGGTTTCTCGGTAGCTTCTTTAACTTTGTTTTTTACTTGCTCGCACAATTCTTCCGCACGTTTTTTTGCTTCTGGGTCAAGCATGATAGCAACGGCAGCGCCTACAGCAGCACCTGCTGCAAAGAGAATGGTGGATTTGAATAGACTCTTGAACATAGTATTGTATTTTAAGTGGTTATTAGTTGCGGTTGGCGTGTTCGGAGATATCGATATGGATGGTACGGGGTCCCCATTCGGAATAGACCTGTGCCGCCATTTGTCCGTCTCCGTGATTAATAGTGTGCAGGTATTTATATACTCCTTTTTCTGTGTCGTTAGGCAGTAGATGCAGTTGGCAGACGAGTGTATCGCCTAAGAACGATTCCTTGTGCCAGTGTATGGTAAGGCAACGTATAGCATGCGCATCCATGAACGGTTCATCAGCCGACTGCATTGCGATACCCAAATAGGTGCGGTTATTGACGTGTCCGTTGAAGTCCAGGTTAATGGGATTGACTACGTGTTGGAGTTCCTGCAGCAGGGTGCCTTCCTGAATAAGCCGTCTCTTTTTGTGTGATTCAGACGTGGTCTCGTTAAAGATGGGCAGTTGAGGCAAAAGCGGTGTGAACGGTGTCAGTTTATGTGTTGTTACATCAATGAGATTCCAACAACCGTAACCATATGCGATTCTTGTTTTGTCGGCAGTGCGTACTTCGAACTCGGCATATAAGCGCAGCGTGCTCACTTCGCTATTCCAGACGCTCACTTCTATATCATCAGCCCAATAGGCTGTTTGGGGTTCAAACCATGCATTAAATTCCGTGATAATCCACAAGAGGTTTTGTTTGATGACATCGAAAGCAGCCAAATGCAGATGTCCCATGTAACGTGCCCAACAATCCTGATAGTAGAGCAAGACGGCAGTAGGAGTCATGCGGTATCGTGTGTCCATGTCAGCAGCCGTCAGCGAGTATTGTAAGGTGTATTTATTCGTATTAGTCATTGTATAGTAGGTATAATAGTAGCGTCGTTATCTCAGGTCGTTGATAAAAGCTCCTTCCGGCGGCGTGATGGTGTAGTTAACGGGTGTGTTGATGTATTGCGCGTTGCGGAAGCTGAGCATGTAGGAGTTCTTCCCGTCATTCATCTGCGCCTTGACGGGCAACTGCTTGTCGTCCAGTACGATATTCACTTTCTTGCCTTGTTGGTCCAACTCTTTGGCGAAGAGGAACGGATTGGCTTCGATAAGTTCCTGCTGTGTGGGCGTAGAGAGAGTTAACTCTTCCGTATCCGGTTGCCACAGGTACAAGGTGCTTCCGTCATAAGCAGCTTCGTAGTCCAAAGCAGCGAGCACGAATCGTTCTCCGTTAACGGTGATAGACCCGGTGATATTCATCGGTTGGGACACGTTCTCGGTAACGGTAAGCGTAAAATCCGTCTGTAAGGTCTTGGTCTCAAGCGATGTGAGGAACGCAGACAATGCGGTCAATATGGTTAAAAGGTATGTCACGATATGATGTAAGTATGTTCTATAATGGTCAGTTATTGAGTGATTCGAGCAGGCGTTCGAGCGACTCCATGTCTTGGATGAGCACGTCCCGTCCTTTAGGTCCTTTATTAGGTCCTACGATTCCCATCGCCTCTAATTGGTCGGATAGTTTGCCGGCACGGTTATATCCTATTTCGAAGACACGTTGCAGGCGTGAAGTCGAGCCTTCTTGTTTCGAAACGACATATCTTGCCACGTCGGCGAACATCGGGTCGAGGCGTTTGGTATCTACGCTGCCGGGAGCCGCCCCTTCGTCACTTCCTTCGGGAACATATTCGGGCAGTTGGTAAGGTTGTGTATATCCTTGCTGCTCATGTACATGCTCCACGATAGCTTCCACTTCGGGAGTATCCACGAAAGCGCATTGTATACGGGTGAGATTACCGCCACCGGCATAGAGCATGTCTCCCTTACCGATGAGTTGGTCTGCTCCTTTGGCATCCAGCACGGTACGGCTGTCCACGACGGATTGTGTGCGGAAAGCGATACGGGTTGGGATGTTGGCTTTGATAGTACCGGTGACAATTTTTACGTCAGGACGTTGCGTAGCCAATATCATATGCATGCCGACGGCACGTGCCTTCTGTGCAATACGCTGGATAGGACGCTCAACCTCTTTGCCTGCCTGCATAATGAAATCACCGTACTCGTCGATGATAATAACGAGGTAAGGCATGTAATGGTGATGCAGGACTTTCTTGGTTACAACGTTTTCCACCGGTTTCTCCGGATTGAGCACGCGCGAATTGAATTTCTCGTTATAATCCTCCACATTCCGGCAGTTCGCGTCTGCTAAGAGGGAGTAGCGGTCTTCCATCTCGATAACCAGCGAGTTGAGTGTGTTGATGACTTTTTGGCAATCGGTGATGATGATATCGCGGTCCTCTTGGTCCGGCATAGCAGCCATATAGTGTTTGACTAGCGGCTTGTAGATGGAGAACTCAACCATTTTAGGGTCCACGAGTACGAACTTCAACTCGGCAGGATGCTTCTTATATAATAAGGAGGTGATGATAGCATTCAGTCCGACTGATTTACCTTGACCTGTCGCACCTGCTACGAGCAAGTGCGGTGTTTTAGCCAAGTCGAAGCAGAATACTTCATTGGTGATTGTACGTCCTATAGCAACCGGCAGGCGCATTTTCTGCTCTTCCTGGAAGCGCTTGGAGGCAATGACAGAGTGCATAGAAACGATCTGCGGTTTCTCATTTGGTACCTCAATACCTACGGTTCCTTTACCCGGCATAGGTGCGATGATACGAATGCCTATCGCGCTGAGCGACAGCATGATATCGTTCTCGAGGCTCTGGATTTTAGCGATACGGATTCCGGCTTTAGGTACCACTTCATACAGCGTGACAGTCGGTCCGACAGTGGCTTTGATTTGTTCGATTTCAATGCCGTAGTTGCGCAAGGTCGTCACGATACGATTGGCGTTGGCTTGTTGCTCCTCCTGATTGATGACAGGTGCCGTCTCGTTGTCATAGACTTTCAGCAGGTCGAGGGTAGGGAACTTGTAGAACTCCAGGTCCTTACGCGGGTTATATGGTTCAAGTTGTTTGGTAAGTTCTACTTCTGTCGTTGCTGTTATATCCAAATCCGCGTCGGTTTGATTATCATCTACGGGAGATTGCAGAGACGCTGCCGATTCGCTGCCGTTTTCATCGGACGAATCAGATGGTGTTGTGTCTTCAATCTGTACGGTGATGGCATCTGTATCCGTGTCCGGGTCTTCTGCGCCGTTATCGGGTTCTGTGACGGTGATGCCGCTATCGGATTCCCCGGTGTTGATGTCAATAGTGACGGTGACAGGTTCGTCAGTTGTTTTGTCGGTCATCTCTCGGTCATCTCTCGGTTGTCTCTCGGTGGTGATGTTGTCGTTTTTCTTATGGAACAGGTTGGCGCACCATTGTTTGAAGCGGAGCATTTTGTCGATAAACTTAGGGTCAGCGATAATGCAGAAGATGACGAGTGTGAGCACCAGTACGATAAGTGTGCCGATAGGCTGAATGAAACTGTTGACCAGTTCGCTCAGCCACTCCCCGTGTGCTCCTCCCCATCGGAAGAAAGTCTCGATACCGGTGACGAGTTGGACATAACCCAAGGCAAAACTGCCCCAGATAAGCCAGAAAGCGCAGACAAAGAGCAAGCGCCAACTCTTAATATGGGTGATGTGCAATAGGTTGAGCGCATATAGGGTAGTAAGCACCAAGACAGAGATGGAGACGATACCGAACGACCCGTCAATGAGGAAAGCCGCCAACCGTGCGCCCGGCAGGCCCATGATATTGGTGAATTGCATACGGGCACTGATACGCTCAGCGCGGGACATGCCGAGCAGACTGTAGTCCACATCGCCTGTAAAGAAATAACTCACCCACGCGAGAAGCGTGAACAGTGAGAAAGCCAACAGTATGGCGGCACAGATGACTTGTGTGCGGCGGTCGGTGAAAAAAGCCTTGACTTGCTGTGTAAAAGGTGTCTTGTCTATTTCGATGGCACGGCGGTCTTCTCTGCTCTCGTGCTCGGCTATAGTCGTTGAAGTCGGTTTTCGGGGCATAATACACTAAATTTGCTGCAAAGATAGGATATTTTTTTAATTCGTGCAACAGTTAACGCATATTTTATGCGTAATTTGCCCAAAATAGTTCTTTTTTGCAAGAAAAAGTATTTTTCGTTTGTGTATATGAAATAAAAAGTGTACTTTTGCGAGTTATTTCGTGTATTATGGCAGAATGTGATAATAAGGAAGTGTCCGGTGCTTGTCATGGCTGCGCGTTGAGCGACCGTTGCAAGATTGTGGAGGATGACCGTTATAGCCGTCGTCAGCGTTGGAAGGCTTTGCTGTTGGCATATATTCTGCCGTTTGTGCTGCTTGCCGGAGTGATTGTGCTGGCAGATTGGCTGACGGATAACGAATATGTGATTGGCGGTGCGTCGTTGGCAACAGTCGGATTGTACTATCTGGTGCTGTTTGCCGTAAAGCCGAAAGTGTAGTTGACGATTAATTGATAGAAAGATATGAATATTGTTTTAATTTCATTACTTGTACTGGGGGTGACCGGATTATTGGCTGCTGTGCTGTTGTATGTGATCGCCCGCCAGTTCCGGGTAGAAGAAGATCCCCGTATTGACCAAGTAGCGGAAGCGTTACCCGGAGCCAACTGCGGAGGTTGTGGTTTTGCCGGCTGTCGTGCCTTGGCGGAAGCATGTGTGAAGGCGGATAGTCTGGAAGGTCTGTTGTGTCCGGTAGGCGGTGCGCCGACGATGGAGAAAGTGGCATCTATTTTAGGCAAGGAAGCCGTGGCTGCCGAGCCGCTTGTAGCGGTGGTCCGTTGTAACGGTACCTGCGAGGCACGTCCCCGTACGAGCGAGTATAACGGCTCACGCAGTTGTAAGATTATGAATGCCTGCTATGTGGGCGAAACGGGTTGTGCCTTCGGCTGCCTGGGTTGCGGTGACTGCGTAGCCGCTTGTCAGTTCGGAGCGCTCTCTATGAATCCTGAGACGGGACTTCCTGTCGTGGACGAAGAAAAATGTACTTCATGCGGCAAGTGCGTGAAGACATGCCCGCGTCATATCATAGAACTGCGTAAGAAAGGTGTGGATGGTGCAAAGATGGTTGTCCTGTGCAGCAACAAAGAGAAAGGTGCTATCGCCCGCAAGAACTGTAAGAATGCTTGTATCGGTTGCGGCAAGTGCCAGACCGTTTGCGGCTTTGAGGCAATCAAAGTGGAGAATAACCTCGCTTATATTGACGCTGACAAATGTGCCGTTTGCCGTGACTGCGAAAGTGCATGTCCGACCGGTGCTATTCATGGTCTGAATCTGCCGGCTCTTAATACCAAAGCTACCTCGGCAGTTCCTTCTGCAGATACAGCCCAGGCGAAAGAGAAGGGGGTATTCGACCCCGTTTGCGCAGCTAAGATCCGCACGCTGCAGACCAAACGTGCTCAGTATCCGTATCTGCATATGCTTGCACAAAAAATCAATAATTGATAGACACGTAAACAATGAATACATTCAGAATTGGCGGTGTTCATCCGCAAGATAACAAAGAATATAGTGCTCATAAGGCAATCATAGACTGCCCGTTGCCAAAGCAGGCTGTCATTCCGCTCATTCAACATATCGGTGCACCGGCTGTACCGGTAGTGGAAAAGGGCGACAAAGTGCGTGCCGGTCAGTTGATTGCCAAAGCCGGCGGTTTCGTTAGCGCTAATGTCCATTCCCCGTTTAGCGGCACCGTGACAAAGATAGATAGTTACGTTGACGGTTGGGGGGCACGCGTGCCGGCAGTCTTCATTGATGTGGAGGGTGACTTGTGGCTT
>CAMOJP010000055.1 GCA_946617165.1 uncultured Bacteroidales bacterium
TGCTATTTTGTTACAAAAATAATCGTTCGAGCGAAACGAGATAAGACGATTTTTGTTATTTTGTTACAAAAATAATCGTTCGAGCGAAACGAGATAAGACGATTTTTGTTATTTTGTTACAAAAATAATCGTTCGAGCGAAACGAGATAAGACGATTTTTGCTATTTTGTTACAAAAATAATCGTTCGAGCGAAACGAGATAAGACGATTTTTGCTATTTTGTTACAAAAATAATCGTTCGAGCGAAACGAGATAAGAACTCGAATATTGTAGTCCCACCGAGAATCGAACTCGGATCTAAGGTTTAGGAAACCCGTATTCTATCCATTGAACTATGGGACCAACGTTTAGCAGCGGGGAGTAAACTCACCGTATTCCTCAAAGGTATAGTTGAGGAAGTTGTTCATCGGGTTAGCTGCTTTAGCGATATCAATGACATGGTCTAAGAAGTCAGGTGCACAGACTTCCGCGTCGGTTAAGTGCGTGGAATAGGTGTACATTCTTCTTTTGAGCCAGTCGGCATGTACAAAGTCAGGGTCATAGCCTGCCGGTACTTTTTTGAGCATCCAATCGGTATCAAAGTCACCGAAGTACTTTTTCCACGCCGGCGCAGCCATTATTTCTTCGACTTCCTCGTAGTTGGCTTCTATCTCACCGCGGAGCGCTTTGAGCAAGTCAGCAGGCGGGTTCCAGATACCACCGGCGAACATACAGTTGCCCGGTTGGAAATGCACGTAGTAGCCTGCTCGAAGGGATTTCTTACCTCCTTTGACAGCAGGGAAGACTCCAAACCACTCTTTATAAGGTCTTTTATCCGCCGAGAAGCGTACGTCCCGATAGATACGCCAGACACAGTCTTTAGGTTGTAGTGAGGCAAGTTGCGGGTCCACGTCCTGCGCCAGCCGTGCGAGGTATTGGCTTGAGAAGTCGATAAACTCGGCATGTGCAGCCAAGTATTGGTCTTTATGTGCATTAAACCACTCGCGGTTATTATTATAAGGTAATTGCGCGAGAAAGTCGAGTATGAGTTTTATATTTGGCATAACCGTGTAAGGCACTTTGCAAGACTATCCTGCCAGCGCGGGATAGAGATACCAAAAGTTTGTTTTATTTTTGATTTATCCAAGACGCTGTAATGCGGTCTTGGTGTTTTATATGCATATTCGGATGAGGCGATAGGCGTGACTTTTGCACGGAGCTGAGTCTGACGCATTATCTCGACGGTGAAATCATACCAAGAGCAGATACCTTCGTCAGTAAAGTGGTAGATACCTTCGTGCCACTCGGGAGCTTCAATAACGGCATAGATGGCGTTTGCGAGATCTTCGGCATAAGTAGGCGTACCTATTTGGTCATTCACGACGCGGAGTTCGTCCCTCTCTGCGCCAAATCGAAGCATTGTTTTAACGAAATTATTTCCGTAAGGCGAATAGAGCCATGCCGTTCGTATGATGACGGCATCCGGGCAGTGTTTGAGCAGCAGTTGTTCACCCTCAAGTTTGGTTCTTCCGTAAGCTGTACGGGGTGCAGCTGCATCTTGCTCACGGCGCGGGCTTGACTCTTCCCCTGAGAAGACATAGTCGGTAGAGATATGGATTATTTTTGCTCCTGAGAGGGCGAGATTCTCAACCGCTAACGCGTTAATAAGGTGTGCGGCAGGTTCATCCTCTTCTGCTTTATCGACATTCGTATATGCAGCACAATTGACGATAAGTTCAATACGATTAGCCGTAACGAAGTGCTCAACCGCCTCGCGATTAGTAATATCCAATTCCGCCACATCTGTGAAGAAATAGCGGTGCGCAGGATGCAGGAGACTCAAGTTCCGCATTTCCGTGCCTAATTGTCCATTACAACCGGTAATAAGAATCGTCATAGTTATCAATTTGGGTGCAAAGGTACTACAAAATTTGGACGTACGCAAATAAAAAGTGCAGAAAGGTGAATTTTCTGCACTTTTGGGGTTAAAGATTAAAGGGTGATAGGGATATTAGTTGACTAATATCTTCTTGGTGTACCATTTACCGTCGTTGTACGTCTTGAGGAAATAGACTCCTGTGGAAATCGGGAAGGTCGCTTTGCTAATTTGGATTGTATTGATATCTCCGTTGAGTATAGCGATGAGTTTACCCGTTACGTCCAAGAGGTAGATGGTTGTTGGTCCATGCGGGATGTTCTCCAAGTTTGTCTCCGGCTGTGGGTCAAACGGATTAGGTATGAAGTTCTCGTCCGGTCCTGCATCCTCCGCCATCGCCATGTTGCAATCGGGCACGGTGCTGAACTCGACGATGGTACGCACCAACATATCGTTCAAATGTTCCACTTTCAGTGTGTCGGTAGTCGGTTTGAGGTGTGGGTTACCTATTCCCGAGTCGTCAGTAAGGAAGAAGGCTGTTCCGTTCGTTGCCAACGCGATGGATCGCATCAAGAGTTCACCGCTTGCATCGAGTCCGCTACAAACGACGGGAACGATACGAATACCGTATGCAGCCGCGTTGAGTATCTGCTCGTGCAACAAGTCGATTGTTTCCTGTCCCTCATGGCAAGGCGCATCCAAGACGAGGAAAGCGATACGGGCTCTGGCGTTGACATCCCATCCGGCAGTATTGACAGCCGCCATAAGCGCTTCAGGAACAGCCTCCGGGAAATCGCCTCCCCCATCGGCATGCTGTTTATCAATAAAAGCCTGAGTCGTTTTGATGTCCTCCGTAAGGCGTGACAGACGTGTGAGATAAGCATCTCCATGGTCGCGGTAAACGACAGCCCCTGTACGTATAGCCAGACCACCTGTTGCGTCTTTAGCCCGCTCAATAACATCCCGCATTTCAGCTTGCAGATAGTTCAACTCGTCCCCCATAGATCCTGTGGCGTCGAAGACAAAGACCACATCCACGGCATCCGATGCCCCGCACTCTTCCTCGAGCACGATGGTGTTCAGTCCTTCAGCCCAGGGTTTAGCAGGATAATTCTTATTATTGACGCAAATGAGGAAGTTGTCATTTTTTTCCTTACCGATTAAGAGGTTTGCCCAGAGTTCAGCCTTACCGGTATTATCCGTAACAGCTTGAAAAAGGGTGTTGCCTTTTTTGTCAACAAGGTTTACCTGCTGCGAAACGATCGGATAACCATCCTGATTGGTGAGCTGCACGGTATAACGATTGCGCGTATTAATCTTCCACGTATTTATATAATTCTTGTGGGTGTCGTCGAGCACTTTGTTCCAGAAGTACCACTTAGCGAAATCGTTCACCTCTCCTGCGGTGAGTTTACCGGCACTGATTTTGTTAGACACAGCCCCAACGGGTTTGGGCTTCCTCTCGGCTTCACCCGCCATGACAGCTTCTTCCGATTCGCTCATTTCCATATAGCCATCCGCTACAGAGGGCATAACGTCCAGTTTGTAATAGAGTCCTCTTGAAAGGGCACCGGTTTTAGCAGCGCCCAAGGAATAACTCTCCCTCACTGTGCCGGGCTGAGGTGTCAGAGCAAAGATAAGCAACTTACCCTGCCCTGCCCATTCTTTGTCAGTAACGGTAAGAGTGTCGTATTGTTCGCGCGTAATGACGATGGATTTTGTACCTGCCGGAATACCGGATTTAAGGACAATCCGTCCGTCCCACGACGTTTTGAACTCCTCTTTACCGATTTGGACCCGGGCATTAGCAAGCAAAGACTGGGTGGTATCCATAACGATAATAACCGTTTCTGCATTATTTCCCCCCCTGAGAGAAGGTTTCTTTAGGCACGCCTGTATCATAGTAGAACAAGCAAGCACAGCCAAGAATAAAGTTAGTAATTTCTTCATAGCCGAATATTTAATTGTTTTAACATTTATTTACAAAATCTATGCCAAAGCAGTGGTTTGTCAGTTAGAAAGCGAAAAATATCACATTTTTCTTGCATATATCGAAATAAAGCAGTACTTTTGCAGGCTTGAATGCAGACGTTACATAGTAATATCGAATAAAAAACAAAAGAATATATGGCAACGCAAGAAGAAACCTTTAAGAAATTAGTAGCTCACTGCAAGGAATACGGTTTTGTATTTCCATCCAGCGAGATTTATGACGGTTTAGGCGCTGTTTATGACTATGGTCAAAACGGTGTAGAACTGAAGAACAACATTAAGAAGTATTGGTGGGATTCGATGACTTTGCTGCATGAAAATATTGTAGGACTAGACGCCGCGATATTCATGCACCCTACGACATGGAAAGCATCGGGTCACGTAGATGCCTTCAATGACCCTCTGATAGACAACCGCGACAGTAAGAAGCGCTATCGTGCGGACGTACTGATTGAGGAGCAGTTAGGCAAGATTGAAGAGAAGATTAACAAGGAAGTGGAGAAAGCCGCCAAACGTTTCGGCGACAGTTTTGACGAGGCTATGTTCCGTCAAACCAACGCCCGCGTGATTGAGCATCAGGAGCACTGGAACACTCTTCACGAGCGTTACTCCAAAGCAATGAACGCAAATGATTTGGCAGAACTCAAGCAGATTATATTAGACGAGGAGATTGTTTGTCCGATTAGCGGTACGCGTAACTGGACAGATGTAAGACAGTTCAACCTGATGTTCCAAACGGAGATGGGTTCTACCGCCGATGGCGCAATGAAGATTTATCTCCGTCCTGAGACGGCTCAAGGAATATTTGTGAACTACCTGAATGTGCAGAAGACGGGGCGCATGAAGATTCCTTTCGGAATTGCCCAAATCGGTAAAGCATTCCGTAACGAGATTGTAGCCCGTCAGTTTATATTCCGTATGCGTGAGTTTGAGCAGATGGAGATGCAGTTCTTCATCAAGCCCGGCACAGAGATGGAGTGGTTCAAGCACTGGAAAGAGTTCCGTCTCAAGTGGCATAAGGCACTGGGATTGGGTGACGAGAAATATCGTTTCCACGACCATGAGAAATTAGCTCACTACGCCAATGCAGCGACCGATATTGAATTCCAGATGCCATTTGGTTTCAAAGAGGTAGAGGGCATACACAGCCGCACGAATTTCGACTTGAGTCAGCACGCCAAGTATAGCGGTAAGAAGATTGAGTACTTTGACCCGGAACTGAACGAGAGTTATACCCCGTACGTTATTGAGACCAGTATCGGTGTGGATCGTATGTTCCTGTCCATCATGTGCTCCGCCTATAAAGAGGAGCAGTTAGAAGGTGGTGATACCCGCGTAGTGCTTCAGTTGCCAGCCGTTCTGGCTCCCGTAAAAGCCTGTGTAATGCCTCTTGTCAAGAAAGATGGTCTGCCTGAGAAGGCCCGCGAGATTATGGATATGCTGAAGTTCGACTTCAAGACGACCTACGACGAGAAAGACTCTATCGGTAAACGTTACCGTCGCCAAGACGCTATCGGAACTCCGTTCTGCATCACGATAGACCATGACACGCTTAATGATAACTGCGTGACAGTTCGTTACCGCGATACGATGGCGCAAGACCGCGTTAAGATTGAGGACTTGCACCAACTGATAGCGAAGGCAGTGGACATGAAGCAACTGTATCGCAAGTTGATGGCATAAAAAAAAGAGGCGCGAGCCTCTTTTTTTATGCTACTTCACTGAGCGTCCCATCAGGTCGTATGTTTTATTACCGCGTTGAATGTAGATTTGTCCATCGCGATAGAACTTATGCGAAGACATCTCAGCAGCGTCTTGAAGGACTTGCTCTATGTTCACTTTAGTGACATCTATTTGCGGCAAGTCCACTTTTTTGCCGGTATAGATTTTCACTTCTCCTGCAGCGAGTGTGACTTTAGCCCCCGCTTTAGTTCCTTGAGCGTAGTAGTCGTACCAAGTACCTGACGGCAATGAAACTTCTTTGCTATCAGTCGGGTGGAAGTTAGCTACGACATATACATCAGCCCCCCATTGTACAGACTTAACGACGGTGCTTGATAGAGAAGCAGCAGTAGGGTTACCATCAAACACCTCAGGCATGATTTTAGTACGGAGTTGTATAGCCTGCGCTACGCGTGCGTATTGCGCCATACGCGCTTCGTTATGCAGATAGGGTTCATAACGCGGTTTCTTGTTGCAGCGATAGCTTTCATTATAAGCATCGGGATGGTCAATATCACTATTGATAGAGTGGTCGTATCCGACCTCTTCGAACATCCACAACATGTGCGAACCATTCAGCAAGACGTTCATTGCCACGCAAGCCGGAATACGTTTAACACGTACTTCCTCATTTTTAACATCATCACGACCGTACTTCATTGCCTTATATTGCATACGTTCCTCATCATGGGACTCACAATATGAAACTCTGCCGTCCAAGTTAGCTTGTGTAAAATCTCCTTTTGTGTAATAGCCCATAGCAGCTTCCATATATTTATCATTCGTATTGGACCAACACATCATCCCTTCGTTTATCAGCGTATTCCAGTCTGAAGAAGCATGACTTCCCCAGTGTTCAAGAATCATGTATGCTCCATAGGGTTTTACGCCTTTTGCATAATAGTCCTTGAGGTTTTTAACGGCATCGTCGGTAGGCCCGCACAGTCCGTGGCTGAGGTCGAGTCGATAGCCATCCACTTTATACTCCTCAATCCAATACTGCAAAGCTCGAATGAACATTTGGTGCGCCGGTTCAAAGTCATGGTTCCAGTCCTCATAGACATTGTCTCCGTGAGGCGGATTGACATTGAACCAAGGATTCTTAGCGAGGTCAGCGCCGTAAGGATAGAGTTTATTCATCGGGTTATTACCGGTAGCGTGGTTAAATACCATATCCAAGATAACGGCAATGCCGCGTTTGTGGCACTCATCGATGAGTTGTTTGAGTTCTGTAGCAGAGCCATAGGCTTTATCCGGAGCGAAATAGAGACAAGGAGAATATCCCCAGTTATAGTTACCATCAAACTCGCAGACAGGCATTAGTTCAATTGCATTAACTCCCAACTGTTCGATATAGTCCAATCGGTTCAAAACGCCTGCATAGCCACGGTTATGGGTAAAGTCATACACCCACATCTCATAAATAACGAGGTTGTTCTTGTCGGGACGTTTGAAATTCAGCGTAGCATCTGACCACTCGAACGCCGGTTTGTCGGTTTGGATAACTGTTACAAAGCTTCCGTCCGCTCCTGAGGGATAGTCACGCAGTGTAGGATCGTGCTGTTTCGGTTCATAGCGGTCATCATAAGCGAGTACTTTCTCGGAATAGAGATCACAAATACGTTTTACGACGCCATCGGAACGAACGACCGCATATTGGAAAGCATACTCTTTTTGCGGAGTCAGGTTGTCGAGTGTAATCCAGAAATAGGCTCCGTCTTTTTTGAGTTGGTAGTTATTCGACATCTGCCAGTTAGTCATGTCTCCAATGAGGAATACGTGTTTAGCAGCTTCACCGGCTTTATTAGCAGCATACATTATCAAAGTCACTTTGGTCGGATCATTCTCGTCGTAATAGATACCGAGATTCTCGTAGGGGCGTACTACTTCTTCCGGTTTTTTAGCGACGTATATCTTCACTTTAGCGGATTTAGAGACTTCTCCTTGTGTAGCTACAAGTTCAAAGGTGTTATCCCCTATTTGAGTCATGGTAGCCGTATAAGTCATAGAAGTTCCTGTTTCGGTTTTGAGTTCTGTACCGTTTTGTTTGAGTGTCAAAGTAGCCTCTTCGGTAGCGGAGCAAGTGAATGTGACTTCATCCCCTTGCGAAGCGAACTCTTTAATACTGGGAGTCAAGGAGACAGCGAGTCCTGCTTCAGCCAGATTAACGAAGATATCTTGTCCAGACGCGTCCTTACCTTCTTTAGTACCATTAGGTCCGTCGTTGAAGACGAAGCAGAGTCGAGTAATGTTTGTAGAGGTGGTTGCTCCATAGTATTCATACATATTAGGAGTAAGCTTGAGTTCCCAATTACCATCTGCGTTCTTGGTCATTTTATGCTTCGCCAATCCACTACGCCATTCAGGTGCTCCCTGCCAGTTGTTGTAACCGGTATGGGCATAGCACTGGGTAGCGCCTTGCATACCTTTATTGCCTTCATTGGGATTAAAGATGATAGTTACCTCTCCTGTATATCCTTTTTGAAGGATGGCAGGAATAGTTGTTACTTGTGCTATCAGAATATAACACGACATGCACAATAGTGCCAATAAACTAAATCTTTTCATATAATCAGCTTTTATTTAATTGAGAGTAAAGGTGGTAATCAGCCACCTTTACCCGATATAGATTAGCGAATCAGTTGACCTTGAACGCTGTAAACCTTACCATCACGGAGAATGTAGAGTTTACCGTCAATCATCACTTTACGCAGTTCGTTAGCAGGAGCTACGAGGTTCTCAATAGCAGTTGAAGTAGGATAAACGATATTGAGTTCATTCGTAGCGATAGTCCAAGTGATTGTATAATCACCTTTAATATCAGCTACAAAGATCATGTTCGCATCCTCGTTCATGGTGATACCAACTGCAGAGTTGTTTTGGCGCGTGAATGTTTGCGCATTCGAACGCCATTCACCATTAATTACCATCTTGAACTCATAAGAAGCAGCATCGATATTGGCTGTGATAGAAGCTTTTGTTTTGTCCGCAGAGAGTGTGAGCGGTATACCAGCAGCCCAATTATTCATTGAGCCCCTTACTTCTACAACAGGATCTGGAGTAGGTCCAACGTTGGTAGCAGTTGCTGTCAATGTTGTAAGTGCAGCGTCAAGAGTGAAGGTTACATTATATGTACCAGCCTCGGTGATAGACAAGGTTTGGTTAGCTCCACCAGTCGGGAGTTCCCAACCACCCCATGCGTGGCCTTCGATAACCTTATAATCATAGCCCTTAGCCTCAAGTACTACATTCTCCTTAACGAGTTTGTATGAACCATCAGCTTGTTTGGTCATGTCGTTCACTTTAGCTTCAGGATCCCAATCAGCACCTACGAGAGCAGCTACACCAACGATGGTGTAAACTTTGTCACCAGGTTGAGGATTGTCACCTTGTTTAACAACATAGAGTTCATCAGCACCGTAGATGAGTTTGAGATAGAAGTCGTACTTAGCTGTCTCAGTTACAGTCCAACCACCTGTTGCAGGAGTGAAGCCTTCGTAACCAGCAATAGTTGCTGTAAAGGCAGTCTCTTCGCAAATGTTGTAGAGTGTAATGACTTGTCCTTGAGTCAACTCAACGCCTTGTTTGTAATACTCAGTCCACTCGGTTTGTGCCTCGTTCTTTGTAAACTCAACGACGTTGTCACCAACTTTCAGACCGTACTTGCCTTCGCAAACAGGCTCACCACCCTTATCGTTGTATACTGTGAATACGTATTCAACATTTTCGCAAACAACAGAAACTTCTGTTTCTTTTGCGGTAAATGCGGATACATACAGCAGCATGCCAGCGCCTTGGATTGCATATTGACCTTCGCTCAAAGAAATCTGGCCAAAGGCAGCACTCGGGAAGTTTACATAAATACCAGCCTCCGTACCAAAGCTTTCTTGGATGTTAACGACACCTGGTTTCGGATCACCAAGACAAATCTTGAATTGCTCTGCATAAGCAGGAAGTGCAGATCCAAGCCATGGGAGATTATCCCAGTCGCAGCCACCAGCCGGCTCGTATGGAGTCCATTGACCTACAGAGACGCCTTCGTCACCCCATGCGGTGATGGTGTAAGTCAGACCTACGTGGTCTATCTCTTCATCCTTAACACGGTTCCACTCCTTTGACCAATCAGGTTCGGTTGCATCGGAGTTCATACGTACGAAGATGATGCTATCAGCTTCTGCGTTGATCTTAACACTCAAGGTGTCACCTTCACCGGCAAAGAACGGAGTCCATGCACCGGCTAAGCCTTCACCCCATACCCATGCGGCCATCTTAGCACCTGCTTCTGACCACATATTCGGTACAAGCTTCAATGTCTCTACGATTACAGGCTTGATGTAGAAGTTACCTAATACCTTGAAGGTTACTACATCACCTTCTTTGAAGTAGATTACTTGAACGGCACCTGCCTCAGCGAGCTTGAAGCAAATGTTACCATCAACATCTTTAATCAGACCTTCAGCCTTCTCGCTTAATGCGTCATAACCGAGAGCGGTAGCCCATGTACCGTCAAGAGTAATTTTCAGCTTGTAATCTACATTTGCCTTCAAGTTCAAAATGGTCGTATCAGCATCTGCTTTGATTGCTGCAGGAGTCCATGCTTTGTCTGCTGCCAAACCTGCATCAACAACCAATGCACTGTCACCAGTGATAAAGTACTTACCCTCTACAGGAGTATCACCTTGTTTATCAACATAGAGTTCATCAGCACCGTAGATGAGCTTCAGATAGAAGTCATATTTAGCGGTCTCAGTTACTGTCCAACCAT
>CAMOJP010000056.1 GCA_946617165.1 uncultured Bacteroidales bacterium
CACGCTTCGACAAGTTCTCGCAAGTGGCGAAGAACACCGCCAACGTCATGAAGACACCGAACCTGCTGCAAGTAGCGCAGACCGAGTTCGCGGCTCAGTCCACCTACCGCAAGCTGCGTGACTACGTTTGGCACCGCGAGTGGGAAAATTACCAAGGGTAATTAGACCGCTACGCTTAAGGAGTAAGGAGTAAGGAATAAAGACGAAACGGCTACGACTATACAAAACATTTAAGTCCTTATTCTTTATTCCTTTAGTGAGCAAAGCGAACGGTCTTGTAAAGTGCGCCGCCGTGTTCTACGCTCACCCCACAAATTAAAATTTGCCGGGGACCCCATTTAGAAAAGAGCATCGCAGACATGCGGTGCTCTTTTTCGGGGGATGTGTTGCTGCGTGTTTATTCTGTTCCGGCGGAAGCTATTTGGCGGAAGTGGGCAGGTGAGATGCCTGCCTGACGTTTGAAGTATCGTCCGAAGTCGGTGAGCTCGACGAAGCCCAATGACCGTGCTATCTGCGAGATGGTGAGGTCAGGCCGGTTGATGAGCAGTATCTTGGCTTTGGTGACGATATAGCGGGCAATCCAATCGCTGACATGAACGCCCGTTGTTTGGTATATGGTAGTGCCGAAATACTTGGCTGTGAGGTTCTGCTTGTCGGCGTAGAACTTTGTTTCTCGTGACTGTTTGTAGTAGGTGACGATATCCTGGTAGAAGCGGTAGGCGATGCGTTTGGTGGAGGGTAGTGTGTTGAGAGTGCTTTTGGGCTCTGCGGATCGGAAATAGTCGAGCAGGTGAATAAGATTCTGCATCTGATGGCATAGCAGGTCATCGCGAACCTGTTCGTCCCGTATGGAGCTGATGTCGCTGATGACCTTGACCATATGCTCAACCATTGCCATCTGTTCGTTAGTGATGTGGAAATCGGGATAGAGTATATGTTCGAAGATATGCCTTATGGGGAAGACGAGGTGTTGCTGTTTCGCCCATTTGCTTGAGACGGCAATAAGTGTGACGTCATAGTCCTGCGACCACTCTTTAGGTACGATAGCATGGTCCGGATAGATGATGGTGACGTCATTAGCAGCAAAGGTGACGGGTCTCATGTCGTAGCGTGCCCTCAGCCATCCTTTTTTGCAGATAGCGACGACTAACTCAGGCGAGACCCACGGCTCACCGGAATTAGGCATTCCGTCCACGTGCTCAAAGACGACGATATGCCGTTCGTGGATGAGTTGCGATTGTGCAATAAGAGGGTGTTGGGTATACATATTCCGTCTTTTTGTCTGCAAAAGTAGTGCATTTTCTCTGTTTCTACAAATTTTTCCGACTATTTGCACACATTTTCCGCAATATGCAACAAAAAATGTCATTTTTTTCCTGAATAATTTGCGTAATTGCGATTGTTGGAGTAATTTTGCACGTCAAAAGTTAATGGTATGAGAAGAAGGATATTATTATTTATTGCGTTATTGTGCACATGTACGGCATTTGCCCAAGTAAGTCCCGAGACGCTGGCGAAGCGTGCCAAGCGTAAGAACTTAACGGTTAAAGAGTGGAATACGGATTCGAAGACGAAGACCCGTTGGCTTGACCACGTTACTACTTACGACTCTGAAGGCCGTAAGGTGGAGGAGACAGAGTACGCCACGTACGGTCAGAAAGAGCGTATCACGATCGAGTACGACGAGACCACCGGCAAAGTAAGCAAAGAAGTCGTTTATGACGACCGCGACAAGCCGGTCCGTATCCGCAAATACGAATACAGCGAAGACGGAACGAAAAAGAAGCAGTACAACTACCTGCCCAATGGAAAACTCTATTCTGTCAAAGTGTTTGAGTACCTATTCTCCGATTAGTCTGGATGAGATGGAGTCGGTGAAGCTGATGAACCGCGTGGACACGAAATTCGTGTGCCATGAGTCGTTGTTGCCGTCTATTTTATCCCAAGCGGAGGAAGGTTATACGGTCCAAGAGGTTGCGGGCAAACGTATATCGACCTATGATACCGTCTATTACGATACGTCGGGATTGGATATGTACCTGCGTCACCATGACCAGCAGCTTGTTCGTCGTAAAGTTCGCGTGCGTACGTATGTTGATACAGGGAGTGTGTTTCTTGAGATAAAGAAGAAGAATAACCGCGGACGTACCAAGAAGAAACGGATAGAGTTAGACAAAAGTAAAAAGACCGCTGCGCTCAAAGTAGAAAGCAATTTGCAATTTACAATTAATGAGTTCGTAGCGAAGCACACGCCGTATGAGTGGTCGGAATTGGCGCCGAAGGAGCGTACGTCTTTTGAGCGTGTGACGCTTGTCAACAAGGGCAAGACGGAACGGCTGACGATAGATTTTAATCTGCGCTTTGAGGCGATAGGTAGCGGTGTGAAAGCCGATTTAGGTCCGTTGGTAATCATTGAGCTGAAGCGTGACGGATTAGTCCCCTCGCGTATGCAACATATCCTGCGCGACCTACGCATCTTCCCGATGAAGATAAGCAAGTATTGTATGGGTGTGACGATGACAATACCCGAAGTGAAACATAACCGCTTCAAAGAGAAATTAATCAAACTGAATAAACTGAGATATTATGCCTGAATTTGATCCTACGATAGCCGAGGAGTTCGGTTATGGAATTGCTGAAACACAAACATTTTTAGGAGTGCCTATTTTTGAGGCGGAGAGTATTTACAACTTACTGATCCGCTTCGGTTTCAACCTGTTAGCCGGATGGATACTAATCCATTTTGCCTACTTCAAGCGTTCTCACCGTCGCGATTACTATCTGACTTTCATGCTGTTCTCGACGACGATGTTTTTGCTTATTTTCCTGATGGAGAATGTGAAGTTGCAGATAGGCTTTACGCTTGGTCTGTTTGCTATTTTCGGGATGATCCGTTACAGGACGGAGACCGTTCCCATCCGCGAGATGACGTATCTGTTTGTTATCATCGGATTGAGTGTTATCAACGGTCTTGCGATGACGGTGAGTTATGCCGAGATCTTCCTGACGAACGCGTTGCTGATAGGTCTGTGCTTCTTTTTGGAGTGGCTTATCGGGCGCAAGCAGTTGAGCGAGAAATTAGTGTTGTACGAGAAGATAGACCTTATTGTGCCCGAGCGTCGTGAGGAGATGATAGCCGACCTTGAGCAACGCACCGGAATCAAGCATATCGTGAAGGTGGAGATAGGTCATATCGATTTGTTGCGCGATGCTACGTTTGTCAAGGTGTTCTACAAGGCTCCGAAGGACGAAGTCGATACGATAGGCAATAATCCCAAGCCGTTCAAGTTATGAAACGCATCATTGGCATAGTTTTTGTGGTGCTGTGTGTACTACGTGTTCAGGCAGTGAGTGTCAAGTCTGACACTACGACGAGCGTTCAGTCGGTGGAGACCCGTGTGGAAGCCGCCTTTACGAAGAAGCTGCCTTATCACCTGTCTGTGGGGATAGAAGAGAATATCGCTGCCCGTGTGTACGAGACTGACAAAACCGCCTATTTCCGTCGCTCCAGCACCACCGTGTGGTTAGGATATGCGCCGATTGAGTATGTGAAGTTGGAAGCTGGTTACGCGCTGCGTCTGTTAGGCGACAAAGGCTGGAGCGACCCGAATGAGTTTATCCGGCATCGTGCGTTCCTGAGCGTGGCGGGCAAATACAAAGTGGGGAACTGGCGTTTGTCACTGCGTGAACGAATAGAGATGAACTGCCGCACGGACTCCGTCAACAGATATGAGACGAACCCTATCGCCTTGCGCCTGAGACACCGGTTCCACGTGGGATATTTTATTCCGGGTAAGCCCGTACAAGTGTTTGCCAATGTGGAACTTATCAATACGCTCAACCGTCCGACGCAGTACCTGAATTATTACATCAAGGACGAGCACTTCGGACAGTATCTGAGCGATGCGCGTTTCCAGATAGGGACTCGCTGGCGCATCAACAGACGCAATACCCTGAGCCTCTCGTATCGTTTTGATTATAACTACGACAGGGACCTGAATATAACAAAGAATAAAGGAAATATCGAATTAACCCGTACCCATAGCTTTGGACATGTTATCACCCTCGGCTATGATTTAAATTGGTAAGCTTATGAAACAGTATCTTCGATTCGCCATTTTGTTTGTTGCAGTCGGACTGATGGCATGTAACCCTGATGTCGAAGAGCCGGAAACATCCGGTGGTTCGACAGAAACAGAGCCCATAACGATAGGAACAGATACGGTATGGAATCACGAGGTGACGATTGTCTATAGCGGCTCGTCTGCTACCGTAACCACGAACACCGACAGCGTGACATACAGCGTGTCCGGTGGCGATGTAACGATTACTTCGACGGCAAAGAACGTGTCCTATAGCGCTTCGGGTAGCGGAAGCGGCAGTTTGAAGATATATTCGGACTATCGCTATAAGCTGACGCTCAACAGTCTGACTCTGACTTCGTCGGGCAAGCCCGTTATTAACAACCAAGGGAAGAAGAGTCTGTTCTTGAATCTAAGCGGCACGTCCGTGCTGTCCGATGCTTCGGGCTATGCCACCGAATCGAATAGTGAGGACCAGAAAGGTGCGATTTTCTCTGAAGGGCAGTTGATTATTTTAGGTGACGGCAAACTGACCGTTTCAGGTAAGAACAAGCACGCTGTGGCATCGGATGACTTTATTCTGATGCAGAGCGGTACTGTTGTGGTCACTTCGGCTCCTACTGACGGTTTCCATTCCAATGACGCCTTCCAGATGGACGGCGGTTCACTGACCATCACTTCGACAGACGAAGGCATTGCGGTAGATGAGGGCTCCGTGCTTATCAACGGCGGAGCTATCACTATCACTACATCCGGCACGACCGCAAAGGGTATTAAATCGGAGGGTAATCTGTCTATTACGGGCGGTACGGTTGTTGTTCACGCGACGCACGGCTCCGGCGATTCGGGTTCCGAAGGTATTGAGTCCAAAGCCGGTATCACAATCTCGGGTGGTGATATCTTTGTGGAGTCGTACGACGACGGCATCAACGCCTCTAATGGCGATATTACCATAAGCGGCGGATATGTCTATTCCCACTCGGCCAATAATGACGGTATAGACGCTAACGGCGACTTTACGGTTAAGGGTGGCGTTATTGTAGCTATCGGCGCTTCGGGAGCAGAGAGAGCGTTGGACGCGTTAGAGCAAAAGACTCTTACTATCCAAGGCGGTGTGCTGTTTACCATCGGCGGATTGGAGAGCGGTGCGGTACTTACTCAGGCTTGCTACTACTCTAATTCGTGGTCAGCAAATACTTGGTATTCGATGACGATTGGAAATGACGTATATGCCTTTAAGACTCCGTCTTCCGGAGGCTCTACGTTAGTTGTGTCCGGTTCGTCCGAACCGACGGTGAAGTCCGGTGTGACGGTGTCAGACGGTACGTCAATCTTAAACGGCAACGGCTATGTTAACGCCACTGTTACAGGCGGTTCTTCCGTTGGAGTCGAAGCCTATTCGGCCGGTCAAGGCGGCGGTCCGGGTGGCCAAGGTGGCGGTCCTGGTGGTCATGGCGGCGGAGGATGGCATTAAACGGCAAACGTTCTATTGACAATGAAAGTAGGTATATACGGCGGTTCCTTCAATCCGATACACTTCGGTCATATCGGATTGGTTAAGTGGGTGGCTGAACATAGCGACTTGGACGAGGTGTGGCTGATGGTCAGTCCCAATAACCCGCTCAAAGTGAATGCGAAGTTATCAGGCAAGTACGACCTGTCGACCAACTTCCAAATCCGTTTGGAGGCAGTCCGGAAAGCACTATCCGCAACCGTGTGCACGAAGAAACTGCGCGCTTCCGACTTTGAAGACCATCTGCCGAGGCCCAGTTATACTGCCAATACCTTGCGCGAGTTGACCAAAGCCTTCCCTGAGGATGAGTTCTCGCTTATTATCGGAGCTGACAACTGGGCAATCATTGAGCAATGGAAAGAATATGACTTTGTGCTCCGCAATTACCGTATATTTGTATATCCGCGAGAAGGTTCGCAACTGCTTGCGCGACCCGACTTGCCGTCAAAAGATGTTATATTATGTAGCTCTGCGCCTCAGTTTAATATCTCAAGCACCGAACTACGCAATGCTGAGAAATGAATAATATACAATCGTATTTACATCGCATTACCGGAGAAGAGAAGGCCAATACCTTAACCCATCTTGTTTCTTTGTTAGGGGCAATAATAGTCGCGTATCCGTTGACGCTTATGGCGTCTAATCATAATGCATATGCCATTGCCGGAACGCTCCTTTTTGTTGTCGGCATGATTCTGATGTTTGGTTCGTCGACGCTCTATCACGCTGTAACTGCTCCTGTCCGCAAAGCGCGTTTGCGTGTTGTGGATCACATCTCTATTTATATCATGATAGCCGGTTCTTATTCGCCTATCTGTCTATACGTAGTAGGAGGTTGGCGAGGCTGGGGGCTATTCGTTTTCCTGTGGGTGTGCGTTTTAGCCGGAATAGTGGGGAAACTTATTGCTTTAGGTAAGTATCCTCGTCTGTCGCTTATTCTCTATTTGGCGATGGGGTGGGCGGCACTGTTGATAATGCGTCCGATGTGGCTTAGTATGTCCCATGCGGCTTTTTTGTGGGTGCTTGCCGAAGGGGTCTTTTATACGGTCGGAGCCTACTTCTTCAAAGGCGATGAAGAGCACGCTTACTGGCATGCTATATGGCATGTGTTTATTACCCTTGGCGCTATGAGCCATACTATTGCTGTTTGGTTGATATTGAAGTAATAATATACTATGAATCGCTTTACATTCGGGAAAATATGCAAATTTATCTTCCACCTGCACTATGATATTCAGGTGACGGGCGAAGAACTCTTACGGGACAAATCCATCCATCTTGTTTTACCTAATCATACGGCATATGTAGATCCTCTTCTGTTGTTTGCAGAAGAGTGGTGGTTGCCTATTTGTCCGATGACGGACGAACGTTTCTTCCGGCACCGGATCTTCGGGCGTATCCTCAAGATGGCAGATGCTATCGAAGTGCCGGATTTGAACAAAAGCGTCATGAGCCGCGAGGAGAGTGCCGCCGCTGCCGGACAACTGAGCCGGATTGCGATAGACAGCCTTGCTGCCGGAAAGCAATTGTGCTTCTACCCGTCAGGACATGTAAAAACCGTGGATAAGGAAGTAATAGGTAATCGCAGAATGGCATATGAGGTATGCCGTGAATTACCTGACGGTGTGCGTGTTATACTCTGCCGGATGAGAGGACTTGAGACCAGCCGGTGGTCCAGACTGAAGCCCAAAAAATGGAAGTGGCGACGTACCGTCTATATGCATTTTGAAGACCACACTGACGAGGTCAGACAGTGGGCAGAGACACTCCCCCGGCGAGAATTTAACGAGCAATTAGAGAATTGGTATAACACAAAAAACGCAGCATTTTGAACGAATGTTGCGTTTTTATTTGCATAAATGCAAAAAAAGTAGTACTTTCGACCTACTCCCCTAAAGGGACCCTTCGAATGGTGGTTCGCGTCCTGCGGGATATACACAAACTCTATTTTTTAGCCGGCACAATGTGCCTACACTTTTATCCTCAAATAATCCGTTTTTATGCAAGCATAAACGTCTTATTTGCGCATAAAAGTAATAATATTCTATTATTTCGGCTAAAAAATATAAATAAATTTGTGTATATGCAATTTTTGTCGTATATTTGCGCGCTTTTTGTGTGGTTATTATTTAAGCAGTATGAAGATTGCATTGATAGGATATGGCAAAATGGGGCATATGATTGAGCAAATTGCCCTGTTAAGAGGACATAATATCGTCTGTGTTATCGATAAAGATGACCAATATAAATTCAACTCCGACGAATTTAAAAGCGCAGACGTGGCTATCGAATTCTCGACACCCCTCACCGCCGAGCAAAACATACGTAATGCTTGGGCGGCGGGTGTGCCCGTTGTATGCGGTACAACGGGATGGGATGCGCAAGCGTTAATAGTCGAAAGTCGAAAGTCCGGGCAAAGCCCTAAAGTCGAAAGAGCAGGCAATAAAACCATGGTTGTGGACGAAAATGGAAAGGTGATGCTTATTTGGAGCAGTAACTTCTCCGTCGGCGTCAATATATTCTTCGACCTCAATAAATGGCTTGCTGAAGTGATTCGGCACTACCCGCAATATAAACCGCATATCTACGAGGAGCACCATATCCACAAACTCGACAAGCCTTCCGGTACGGCAAAGACGCTGCGGAATGATATATTGAGCGTGGCTGCGCCACTCAATGGTGACGCTTCGCTTAATGATGTACCTATTGAGTCGGTCCGCGAGGGAGAGATACCGGGTAACCACTCCGTTATTTGGGATAGCCCCGAAGATACCATCGTCATAACCCACATGGCGAAAGGCAGAGAAGGATTTGCCTTAGGCGCTGTCCTTGCAGCGGAAAAGCTGACTGCGCTGGAGCGCATAGATGAATAGATGATAGATGATAGATGATAGATGAACTTTTTTAGTTAATCGAAAACGCGGTGGTCGGCCTACACGGCCTTGAGTGTAGTCTCTTAACCCGCGCTCACAAGCGAGCTTGCAGCGCGCCTTAATAGCCAACCCTCCTGACTGAAAGTCAGTTGACCACCTTAAGAAAACTCGGGCTTCGCCTCGTCGGAAGTGGCTTGTTGCGACTAACAAAACACGTTTTGTGTAAAGCAACCGCACTTCCTCCTCTCCCCAAAAATTAGAAATGTTTTGGGGACCCCGAAGGGAAACAACGAAAACATTTTTACGGCTAAAGCCTTATTTTAGATTTTAGATGATAGATGAACCAAGTGCGGTAAACCGCATAGATGATAGATGAATTGATTGCGGCGGTTAAAATAAACGTGCAAAGCACACTAAACAAAACAATGACTATAAGAGAAAGAATATCGAAAGTGACCACCAAAGGGTGGGTGGCAGCTGGGTGCTGGAGTGCCCTCTATATCGCGTTTATTATCTGGCTCGCTTGGGACGACCCGAAGTCGCTATGGTGGCTGTTAATCCTGCCGGTGATAGCAGATATGTTTACCACGAAGTATATCAACTGGAGTTGGTGGCGGAAGTATAAACCGGCTGCCAAAGGAGAACCTGAAAATCCGACGGCTAAACCGACTCTGTACACAATATGTTCGTGGATTGACGCCATCGTTTTTGCATTAGTGGCAGTTTATTTCATCAATCTGTACCTCTTCCAAAACTACCAGATTCCGTCTTCATCCTTGGAGAAGAGTCTGCGTGTAGGTGACTTTTTGTTTGTGAGCAAGATGAGTTACGGAGCCAGAGTGCCTAATACACCCTTGTCTATGCCCCTGATGCAACACTCGTGGCCGGAAGTTCTCGGCGGAGGTAAATCCTATTGGGATAATCCTCATTGGGACTACAAGCGTCTGCGTGGCTGGGATACACCTAAGAAGGGCGATATAGTGGTCTTTAACTTCCCCGCAGGAGATACGGTCTGCCTTAAGATGCAAAATCCGGACTATTACACGCTTTGCCACTACTATGGAAAGCAAGTGGTGGAGAACCGAAAAGATGTCTTTGGGGAAATAGTAGTGCGACCGGTTGACAGAAGAGAGAACTATGTGAAGCGTTGCGTGGGCGAACCGGGTGACAGCCTGCGCGTAATCGACAATGTCGTTTACACGAAGTCGAAAGGTGCCTACGGGCACTCCGATAAATGTCAAAAGTCGAATGCGGAATGGATAGAGGAACCCAATAGAGAGGGCGTTCAGCTGAACTATATCGTTCGTACGGACGGACACTTACTCACGCGCACCTACTTGGACAAGATAGGTATCTCGCACGACGACCAGCGTATGATTGAGCCCGGAATATACCACTTCCCGCTGACCGAAGCGATGCGGAGAGAGATAGATAAGAACCCGCACGTGCTGTCGGTTGAGGTGGAACCCGAAGTAAATGGCGGAGACGTCTATCCTTTGGGCGCTACTACGTGGACTCGTGATAACTACGGACCGATTTATATTCCGCGCAAGGGCGATAAGATTATGATTACGGAA
>CAMOJP010000057.1 GCA_946617165.1 uncultured Bacteroidales bacterium
ATTCTATTATTTCGGCTAAAAAATATAAATAAATTTGTGTATATGCAATTTTTGTAGTATATTTGCAGCCGAATTGATAAATACGGCATTATGCCACACAGCGAAATTAATTAATCAATATAAATTATGGCAAAGAAAAATTTCAAAAACGAGGATGAACAGTTGCAAGAAGTCAACAACGCCCTCTCTACAACCGAACAATGGATTGAGGATAACGCCAACCTGCTGACCTGGATTATCGTAGCTATCGTAGCTGTCGTATTGGGAGTTATCGCTATCAACAACTACATCATCAAACCTAAAGCCGCACAAGCTAACGAGGAAAACGCCAAAGCTGTCGTTTATTTCCAAGCAGGAGACTTCGAAAAAGCTCTTAACGGAGATGACGCCGAGTGCATCGGATTCGCTGAAATAGCGGATAACTACAAAATGTACCAAACCGGTAAACTCGCCGCACTTTATGCCGGAATCTGCTACTACCAACTGGGGGACTATCAACAAGCAGCTAACTATCTCAAACGATTCCATGCAGACGACGTTAATATCGGACCTGCTGCTAACCAACTGCTCGGCGATGCTTACGTAGAACTGCAAGAGTACGGAAAAGCAGTACGCGCTTTCGAGAATGCTGCACACTCCGAAAACGAACTCATCGCACCGATGAGCCTCAAAAAAGCAGGACTCGTATATCTCGAAATGGGGGACAAACACTCCGCTAAACACGCTTTCGAAACCATCAAAACACATTATCCTCAGTCTAACGAGGCTAACGATATCGATAAATATATTGAAATCGCTAAATAATCGTACATAAGATGACTACTGATTTGTCTAATTATGACCCCTCCTTACTGCCTAGCGCTGACGTCGTTGCACGTCAGCGCTATGCAATTATTGTTGCCGATTGGAACAGCGACATCACCTTCGCACTCGCTAAGGGCGCTTTCGATACGCTTGTCAAACACGGTGTAAAAGAGAAAAACATCTCCGTCATTCACGTTCCCGGGACCGTCGAACTGACTTATGCCGCCGCCAAAACCCTAAGGCGCATATGGGGCAAACCGGACGCTGTCATCGTCATCGGATGCGTCATCAGAGGCGATACGCCTCACTTCGACTACGTGTGCCAAAGCGTAACACAAGGCGTCACTATACTTAACGCAGGACTTACATACCCGGGCGGAAAACACACTCCCGTAATATTCTCCGTCCTCACTACCGACAACAAACAGCAAGCGCTGGACAGGGCAGGGGGGAAATTAGGTAATAAAGGCGTAGAAGGCGCCGTCACTGCCATCAGAATGGCGAATATATAACACTAACGTGAAAGTCTTTAAGTTCGGGGGAGCATCTGTAAAGGATGCTGACGGCATTAAAAATGTGCTGCATATCGTTGAGCAGGAACCCAACGACCTCGTGGTTGTCGTCTCCGCTATCGGAAAAACTACCAACGCGCTGGAACGAGTCGTTAATGCACGATGGGAACACCGAGACGAGGACGCCATCAACGAATACATCGCCCTGCGACAACAACATCAAACCATCGCACAGCAACTCGGACTGACCAAAGACTTCCAAAACACACTCTTTGACATCAATCCCGTCACGGATATCCCATTAATGACTAACTACGACGAGTTCTACGATGCTATCGTATGTCAGGGGGAAATCAATTCAAGCCGTATATTGAGTGAGTTCCTGCAAACACACGGAGTCACCAACCAACTGCTTATGATGACAGAGCTCCTGACCACCGACGATACCTTCAGAGAAGCCAAAGTAGATTATAACGCCGCACGGCGTATCCAAGACGCTATCCGTCAGCAACAGAAGCATGTCTATGTCACACAAGGCTTCATAGGCGGTACAAAGGACCATAGACCTACCACCTTGGGACGCGAAGGCAGCGACTACACCGCCGCCTTATTGGCTAACTTCATCGACGCCGAATCCGTTACCATATGGAAAGACGTCAACGGCATACTGAATGCCGACCCAAGACTCACACCACAGACCATACTTATTCCCGAACTGAGCTACGACGAAGCAGTCGAACTGGCGTACAGCGGGGCGCAGGTTATTCACCCAAAGAGTATCAGACCCGTAGAGAATAAGAAAATACCGCTCTACGTCAGACCATTCACCAATCCACAAGCCGTAGGTACCGTCATTCACCAAACAAACAAACGCGTCAATGTGCCTGTTTATATCTGGCGAAAAAACCAAATACTTATCACAATGAGAGCTAAAGACTTCTCCTTTATCTTAGAGGAGAGCCTGAGCCATATATTCGATATCATCCATCGACATCGGCTCAAAGTGTCTCTTATACAGTCCTCTGCCGTCACTATTTCCGTGTGCGTGGATAATAACCGGTACGTTGAAAATGCAATAGAGGAACTCAGTAACGCCTTTGCCGTTACCTATAACATGAACCTCAGTCTGCTCACAATCCGGGGAACAACACCGCAGATACTCCAACGGGAACAAGACGGAAGAGAAATATTGCTGTCGCAGACAACACGACGTACCGCACGTTTTGTCGTTAAAGAAAAATAATCATATCGTATGGAAAACACCCTGAAAAACTACTTTACTGCTACCTATTGGATTGACCTATGGCAAGCTTTCTTACATGCACTACAAACCAAGAAATTCTGGAAGGAGTTAGTCGTCATGACTTTGGGTATGGTTATGGGTGCTGCTGCAGTCTATTACTTCCTTATCCCCAGTCATCTCATTGTGGGCACTATCTCGGGATTGAGTATCGTAATCAATACTGTCTTAGGGGGTAATGCTGACACCTTCTCCTATTTGGTGATGGGTATTAACGCCTTCTTGCTGCTACTCGCTTTTCTGCTTATCGGCAACGAGTTCGGCGCCAAAACCGTCTATACCGCTATGATCCTCGGTCCCCTTACACAAGTGTGGGACAGAATATACCCTTACACCAACTTCACCCACAAGGTCATTGATAATCCCGACATATTAGCCCAACTGCAAGCCGGACAGACCGTTCTTGATGCACACGGCAATCCGTACCTGCTTAGCCGGGGCGGAGAAGTGCTGGAACAGATAAAAGACAGCGTTATGGCATCCGGATTAGGTATGGGGGATATCTGGTTCGACCTCCTGTGCTTTGTGCTGCTCCTCTCCGCATGCCAAGCACTGGAGTTCCGTATCAATGCCTCTACAGGAGGGCTGGATATATTAGCTAAGATTATTAATAAGTATCTTCACTTCGATATCGGCGTATCAGTAAGCATCGGCGGCGCACTTATCTGCTGCTCCGCTTTCTTCATTAATGACTTCCGAATGGTGGTTATCGGACTGATAGGCACGTGGATTAACGGACTGGTTATCAATCACTTCACCGATGCCTTCAACCGGCGTAAGCGCGTTTGTATCATTGCTAAAGAATACGAACGCATTCGCGTATATATCGTGGAAACGCTTGTGCGCGGCTGCTCCCTGTACGACGTACAAGGCGGATATTCCGGAGAAGCACACAAGGAAATACAAGTCCTCCTCACCCAAGATGAGTTCTCTGCGTTGATGGACTTTATTCGTTCGAATAAATTAGAAGCATTTATCACTGCCGGAAACTGCTCCGAAGTCTATGGTTTGTGGTTCAGACACAAGAAACGCAACGGACATATCGAAGTGGTCAATGAATAGCTCCGCAACTTAACGGAAAAAAGAAAAGTTAACACTTCCGTACACGCGCTTCTCTATAAAATGAGGATGGGTACTGAAGTCATTGGATTTGGAATGTTCCAACACGAACATTCCATCTTCTTTAAGCATCTCATGCTCAAAAATCAAATCCGGTAACTCGGGCAAACGGTCTAACGCATAGGGTGGGTCGGCGTATATAAAATCGTACTGCATACGACAGGAATTAATAAACCTGAACACGTCTCCGCGAACCAAGGTCAGATTATGAATACCCAACTGCTTGCAGGCGGAGATGATGAAGTTCTGCTGTACGTGCGCCAATTCCACCGCCGTTACTTCGCGCGCACCGCGGGAAACAAACTCCAAACCGATACCTCCTGTACCCGCAAACAGGTCTAGCATATCAATATCCTCAAAGTCAATACGATTATTGAGCAGATTGAATAAACTCTCCCTGGCAAAATCGGTTGTCGGTCTTGCTGTGATATTTTTAGGGGGAGACAACCGCCTCCCCCCATATTTTCCACTAATGATGCGCATCTCTAAACGCTAAACGTTAAAACGCCAAACGAGCGCTCCGCGCTTATTCCCAGTTACCTGCGTTGTTGTTAGGCGCGTAGATATCACCAACCTTCAGACCGGGATAGTGCTCCAGTTTGGTTTCTTTATCAATCAGATTTACACGCTCCTGGTTATTGAGGTCTGCCAAATAAGTATTAAAGTGAGCCCGTGCCTCGAACAAAGGTACACGAATACCTTGCGAGGTGGTGTAGTTATTGTTGACCTCTACTTCAAAACGCGTGTTATCTGTATAAGGAATATATATAATCTTATCAACCGTCTCAGCTGTATATTCGCCCTTATACAACTCTTGAATCATGTTCTTGTAGATGGTATCGCGGCGGAAACCTTGCAGCCCGTTAGTTTGAACATCTTTGTCGTTAGCCCAAACAAAAGCGTACAGAGCATCTTCATTCTCGAACTTCTGTTTGCGTTGAGCTTTAGCCTTTGCGGTATTGAGAATCTTAACAGCCTTGTGCTCCGTCAGACCGGCTTCTAATTGCTTATCGGTCAATGAACCCTCCTTACGCACTTCCTTCTTAGGTGTAGTTTTAAGGAATAGTACCAAAGAATCCAAGTCTGCCGTGTAGCGGTTATTAACGTGATAAAACTCCACCTCGGCGGTACGTAAAGCAACCAGATTCTTAACGACTGCCACTTCACGCTTCTCTCGTTGGTCCTCAAACTTAATAGGTGTTAATACACTTGATACGCAGAAATACGCCAAAGCACAGGCTGATATTCCTAAGAGAATACGAATAATTGTCTTGTTCATAGCTTAAATACTCAAATTTGGCGCAAAAGTACAACTTTTTTTTTATATGTGCAAATTTTTTTGTACTTTTGCGCGCAAAAAATCAAATTTAGTTATGCAAGACGGAAATAAGGTTCTATACGATATACTCACTGAGCGGCTCGAATTGCTGAGAACATTGGATAAGGAAGGTGATTCCGAACGGCGGAGACACGTCGCTAAGGAGACGCAAACATTACATGCTCCACTCGCTCACCGACTCGGTCTCTATCAGATTAAAACGGAAATGGAGGACTTGGCACTTAAGTTCACAAATTATCCGCTATACAAATATATCGCACTCGCGCTCAACGAGAAGAAATCAGAAAGAGATGCGTATATAGAACGTTTCATCGCACCTATCAGTGAGAAACTGACCAAAGAGGGATTCACTTTTACTATCAAAGGAAGACCTAAATCAATTCACTCCATTGCACACAAAATGGAGACCCATAATTTTACAGATTTGGAGTCCATCTACGACCTTTTTGCCATCCGTATCATCTTAGACTCGCCGCGGGAACGTGAGAAATCGGATTGCTGGCAGGTCTATTCACTAATTACAGACGTCTTCCAGCCCAATCCTAAACGTCTCCGGGACTGGCTATCCGTCCCGAAGGAAAACGGTTATGAGTCCCTGCACACTACTGTTCTGGGACCGGATAATAAATGGGTAGAGGTACAGATACGCTCCAAACGAATGGACGAGGTGGCAGAGAAAGGCGTGGCGGCTCACTGGGCATACAAGGGGGTCAATGCTTCTGCTACAAATGTTGCTCCCAACTCGGTTTATGTTTTTACTCCTACGGGCGACTTGCGACGTCTTCCTGCAGGAGCTACTGTTCTTGATTTTGCGTTTTCTGTGCATAGCGAAGTCGGGTGTCATTGCGTCGGAGGTCGTATACGCAATCAAAACGTCTCCATCAGACAAAAGTTGGAAAATGGCGACCAGGTAGAGATTTTGACATCTCCTAATCAGCATCCGAATCAGGATTGGTTGAACGTAGTCGTGTCCTCTAAAGCGAAAAACAAAATACGTCAGGCGCTCAAGGAAATAGAATACAAGTTTGCCGCTGAGGGTAGGGAACTGCTCGAACGGCGCTTTAAGAACTGGAAAATAGACTTTGATGAAGGACAAATATCCCGCTTAGCTGTCAAATTAGGCTATAAAGCGGTGTCGGATATGTTTCAATCACTGGCACAAGATAAAATCGATATTCATACTCTTAGAGATGCCTTCCTGTTACTTGATGAACATGCACCAGTTACCGAAAGGGAACGTATTGAGTATGTGCCGAAAAACGGTAACGCTTTAGCTATTGAGGTTGATGTTAATGTAAAGAATGTCGATTATAACCTTGCGACATGTTGTAACCCTAAACCGGGAGACCCTATCTTCGCGTTTATTTCCGTTACTAAAGGTATTCGTATCCATCGCTGCGACTGTCCTAATGCTGAAAATATGCGGCAAAGATACCCCTATCGTATGCTTCCCGCTCATTGGAGCAGCAAAAAACAAGAGTAGGTTGATACCTTATAAAATCGAACTATCTATAAGGACAACCGTCCGTATTTTAAGAATTTCCTGTCTTTTTTATGGATAATTCGTCGTGCGCTTGTGTCGGTCATGACTTTTTACTACTTTTGCGCTGTATTTAATAGCCCTATTAAACAAACTGATTAATATATGTACCGATTAGGAATTGATATAGGCAGTACGACAATCAAAATGGCTCTATTAGAGGATACTTCTGTTGTTGCTACGGATTACCAGCGTCATAACGCGGCACCGATTGCCGTAGGGCAAAAAATGTTGGAGCACATATTGGCTCACATTCCGACAACGACAGAGCTCGCCATCGCCATAACCGGTTCTGTCGGGATGGGGTATGCGAAGCGGTTGCAAGTGGATTTTGTTCAGGAAGTGATTGCAGCAGCCGAGGTTGTCAAACGGCTTTATCCGGACGTGCGCACGTTAGTAGATATAGGTGGTGAAGATAGCAAGATGATATTCTTCGCCCCCGATGGTGTACCGGACATGCGCATGAACGGCAACTGCGCCGGAGGTACTGGAGCTTTTATAGACCAGACAGCTACTTTATTAGGTGTAGAGACGAACGAACTGAATGCCCTGGCAGAGAAAGCGGAACATATTTACCCGATTGCTTCGCGTTGCGGGGTGTTCAGTAAAACAGATATCCAAAACCTCATCTCCCGCTCTGTGAGCAAAGAAGATATTGCTGCTTCCATGCTTAACGCTGTCTCAATGCAAGTCGTTAGCGCTTTGGCTCGTGGAGTAGATGTACGACCTAAAGTATTCCTCTGCGGCGGACCATTCGCCTATATACCACAGTTGCGCAAACACTTATTGAGAGTGCTGAATCTCACTGACGAAGACTGTATCATACCGCAATACACGCCGTTCATTCCTGCAATAGGAACGGCTCTCTTAGCCGGTGACAAACGATTTACATGCGTGCGGGCGCGTTCTTTGTTTGAAAAGGAGAATATGTCTGCTTCCGTAGAGGGGCAAACGTCAACACTTCCTCCTCTTTTTGACAGTAAGGATGACTACGAAGGATGGCTTGCCGATAAACAATCGCGCTATAATCATTCCTCCTATCACCCCTTAAACAATACCGCTTCAAACTACTACTTAGGTGTCGATAGCGGCAGTACAACAACTAAATTAGTGTTAGTCAATGAATCGGGGCAGATTGTCTTTACCGATTACAGTTATAATAACGGAAACTCTTTTCAAGCTTGCCATAACGCTTTACAGCGCATGTACGACAGGTTAGGGGAAGATATTGAAATTGCGGGCAGTTGTTCTACAGGTTATGGCGAACAACTCCTTAAAACTGCTTTTAATTTGGACTATGGAATAGTAGAGACTATGGCGCATTTCCTTGCTGCTAAGTATTGGCAACCGTCGGTCTCGTTCATATTAGATATCGGAGGTCAGGATATGAAGGCCATATTTGTGGAGAACGGCTCGATTAGGCGTATTGAGATAAACGAAGCATGCTCATCCGGTTGCGGTAGTTTCATCATGACATTTGCGCGACAATTAGGCTATGAGGTCAGTGATTTTGCTCGATTAGCCACTCTAGCCAAGCACCCTTATGATCTCGGAACACGCTGTACCGTTTTTATGAATAGTAAAGTCAAACAGGCTTTACGAGAGGGAGCCGCAGTGGACGATATAGCAGCAGGATTCAGTTACTCCGTGATAAAAAACTGCCTATATAAAGTGCTTAAATTACGGTCTTTTGACCAATTAGGCAACCATATCATGGTACAAGGAGGAACCTTCCGTAACCACTCGGTTGTGCGTGCTCTTGAATTACTTACAGGCCGCGAGGTCGGCTTTGGCCCCATACCGGAATTAATGGGTGCTTTCGGAGCTGCATTATACGCGAAAGGAGGTAATTTATGAAACTAAACGAATTGCTGCAATATCGTGATTTTGAGCAAAAGGAAGAAATCTGTCCGGGGTGCCAAAACCACTGCCAAGTGAAAATCTATTCTTTCGCCAATGGACGGCAATACGTATCCGGCAATAACTGCGAGCGTGTTTATTCCAATGAGAGCAAAGGGAAGAGTAGGGGTGTAAATATGTTTGATGAGAAATATAAGTTGCTCTTCACCTCTTCCCCTCGTACATCATATCCTATACGCAGTACACCATTAACAATTGGTCTCCCGCGAGGTTTAGGTTTGTATGAGAATTATCCGTTTTGGCAAACTCTCTTTGCCTGTTGTGGTATCAAGACCGTTATTAGTGCAATGAGTTCCAATCGACTGTACGAGAAAGGAGTAAAAACCATTGTAGCGGATAATATATGCTTTCCTGCTAAACTTATGCATGGTCATGTAATGGACCTTATCAGCAAGGGTGTGGACCGTATTTTCTATCCTTGGGTGGTTTATGAGCGTAAGGAAGATGAACAGGCCAAGAACAGTTTCAATTGTCCTATCGTAAGCGGCTACTCTGACGTTATTAAAAGTGCTATCAATCCTGATAAAAAATATGGTGTCCCTTTGGACGCACCTACTATCTCGTTTAAAGATGAGAAACTCCTGCTTGCTTCGCTTACGGAATATTTGGGTACGCTTGGCGTGGATACCTCAACCGCTCAAACGGCAGTGCATCATGCTATTCAGGCGCAGTCTGATTATTTGGATACATTAGAACGACGCAATAAACAAGTGTTGGCTGAAGCGCGTAAAGCAGGACGAATGGTCATTCTTCTGGCTGCCAGGCCGTATCATATAGACCCGCTCATTCAACACCACGTAGCGGACGCTATTGCCTCGATGGGCATCGATATTATTACGGAAAATATCGCGACTCACGATGGTCAAGCCGTCTATGGCGAGATTAATGCAATGGCACAATGGGCATATCCTAACCGGATCTTTAAAGCTGCACACTTCGTGGGTAATAGCGATTATGAACTGTTACACATGGTAGAACTTACCAGTTTTGGCTGTGGACCGGATGCCTTCATCTTAGATGAAGTGCGGACTATTTTATCACGATATAACAAAAACCTGACGGTCCTCAAGATTGACGATGTCAACAATATCGGTTCTCTCCGTTTGCGCGTACGGTCATTGGTAGAGAGTGTTCAACAACATCCGACAAAAGCTATCCAATCCCAAGTGCAGTACCAGACAAATATGCCATATACTACGAAGCCTTTCGAGCCTCAGGACCG
>CAMOJP010000058.1 GCA_946617165.1 uncultured Bacteroidales bacterium
AGTCGATACCACTCCGCTTAATCGACGAGGTAACTCCTGCCTTCGCTCTCCCCATGCGGAACGCTTTGCTGGTTCCTGTGGGGACCCCAATATAGATGGACTTTTTTCATTTTATTTCTGCCAGTCTATGCCTCTCAAGCATGCCGGCAACTTACCCCCTGCGGCTTTATGATGCGCGACGCAAGCACAACAATGCCCGTGACGCGGACAGTCTTTCGGACAAGGGCATGATATGTTATTATGTGGACAGGGCATGGTTAATCTTTATTGGTTGGTGAAAAGATATTATCAAGGGCTGTATAAATTGCACGTTTGACAGCATAAGTCTCGTCTTCTAATGAAGTGCCTTCTGCTTCGCTTGTAGCAATCAGTTGATGAGTTTTAGCATCTCTAACTTGAATGATAGCACCGCTTTTTGCAACCAAAACAGATGAGGTGCCGGTATTGCCATATGTCACAACTATAGTGTGCTCAGCCAAATCCGGTACTAAGGAAGGCAACACAGAATATCCCAATTTCATTAGGTAACCGGTTATCAATTCAGAAGGATTAACGGTGTGCGTGTCACCGCCATAAACACCATACCCCGTAGAATATACTCCGCCACCAGAAGTAACTCCACTGGTCGGTACCACATAAACATATTGATAACGGCTTAAATCTCCTGAAATTTTCGCGGTCGGAACTGTGCTTGACGTAGCTCCACACCCTATTAGCATTAAAGCCGTAGCCAAAAGGATAAATAGTTTGTTCTCTGCCGCAAGGGCGCGATTAATGAGATTTTTCATAATATTGTTGGGTTTTATTTTATTCCGCTTTCTCCCAATTGAAGGTTTCTTGTAGTAATTCAATATGTGAGAAAAGGTGTTTCAAAACCTCTCCTTTGCGATTGGAAATCTCGCTCTTTAACCAATCTAAATAATCTGCAGGGAACCATTCCATTTTAGGATCTCGTTCAAGAATCTCTTGCCGATAATTGTTGCGTCGATCTACTAAATCTATATATGCCGCCAAAGAGCCAATAACCATCCCCATATAACGTCTATAACTTTCTGAACCAGAATCATATGTTATTGAGGCAATCTGCGTTTTTATCATATCCCACATCTTTGGAACCTCTAAATCTACTATGCGTAGGTGATTATATATACCCCGATGGAACATATGTAAATACAAAACGTAGCATGTTAGATCAAGTACCTGATGAGTCAGGTCTTTTGAACTAATAATAACTCCTAATCTGTTGAAATATTTTTCTATATCTCTAAGACTCCTGTTTTCGGCCTTAAGGCAATCTGACAAAGCTACACGCAAAGTAACCTCTCTATCTTCTCCACCATAATGTTTTTGTATATGGTCTTGATAGTTTGTGAAGTATATTGCTAACTCCTTTCTCTCAAACTGCGCATCGATAAAATCAGAGATATCAAACTCTGGTAAATCAAATTCCAAATCTATGAACCTACGAAGATATGCTTCTGTATCCACTTCAATACCTCCATAGTATGCTTTTATAGATTTACAAAGTACAGTCTTGTCAACAGAAATTACGAAAATAATATTTTCTATCTCAAAGAAATGCTTGATACGCTCCAACATTTGCACCGCGTAATCCGGTCTGCAACGATCAAGTTCATCAACAAAGATAATGAGTTGTTTATCCGAACTTATCTCTTTGGCGACACTGGCTAATTGCTCTCGGAAATCAACAACTAATTTTTTGAAACTTTGCTGTTCCTGTAGTTGATTCTTATTCTTTAACAAACTATCTATTCCACGTTTGAAAGCATAGGCAATTTTACCGATTAGACCTACATTACCTACTGGAATTTCTTTTGCTATTCTAATGATAACATCCCAAATAGCAGAAAGTTTCTGTAATTTCTCTTGCGGTAGATCTGCACTCTCAAAGCCATCTCTTAAACCATCAATCAAAGCCATCATTGGATCGGCGACGAAATCAGTCTCCCATGCATTGAAATAGATTGTTTTATAGCCTTCATTTTGCAAAGAAGCTTCCCACATCTTTACAAATGTGGTTTTTCCATATCCCCATGGTGCGTTGACTGAAAGAGTAAAACCACCTTTCGTATTCTTAACGATTTGCGTTAAGTTATTCACGTATTTATCGCGTTTGAGCAAATCGTGCTCAAAGGGATTTTCATTTGAGATCTTTATGTCTTTGGTTCTTAAGTCCATTATTTCAGTTTATCAATCTCAGCAAATAACTCTTCTATTTTTGCGACGATGCGCTTCTGCTCGGCTAATGGGGGAAGAGGAATATACTCCTGTTTAACCCATTCAGTACTAATATTTAATTGTGCCATGCCATGTCCTGAATCCTCACACCTTTCTCTAAAAATAGGACATCTTAAATACCAAAATAAGAAAGGCTTTAATCTTTCGTCTTTAAGTCGCAGACAAGCTACACGTTGATTCAAAGCAGCAGGCAACATTAATTGGGGCAAAATACCAACACGTCCCACGTTCCCAGTTAAAGACATTAGCAAATCACCTTCTTTTAAAGCATATCTTTCTATATCAGGTATTTGTGGATAAAATTTTGGGTTATTATCTACTATATAACCATCTTGTACATTTGTAATGCGGATAACTCTCACACCTGTCTCTTTGTATTGAGTACTCTTAAAAGCATACCCGTTCATAAGTTCACAAATATCTCCTATTCTGCACCATTCCCAATTCTCGGGGAGTTCAAAAGGATATTCTTGCGGCCATTCTGGACTGCTTTTGTATTTTAATTTAGGCAACTTTTCACAATATACCTTAGCCCAATTATCCTCTAAATCATGTTCTGTTAATTTACCTTGCATTGCTTCTTGGAGGATGGATTGGCGCAAGCGAGCAGGAAGGGCGGCGTTGAGCTCGTCGAGTTCGGACTGCGCCTTACCGTATTGCTCCACAATAGGCAGCAACTCCTCTAATTTAGCCACAATACGCTTCTGCTCGGCTAATGGGGGAAGAGTAACTTCTAATTGAGAAAATTGCGTCTTATTAAGTATAGGAAGTGTTGTTGAATATGACTTATATTTTATAACCTCTTGTACATCTGGCGAAATCATTAAAGAGTAGATAAAACGGCTATCGCAATCGGCATCAGGAATTATAGCATTGATTTGCTGATTACATGAACCTTCTCTTTTGATTAGTCCTGTTTTTCCTATAGTTGCTCCAATACAGGTTACTAAAATAGAATTAGCAGGTAGTTGACGAGCATGTTCATATCCTACTTTAGACAATCCGTCACTGGCTTTTACCGTATATATTCCGGCATCTAAATCACTTGGCTTATAAAATGGATAATCATCCCCATAATACTCCTTATTTTGTTTTGAGGGAGTAGTTCCAGTAACGACAGTACCTAATTGTCCAATTGTTATTTCTCGCCAATCGCTTGTGTCTGATTGAGTGAGACGACCGGAGATGGCTTCTTGGAGGATGCTATTGCGTAGTTGCTCTGCTGTCATAGTCCAAGAAGGTTTTGGAGTTTGGCAAGGGTGTTGTCTATCTGTGCGTCGAGAGCTTCACGGCGTTTGTGATAGTCGGCGAGCAGTTCAGCCGGCGGCAGCACTTCCTCTTCGGACTTCGGGAACTTACACTGGTCGAAATTGCAGGAGAGGTCAATGAGTTGCTGCGCTGTGAAACGGCGTGATTTCTCGTCAAGGACATTGCCTTCTTCATCGGTTACGATGATCTCCGTGCGGTTGTTCCACCAATCGCGGATAGGCTGGCAATGCTCCAGACGCATCGGTTTGGTTTTGGAGAAATGTTTGTATCCTTCCGGCATGTCGAGACGATAGAACCACACATCCTTGGTCTTGAATCCTTCTTCGGCTCCTTCCGCGGTCTCGTTATTGAAGAAGACGATATTGGTGTTGATGCTCGTATAAGGCGCGAAGATAGAACCCGGCAGACGGATGATGGTATGCAGATTGTACTCACGCAGCAACGCAGTCTTGATGGCTAATTTGGCACCATCCGTTCCAAAAAGGAACCCATCGGGAATAATCACACCGGCGCGACCATTAGCCAACAAACGCTTCATGATAAGCACCATGAAAAGGTCTGCCGTTTCAGCCGAACGCATATCCGTGGGGAAATTCATCTTGACCGATGCTTCGGTACTACCACCATAAGGAGGATTCATAGCGATGACGGACACGCGGTCTTTATTCTGGAACGAAGATACAGGTGTACCGAGTGAGTCGCAATGGATGATATCCGGCTCATCGACACCATGCACCAGCAGATTGGTGATAGAGAGCAGATACGGCAGCGGTTTCCACTCCTGGCCATGCACGGAGTTCTGCCATAGTTCTTCGTCCTGCGGCGTCTTACGCTGCGCAGCTAAGTAATTGAGCGCAGAGGTGAGGAATCCGCCTGTACCGGAAGTGAAGTCTGCTACAGACTCACCTAAACGCGGATTGAGCGTCTCAATGATGAAGTCGGTCAGGGCACGCGGCGTGTAGAACTCACCCGCATTGCCGGCTGATTGCAGGTCTTTGAGGATACCTTCATAGATATCGCCGAAGGTGTGACGGTCGTCCACATCGGTAAAATCAATCTCATCCACGATATTGACTACCTGACGCAGTAGCACGCCGTTCTTCATATACTGGTTGAGGTCGGCGAAGACCTCTTTAACAATCCAATGGGCACGCGGAGCTGATGGTGTCAACGGCAGTTTCTGGAGCGTGGGGAACAGATTATTATTGACAAAATCGAGCAACTCATCCCCCGTAAGGGCTTTTCCGTCTTTGGTATCGGTTGCCCAGTTGCGCCAGCGGCACGGTTCGGGAATGACGGAATGGAAAGCGCCGTTGGATTTGAACTCCCACTCATCTTCCTGCGCGTCATAGACCTTGAGGAAGAAGAGCCATGTCATCTGTTCAATACGTTGTGCATCGCCGGAGATACCGGCATCCTGACGCATCACATTCTGCAATCGTTTTACGAGATTATTTACTGCCATAGATTATGCTGCGTATAGTTGTTGTTCGAGTTCTTGAATAGCGGCCTGATAGCCCTGCGGTCCGCCGAAGAGTTTGGTGATCTTGACAGGAGTGCCGTATTGGGCAAAGGGTTCGAGACTGAGGATGTTACGGTCTTCGAGCGAGAGGACACCGAGTTCGGCGTACTTATCGAGCAAGGCTTCGAGGATCTCGCGTGCCTGTCCTTCGTACTTGCCAAAATAGTTGCGCTTCTTGACGTTGTTCGCCCGTTCGCGACGCGTGAGCGGTTTCTTGTCGTACGCCACGTGGCAGATGATATCGAATATATCTGCGTTAGCGAGGTTAGGATTGGAGCGGCGCACTTCTTCAATCAGAATATCATGGTCTTTAAAATCCTCTACAATCTCTCCTTTGCGTTTGGACTCCATCCAAACCCGTGCAAAATCCGCGAATTTCGGGAAGCGCGTAAGGATGCCCTTGCGGGTGAAATCAAGGAAGTCGGAGATCTCCAGAGCCTGACCTTCATCGTTGATGACATAGTATATCTCATGGAGTTTGGCGACACGCTTGCTGCCTTGAATATGAATCTTCTTCAGCGTTTCCTCATCTACTTCTTTTCCATCTATCTCAATCTTCTTTCGTTCGCCCGAACCGCGTTTGCTTTGTCCAGAAGCGCCAGACTCTTTCTTCTTCATCTCAATCTCCGGTTCACCATCGAACTCAGGGTCGAAGAAAAGGCGTGTGGCATCGCGGAAATCGAGTATCTCGAAATGCCATTTGTTGATCTTGCGCTCCTTGTCGATATAGATACGCGTACCGCGGCCGATCATCTGCTTGAAGAGCGTCATGGAGTTGACCTCTTTGTCAATAACGATTAGTCCGCAGGTCTTGCAATCCACACCGGTAGAGAGCAGTTCAGACGTAGTGACGATAGTAGGATATTTCTCGCCCGGGTCGATAAAGCGGTCGAGCATCTTCTTGCCGTTAGCGTCATCCGAAGTGATACGCATGATATAGTTCGGACTCTTGCCCATCTCTTTGGGGTTGAGTTGAACGAGCAAGTCACGCATCGTCGCTGCTTCCTCTTGGTCGGGACAGAAGACGATGGTCTTGGTATATTTACCCATCTTCTCCAGTTTCTCCTGTATCTCCAAGGCGACCGCCACTTGCCGGCGGTTGATGGTGATATGCTTGCCGAACTCCGGTCTCTCATAGAGACGCACGGGCACATCGTTGCCTTGCTTGTCTTTCTCGCCGACTTTCACGATATAGCCGTCCACGTCCACATCGAGGTGCACACGAGCAACGCGGTACGGCGCGAGGAAGCCATCTTCGATACCTTGCTTGAGGCTGTAGGTATAGATGGGCTCGTTGAAATAATCGAAGTTATCCGCATCCTCTTTGCGTTTCGGCGTAGCGGTCAGACCGATTTGCGTGGCACTATTGAAATACTCCAGCACTTTGCGCCAAGCGGAATTCTCCTTAGCGCTTCCTCTATGACACTCGTCTATGATGATCAGGTCAAAGAAATTGGGGTCGAACTGCAGATACGGCTGTTCCTTATCATCTTCGTACGTAACGAGTTGCTGATAAAGCGCCATGTGCAGTTCATAAGACGAATCCAGTTCTTTTCCCTTGACCTTGGTCATGATCTTTTGAAAGGGCTTGAAATCCTGCGCCATCGTCTGGTCGATGAGGATATTGCGATCGGCGAGGTAGAGGATGTGATGCGCCAGTTTGGCTTCGCGCAGACGCCAAATGATTTGGAATGCTGTGAAGGTCTTACCTGTTCCCGTAGCCATGACGAGCAACAGCCGCTTGTCGCCTCGTGCGATGGCATCAAGCGTGCGGTTGATGGCGATACGTTGGTAGTAACGCGGCTCGTGCGCCAGTTTGCTATAGTGGTACGGAACATCGAGGGCTTCCTGTTGTTTCGCGTTCAGCTGTTTCTCTGTGAACCAGCGTTGTTTGAGTTGTTCGAGTGTCGGAAACTCATCCATCTCGAAATCGCGCTCCTTACCCGTTATCATATCGTGCTCGCGGAAAGCGATACCATTGGAAGCAAAGGCAAACGGTACATCCAGAATCTCGGCATACCCGATAGCTTGTTGCAGACCGGTCGTGAGGTCTTTTGTGGCAGACTTAGCCTCTACGACAGCCAGCAGGTTGTCATTGTTGAGTTGGAGCACATAGTCGGCTTTCTTGCGCGAAGCACGCTCATACTCGCTGCCGGCGGAGATGATACGGCCATCCGTGAAGAAATACTCCATCCGGATCTGCTCTTTCTCCCAACCGGCTTGCGCTATCGCAGGAGTGATATATCGGAACTTGATATCCTCCTCCGTCAATGTTGCCAAATGTTGAATGTCTGCCATATCTCAGTTCTTTTATTTCTGTTTTGCTATTGCTTGTTTGACGATATCAAGGATATCGGGTACTTGTTCGGGAGACTCGTAGGCAATCTCGACATCTCCGTTGCCCCAACGACCTAAGCCGGTTACATCGCGGCATATACCTTTTGGGTCGAACACTTCATCGTAATCAAGGTTGACGGATATCCGCAGGCGCTTGTTCTGTACTACCACATCCAAGAAATTCGTACGGAGTTTGTGGGCAATGTAGAGTTTCTTGTACTCAACACGTGTGTTGGGCTCAACCTCCATCACAGCCGCCAACAGGCGGTCATAGAGCATGCGGGTATTGGCATTGAACTCATAGACAGAGATGTCGTAGGACTGTTGCGTAGTGGTCTGTTCTTCTTTCGGGCTGTACTTCTCAAACTCCTCAGCGGTAAGGACAGGACAAGCCCACACTTTGCATGCCTCTTTGGCTAAGATGTCAACGCGTGCCAAGATACGATCTTGATTCCAAGTGTCTTGCTCGGTGACATACTTATTGAGCGAGTGCATAGCGCTTTCGCGATAGACTTTCTTCTTGTCCTCGAAAGAGCGGTCGCTCATCTCAGAGTTGTAACATGTGAGGGTAAGGTTACCGAGCGTATCAACCAGTTTGGCGTGTATCTCGGCATAGTTCTCACCCAAAGCTTTCTGCCATTCCGGACGCATGTTCTTGTTCTGCGGAAGGATATGCTCGATGGTATAATTAGCCGATTGTATCGGTTCCTTATTCTGGAAGTTCTCCAATTTAGTAAGGATATACTTGCATATACGCATTGAGTACATGTTACGCGTGCAGAGGTCGGCTGAGAACTTGCTATCATCCGGGAAGCATTTATAGGAATCCAAGAAATAGAAAGCAGCCTTGACGGAAGTGAAATAGTCATCGTAATTGATACTATTTTTGAGAGTCGCAAAGGTCTTGTTAAGCGAGTTGGTCGGGATCTCGCAAACCGCACGGCGAACAACATACGCAATCGTGAGACGGATGATACCTGCCAATTCCTCAATAGTAATACGACCAACTTGATAGTCGTTATAGACACGCATAAGGAAGGGATAAGCAACCTCCATGCGCAGGCTGCGGATCTCCACCCAAAGGGGTTGAAGGATAGCTTGCTCTTCGGGCAGTTGCTTCTGCTCGGAGACGATATTGGTATAGAGGTCACCGAACGTACGGATGTCCTCAGCCAGTTCTTCGATAGTGTCGAAGTCTTGCTTCTGAATGGCATACTCTTTGAAAGCCTCGTAGATTCCGTCGAACTTGACGAACGAACCTTTCTTCATTGTGAGGTAATCACGGAAGAAGCGATCCATACGGTCGGAGCGTTCATCTTCTTCTTTGTCAATGAACTGCTTCTCGAACGGGTGCCAGTAGTTATGATAGATCTTATCTTGCTCGGCTTGGTCGAGACCCATGAGCAGATAGTTACGGATGAGGTCAGACTTGGAGAGATCGAGACCGGTTGAGTTGAGGCTCTCGAAGATGAGTTGCGGGTCATCGCCTTGCTCGTTATTGAGGACTATGCCGACGATGGTCAGACGGGATATGGATTCGTAGATCTGTTCCGGCGTGAGCACTTTGGAGGCAACGCGGTCTTTGAAATAGAGGTAATTCTGATAGATACGTGACTCTGTGTCCTCAGCGGTGAGGGGACGGCGTTCGATGAGGTTGGTCATCACGACGCGGTCTTCCTCAGTGAGCAATAATTTGTATGCTTCGTCACCAGTGTACTCTTGATTATTCTTGAGCACAAAACCTGTAATCTTATCTGGATAGTTATTCTCAAGCAGATAGTCGCGCAGGGCAATCATGAGCAGCGAGAGCGTGGTCATACGTTGCTGGCCGTCGATAATCAAACATTTCTGAATGCCCATGAGGGAACTCTTGATGGCGACACTGACGATAGAACCAACGAAGTGCTGCTTGTTGTTCTCTTGTTCCATGGCTACGATGTCGCGCCATAAGCGCGCACATTGATCCTCTTTGCGCCAGCTATATTTACGCTGATAGACTGGAATGATATACTGGTTCTGCCGGTTGAGCAAAGCGAATATATTACCTTTTTCTACATCCATAATAATCCATAAATTATCGTAATGTGTGCAATGCACACAAATTGCGTGCAAAGATACGAAAAAAAATTGACATATGCAAGTTTTGGGGTGGGAATGTGTCGAAAATCTACATTTCGCATGCAATCCGCCCGGTTATCAGTTAAGCATGGAATAAGTCATCGAGGGTTATATCATCTTGTACAATACCGGCGTACTCATTTTGTTTTAGGCCGAATGAG
>CAMOJP010000059.1 GCA_946617165.1 uncultured Bacteroidales bacterium
TAAACCTAAACCGCTAGCCGTTCCGTCTTCTATCATACCGAATTTAACGGCTCTAAAGAGATTGACGACTGCGGCATGGTCGGTTGTCAGTGGGCATTGGGTAAACGACTCACCAGCGAAAACCACTAAACCTATCTGGTCATTGGGACGAGCGATAATAAAATCAGTTGCTACGTTTTTAGCGGCTTCCAACCGGTTGGGCTTGAGATCTTCGGCTAACATCGTTCCGGACACGTCTAAAGCCATCATGATGTCGATTCCCTCTGTTGATTCAGAACTCCACTTGTTATTGAGTTGCGGGCGAGCGAGCGCGATAGAAAGACAAGTGATTGCTGCAACTCTCAATGCAAACGGTACGTGGAGCATATAGACACGAATACTCTTTTTCTGGCGTGCAAACGATTGGGCGGAGGAAACTTGAATACTTGCGTCTTGGTCGTATAACTGCCATATATACCAACCGATTACGGGAATCAGCAGGAGTAGTAAGTATAAATATGCCGGACTTGCAAAACTCATATTATCTTAATTATTAAGCGAGTTGGCTCGCGTCTTCATTTTCATCATTAGTATCAGGAGTTGTTTCTTTGACGAATTCATAGGCTGTACGCAGCGCGTTTTCGTTCTCATCGGGCGTCGTAGTCCATTTTGCGAACTTGACCATATCCGCCAACGACAGCATCTTCCTTAGGTGCTCGAACAACTCTTTCTTGTCCTGCAGCAGCGGTTTCATAGCGCGCAGTGTTTCGTCTGAAGTCTTTTCGGACGAGCGGACGTTAAATCTTCCGCCTATATATTCGCGTACGACATCGGTTAGTTCGGTGTGATATTCTTTTACTTGGCCGGACTGCCATATCTTGGCTTCTTTGATTTGGTCCAGTTTCTCCAACGCTACTTCCTCTGCCGGACGAGCCGGTTCGGTCGGTTGCTGAGGTAAAATGCCTTGGCGTTTGCCCACAAACAGATACAGATAGTACGATCCGATAGCTAATCCGATAAAGGCAATCGCTAACAGAATCCACCGGAAGAAGCCCCAGAACCAGAACGGTGCGTTGGCAACCGGTTTGATGTCGGTTATAGCCAGGGTGGTATCAATCTCAAACGGCTGAATGACATTAAGCGTCAGTCCTTCCGACCAGAATGTATCTTCACCGGACACAAATGGAATAGGGGAGATGAAGAAAAGTGAGTCTTTGAAGGAGGTGACGGTCAACTGCTGGTTGAGTTGATAGCGTCCGTCTTTTAGTTTGGTTGTATCTACTCCTGTCCGCTCAACGATTTCTATTCCTGGAATAACAGTTTCGCCGTAAACGGGCAATTGCACTTGTTCCGTCGGCTCGCAAGTCGCTTGCAAACGGATTGCCGTTTGGTCTCCGATAAACAGCGTAGTGGAGTCAATCGAGGCGGAAACTATTATGGCTGCTAATAAACTTAACATAAACTAATCTATCTAAAAAGCATCAACAACTTCTTTACATAGTCATCGTCCGTACGGATGGATACTGCGTTAGTGCCTGTCTTGGAAAGTAGGAGTTTTATGCTTTCCTGTTGATTATCCCACTCTGTTTGATAGGCATCTCTGACAGAATTGAGTGCAGTATCAATCCATATACGTTTGCCGGTTTCGGCGTCTTTGACTTTAAGTAATCCTACGTTAGGCATTTCAGCGTCTCTGCGGTCGTAAATACGGATAAGATTGATATCGTGCCTGTTCGCTGTAATCATGAACGCTTTCTCCATTGTTTGTGCCGCCTCTTTGTTCCTCCACCAGTCACTGATAAAGTCGGTGATGAGGAACGCAGTACAACGACGTTTCTGGGCATTGGTGAAGTATTGTAAAGCGGAAGCTATATCGGTGCCGGTAGAAGTTGGTTCGAAGGATAAAAGTTCGCGAATGATGTGCAGCACGTGCGTCTTGCCCTTCTTCGCAGGAATAAACTTCTCGATTTTATCAGAGAAGAAAATCACACCTACCTTATCGTTGTTCTCTATCGTAGAGAATGCGAGCGTAGCGGCTACTTCGGCCATCATGTCCCGTTTCATTTGCGATATTGTTCCGAAGTTACGACTACCGCTAACGTCAACCAATAGCATTACAGTCAGTTCGCGTTCTTCTTCAAACACCTTGATATAGGGCTTGTTGAGACGTGCGGTGACGTTCCAGTCAATACTGCGTACGTCATCTCCCGGTTGGTACTCGCGCACTTCGCTGAAAGCCATACCACGGCCTTTGAATTGGCTGTGATATTCACCGGCAAAGATATTACGGGATAAACCTCGGGTTTTTATCTCAATCTTGCGAACTCGTTGTAATAACTCTTCACTCGTCATAATTGATTTGTTTATATTGGGGTCCCCGGCGTAAACCGAACGTAGTGTTTACGATGGGGAAAGCGGAGACACCGGTCGCCCGTTTATTTAACGGAGTGGTATAAACCTTTGCGATCCGGTTGTCGAACGCTTAGGGCACTTGTACAGCGTTCAGAATTTCGGTAATGACATCTTCGGAGGTGATGTTGTTGGCTTCTGCCTCATAGGTCAGACCGATACGGTGGCGCAGTACGTCATAGCATACCGCACGTACGTCTTCCGGAATTACGTAGCCACGGCGGTGAATAAAGGCATAAGCTCGTGCTGCGAGGGCCAAGTTGATACTTGCACGCGGGCTACCGCCGAAGTTAATCATCGGTTTGAGTTTCTCCAAACCATATTGCTCCGGCTGACGGGTTGCGAATACAATATCAACAATATATTTCTCGATTTTCTCGTCGATATATACTTGCCGCACTACTTCGCGAGCTTTGATGATATCGTCTGTGGAGAGGATAGGATTAATCTTTTGGCGTTCGCCGGATATATTCTGACGGATAATTTGTTGCTCTTCTTCTTTCTTGGGATAGCCGATTACCACTTTAAGCATGAAACGGTCAGTCTGCGCTTCGGGCAGAGGGTAGGTTCCTTCTTGCTCAATCGGGTTCTGGGTGGCTAATACAAGGAAGGGGTCATCTAATTTGAAGGTCTGTTCTCCGATCGTTATCTGACGTTCCTGCATAGCTTCGAGCAGCGCGGATTGTACTTTGGCGGGTGCACGGTTAATCTCATCGGCTAAAACGAAGTTCGCGAAGATGGGACCGCGTTTGATTTTGAACTCTTCTGTTTTTTGACTGTAAATCTGTGTGCCTAATACGTCGGCAGGGAGCAAGTCCGGAGTAAACTGAATACGGCTGAAATTAGCTTTGATAAGGTCGCTCAGTGTTTTGATGGCTAAGGTTTTTGCCAAGCCAGGTACACCTTCTAACAGTATATGACCGTCGCTCAACAGACCGATTAGTAAGCTCTCTACCAAGTGCTTTTGACCTACGATGACTTGATTCATGCCTAATGTCAAGGCATCTACAAACGAACTCTCACGCTCTATGCGCTCCTGGAGTTCGCGGATATCAACAGGGTTTTGCATATAATGTAATTATTGTTAATTCATATTCAAGTTTTTTAACAACAAATTTCGTGCCAAAGTTATCCGGGTCAGTAAATTTCCACTATTTGTCGTTTGATACGTTTGGTTATCTCGTGCGCCTTGAGCGGTTTAACGTCGTCGGTCTTAAGTTTGGTGACGCGTTGGGTAGCGCGTATTTTAAGGGGAATATCCATTTTCTTAGTGCCTCGTAAAGTGGCATTGGCGTTAAGGTTTTTCTCCAATACATACAGGTGCCCGTTTTGCAGCTGATAAATCGTGTTAATTTGCATATGTGCATCGGCTTTGCGTAGGCGGAATTTCTCTATCTGTTGTTCGGACATGTTCAGTAAGTTCAGCAGTTGCAACTGGTCTTGGTTCAGTTTGACGCCGAATGGGATATTGACATATACCTCGCCTTTGGCTGAAAAACGCTTGATACTCAGTGTTTGGGAGTCTATGATGAAGTTGTAAATAAGACTATATTTGACGATACCTAAGAAGTTACGCTTTTCGATATGGGATAGTACGGTCTCTCCTTCGGACTCGTTTCCAACAGACCAGTGCTTGATGTCATTCAGACAGTCTTCGAAGACAGAGCGAACATTCCCGAAGGCAAATAATGCCTGATGAACGACAACACCGGAATCAACTGCTGTCGCCATCTTGCGCATGTTTTTGTCCATCCGTTCCAGCGTTTCACCCGCATAAATAGTATCAGCCCGTTGACGTATCTCTTGCTTGAAATAGCGTTTGCAGTATTCCGCAGCCATTTGTGTGGAGTCCTTGCCGTTACGTGCTTGTTCGGGCAGAGTCACAACACGTGCAATCATCTGCTCCATGCCCCAGGGCTCATTCTCCGAATCCATTCTCACGTCGCTCACAATACGGTATTCTGCATTGGTTTTCGGAAAGTCCTTATCCATCTGCACATACACTTCATGTAGTAAAAGCGCCAACTGTTTGCGTTTGTTGCGTTGTTTGGATGGCTTCGCTTCTACCACCAATTGCTCAAGGGCTATTGGCTGTTCTTTGAGAACGATGGTTGCTGTATCAACTAAGGCAGCAAGTGGCAGATTTTGTTTCTCGTAGCCGATAAACGAAATGATTACTCTACTGGTAGGCAGCAGGTTACACTCAAACTCGTACCAACCGTCATTATTGGTGGCGGTTCCAAGAACCGGATCGTCCATCGGATAAACTGTCGCATAACTAATCGGTTCGCCGGTTGTTGAAACAACTCGCCCAACGTATTTATCCGCTCTAAGAGCAGTGGAAAAAATGCCAATTACACCTAATAGTATATATAATCTTTTGCGTATCATCTTTCTCATTTCGTTCCTTGCTTTTCCATAAGCCTACAAAAAGCGTGCAAAGATACTGCTTTTTTCTTACTTACACAAATTTTTAATAAAAATGTATATTTTTTTTGCCGTTTTAGAAAAATGTTGTATCTTTGCAGGCGGAAACGATTGAAATGATGAATTGATGATTCTGATAAACTATAAAAGTTGCACCCGACACGAATTAGGGAATGTATTATGAGAAAACTATTTACTTTATTCCTTGCCCTCACGGCAAGTATTGGAACACTAATGGCTGAAGATAATGTTCAAATCGATGGTTTAAATTACTTATTGAATGAAATCAGCCAAACGGCATCAGTAGTGATTGGAAGTACTAAGAGAAGCGGTGATCTTATCATCCCTGCCTCTGTAACCTACAACGACGTGGAATACAGTGTCACAAGCATTGACGATGGTGCTTTCGAACAATACAGAAGTTTGACATCTGTGACAATCGCTAATAGTGTTACAGTTATTGGGTATAGGAGTTTCTGGGGGTGCACAGGCTTGACCTCTGTTACATTGGGTAACAACGTAACATGGATTGGATCTGCTGCTTTCCAAGCGTGCAACAGTTTGACCTCGATAACGATTCCCAGTAGTGTCACTTATATTGGTGGGGGGGCTTTTGACGGAATACTCAATATCGTTTATTCCGGTACAGCAACGGGATCTCCATGGGGCGCAAGATTTATAAATGGATATGTGGATGGTTATTTAATTTATAGCGATAATACCAAAGTAACATTACTTGCATGCTCCTCTGCTGCACAAGGAGAAATTGTTATTCCAAATAGCGTCACTAAAATTGGAAATAATGCTTTCTCTGGTTGTAGCAAATTGACATCCTTAATCATTTCAGACAATGTGACAACTATTGGTTTTAATGCTATTGCTCGATGCAATTCATTAAAGCATATTTCTGTCGGGAAGCAAGTGAAATCGTTCGATTTAAGTGTTTTTGAAAATAGCAATAATATTACTTCTATATATTGGAATGCCATTGATTGTAACGATTTTTCATATACAGAATGTATCTTTGTGGAATGTGATTATAATGTTGATATCGTGTTTGGAGAAGATGTCAGAAGAATACCTGCTTATTTATGCCATTTTATGACATATCTGAGAACTATTATTATTCCTGCTAACGTTACTGATATAGGAGAATACGCGTTTAGGAATTGTCAATACCTTAACAATATAACTATAGAATCGGTGGTACCACCATCTATTACGAATACTTCTTTTAGTGATAATAGCATAATCTTTGTTCCATTGGGAACTCTTGCTAATTATAGAAATAAAACAGAATGGAATTCATATAGAGTACATGTGCTTCCATTGGCTGTCTCTACGAATAATATCGGTGCAACTAATGCCACATTTGAAATAGAAGATAGTAGCCATTCAGGAAAAATAGTTTCTTGTGGTATGGAAGATGGTGAAGAGTTTGATGGTAATATAGTTGAATACATAGGTTTAGAACCAAATAGTGAATATGTCAATGTGCCGTTCTTTATTCGAACTACAGAGGGTGACTATGATACGATTCATTATTCGTTTACCACAACACCACTTGAACTTACCACCAAGCCTTCAAAGCCGGTTTCAGCAACAACGGCGATTCTATTGGCGGAGACAAATATGTCCGAGGCGGAAGTCTCTTGTGGCTTTGAGTACAAGCGCAATGATGCACCGGACGATATGGCAGGGACAAAAGTCTACTGTCCGGTGGCAAGCGGTCAGATGGCAGGCCGGTTGAAAAACCTCAAAGATGATGTTTATTACAAATACCGTGCGTTCTATCAGTCTGCTGAGGGAAAGATGTACTACGGCGATTGGCAGTATATCTTCACCGGCGACAATGCAATAGAGTTTGATCCGATTCTTTATACCTATAGCGCAACGGTAGTCAAAGAGACTGAAGCCACTATCAGTGGTTATGCCCTTGCAGGTTCGGAAGATTTCACCGAACAAGGCTTTGAATATTGGGCGGAAAGCCGCGTCAATAATACCAATAATCTGCCTGCCCGTATGCCTGCTAAATTAGGCGAACGTCATACGGTAGAAGCCACAGGTATCAGCATGAAAGTGACTCTGACGGGTTTGGATGAAGGCACGAATTACAAATATCGTGTTTACGCTAAATCGGGTAATAAGACCGTATATGGTTCCGAGCAATCGTTCACGACACTTGGAGAGTGGCAAGAGGGTGAAACAACAGCAATCGACAACATCAATCCTTCAACTCAGTCTGTCGGAACAACTAAGTTCTTCCTTAACGGCCAACTCTTCATCCAACGCGGCAACCAACTCTACAACGCCACCGGCACAAGAGTAAACTAACCCGCATTTTTGGCTGAAAGTGTGAAAATGTAAAAGTGCTCGGCTTCCTCCGAGCACTTTTCCTTTCTTCGTCTCCATCTGCATTTCTCTCCACCAAAACTTTCCTTTCTTCGTCTATTTCAGGCAAATTGAATTTGCCGCTCTAAAAGCGTCCCCTTCCGCCCAAAACCATCCGCTACCTTTCTCTTTCACGCTGTAAAAGTACTACAAAAAATTGCACATACGCAAATTTTTGGGTATTTTTCGCCGAATAATATAAAATTTTATGCCGAAACAATTGTTGGCACGATAATTGTACATCAAAATCCGTGATTGGAACTAATTGTTTTATGCTGAAAAAGCTAATGATATTGGTTGTCTTATTGGCTATTATACCGCGTGCCGAAGCACGAAAAAGATTGCCCGTCGTACCAGATTCGCTGCAACGATTTACGGTGAATGTCAATGGCGTATCTTTGGAGATGCAACGCGTGGAAGGTGGTTCGTTTATGATGGGAGCAACTCCAGACCAAACAGATGCAGAGATTTATAATGACAAGCCTGCACATCTCGTTTTTCTATCACCATTTTATATTGCCACAACGGAAGTCACCACTACACTATGGCAAAAAATTATGACTGAACGAGAGGTTCTCAGTCCGAAAGGGTTTCCGACACACCCTATAAATTATGTAACTTGGTATGATTGTCAGGAGTTCGTACGACGTTTGGATAGTATTACCGGATTGTCTTTTAGATTGCCTACTGAAGCAGAATGGGAATACGCAGCGCGGGGAGGACATAAAAGCAGAGCTTTTCGGTTCGCTGGTGGAAACGAACCCGATAGCGTGGGATGGACTTATTCATGTTCCGGAAATTGGACACACCCTGTTGCACGAAAACGACCAAATGAATTAGGATTATACGACATGACAGGGAATGTGTCTGAATGGTGTCAAGACCGTTATGGACGCTATCAATTGGGGACGGCACCCAACCCATGTGGCGTAGATACGGGAATGTATCGCGTCGTGCGAGGAGGAAGTTATGACGAATGTGCTGCCAATTCTCATATTTCCTTTAGACGATGGCTTTTGCCTGAGACCTCAGCGGGATATATTGGGTTCCGATTAGCCTTGACTTTGCCCGACGATCCTATGACGAAAATAATTGAAGAAGAACCACCTCTTACACGTACTATAAAACTGAAAGACAGACGTTTACGGTTTATATACGTGCCTGCCGAACAGCCCTACTACATCTCGGAAGAAATTGAGTGTTCTTTATGGAAGAAAATTATGAAATCCGATGCTACAAAACGTGTGAAACAGGTGGCTGTTGGTATGAGCCATAAGGAACGACTTCAATTTGCGGAGAGATGCAGTAAGATAGCCAATGAAGCAATGTTTATCGCAGCGGCGGAGTATATCGTTGCTGCTGAACAAAAAGGACTTATTGAACCATTCCAAAACTCACAGGATAATCGTCGTGAAACACAGTCGATAAGACAGATACAAAGGAAACGGCGCATAGCAGACAAATTGTCACCTTGGACGGAATTAGTAGGCTTTCGTCTGCCCAAACCGGATGACCCTGTCTTGCTTCAGTTCAAAAAGGAAGATAATGACTCTCGTCCCCTCCGCTTAATAATCAAGTTGCCCAAAGCAGACTAATTCCTTTCCCTCGTCACCCGTTCCTTTCCCTCGTTACCCGTTCTTTTCCCTTGTCTCTTGTTCCCTTTCTTTTGTCCTATTTCCTTTGTCGCCTCTCACACTTTTCCACTATTCTCTTTAGTCTTTCCTGCTATCTTCTTTAGTCTTTCCCGCCATTTTCTTTAGTCCTTCCCGCCATCTTCTTTAGTCCTTCCCGCTATCTTCTTTAGTCCTTCCCGCCATTTTCTTTAGTCCTTGCCGCTATCCTCTTTCATTTTTTAATTTTTCTCCATTTTTATTACATTTTTCTCCATTTTTCGTCCCCAAAAAATTGCACATTCCCCAAAAATTCATTATCTTTGCACCCGAGTTAGATTTATGTCATTACTATGAAAAAACTATGTAACAACTATGTAACAACTATGTAACAACTATGTAACAACACTGTCATTACTATGAAAAAACCATGTTATTACTATATCACTATAGTGATATTACTATGAAATTAGTATGTGATTAGTATGTGATT
>CAMOJP010000060.1 GCA_946617165.1 uncultured Bacteroidales bacterium
AGGTGAGAACATCGAGCGCGCGATTAAGAAATTCAAACGCAAATTCGATAAGACTGGCGTTATTAAAGAGTTACGTCGTCGTCAGCAATTCGACAAACCAAGCGAAATTAAACGCGTTAAGATGCAGCATGCGAAATATGTACAACAGTTGCATGCGCATGATGATATGTAATTATAATTTTGGATAATAAAATGTAAGGAGAGACACTTTCGTGGGAAAGTGCCTCTCTTGATAATGTTTTGTTTTCTATTCCTACGGTTCCACTTCTTGTCCTGTGAGGGTGATTAGAGAAGTGTTACGGCGTATATATAGTTGCCCGTTGAGCAACACCTTGGTTGCTTTTATTCCGGCTGCTTCGTGAGATACTGGATTCACGGAAGTGGTCATGTCAATAGGGTCAGGATTCTGATTGAAATAAACTGCCAATTGGTAACAACGCAATTGTCTCGGGCAGGAGAGTGTAACACTCTTGCTGTTGACGTTTGTGATGACTAAAGCAGGCCAACCTTCCATATCGTAATCGGCATTGGTTAAATAAGTAATGTCTCCGTGGTCACATGAAGCAGTGAAGGCCTTGCGCACAAAACCGGAAATTGCGATACCTTTAATCTCTTGGGAAGCGGTAAAAGAAATGGAGTAATCGGCATTGCAGTTGAAATAAGCGGGCTCGTCTACAGATTCTTCATCATCCGGATCGGCTGCTTTTGCCTTAACAATTGAGCCCGTTTCGCAATGGACAAGGATATTGTTGTCAATAAAGGCATATTCTTTCTTTACGATGGTGGTATCAGGTACACCTACAATCGTTGGCTCGGCATAGGTGTATTCACTAACTAAGTCCGCTTCTGTCGGTAGCGGTTTCTCTTCCGGTATATCGGGTAGCAATGCTTCGCCGTTAACTACAAGACTATAGATGCGGCGCTGACCTTTACCGGTGAGTGTAAAGGTGACACTTTGAGCACTGCCGGTCCAAGTGTCCACTTTCCAATCGTCGTTAGCTGTTGAACTTCCACCGGAGACCAAACTGCCGGTATTGGCGCTGAGACCCGTATAGTCTTTATTGGAGGCTGCGCTCTTGGCAAACACCATCTTGATATCTTTCAACTCGGTCGAGGAAGTGACGGTAATTGTGTTGCCGAGATATAAGCGCATGTCGGAAGGGGTATAATCCTCATTCCAGGACTGATTCCATTTAGGTGCCGTCTGTCCGGAGCCTTGGGCAATGGTGACGGTTATTCCGTCTTTGGTTTGGATTAAGTCATGTGTGTCTGTATTATAAACAAACGTGGTTTGAGCCATGGATATGATGGCAAGGCACAGAAGAACTGTTAGAATATAAAACCGTTTCATATGCAATGTTATTTGATGGTAATACCTATTATATTATATATATGCCCGTTATGGCGAATAAATATATTCGAGCCGTCTGAATATTTCTGAGCCTGATTGGGGGCACTCAGTATCGGCTCGCAGCCCGTAGATGGGTCATTAGTCTGTTGTATCAACCATAGTTGTACTTCGTCCCAGCTAATCATTACGACTGCATCGACTATGTCCCAGTGCCCGTTATTTACACCCGTTTGGAAGGCATCAATAACAGGTAAAGGATTGTCGCCTTCTAATTGACCATTTGCGATTGTTACATCGCGAAGTCTGACTAATCGGCACACATCAGCTGAATCAATCGGTAAGGTGACTGATTCGGGTTCGGCACTTTCGCCTTTGGTGGCTTTCCACTGCGCAGTAGGAGAAAGTTCGGGCACGCCGAAATAGTTCTGATAGCGGCCGCATACTCCGGTAAGTTTGGCTCCTGCTTTGAGATCTTTGCCGTATTTGTTACCGTTGTCCCAAATAAGCATGCTGCCGGTTTCGTCGCGTATAAAGACGTATTTGTCGTATTTCTTCGTTACCTCCACTTCGTTGAGATAAACCATCGTGTAGTCGGGTTGCCCGACAACTTCGGAGATGGACATTTGGCGTGCTACGGTCAGCATGACGACGGCTTCGCTTTTGGTTTCACCGCTTTGTAGAAGTAGGGTGTCAATATATTTGCCGTCTTGAGTGGCATTGAACGAAATGGTCAAGTTGTCGCCGTCACGGTCAAGGGTGTTCGTGCTGAGGCTGAAGATATCGCCGTGTTTGAGTCCAACCGTAATATCCTCGGTCAGTTTATTGGCATTAACCAATATCGTTTTGCTCCCTGATGCTGCACCGTTGTCCAAAATAACGGTACCGAAATTAGTCATAGGTGCAGCGATAGCAGCGATGTCGCCTGTCGCTTTGGTGAGGCGGTAAATGGAAACTGCCGTCTGCGATTCCGGAGTGGCATAGCAACCGAAAAGGGTAGGGGTATTGGTCTCGTTGTATTGGATATATTTACCGACACTGTTTCCCATACTCATGATAACGGCCTCGCCATCAGGCTGAATAGTGATGTCCCAGTAGCCGTAGTTGCCGTACGTATTCGGATCTGCGATATCCGTCCACAGCGCAAGACGGTTCTTTGTCTTACCGCCGCTGGCAACAAGAAATGCCCACTCGTAGCGAAGTTCGTCTTGAATATAGAAGCATGGTTTGCCGTCTAAATCGATAGTGCGCAGTGTGTATATAGCTTCGTCATTAGCCGCTACTGTCGTACGGTCCGCATTGTATTGACCGTTGATGGCATGAATGTTATTTTGCGACACATACTCATCGAAATAGCCCATTATCTTATTCACACCGTCTTTGTGGACTCCGATGATGATTTGGTCGGAGTCTTGGAGTTGGGATATGTTGGTTACCAACTGATAGGTATCCATCGTAAAGGGGTTGGAACCGCCTTCTTCGGCGCGGATAGTGATGGAGTTGATGTTGATAGCGTTCTCAGTGCACTTTACCCAAAAGCGTATCTTACCTGTCTGCGGTGTGGTTAAACGGAGTACACTGTCGCGCAGATAGACACCGCTTCCGCTGGTGGAGGGCTTGGTGATAACGAGCGAGTCTGCCTGATTAGTGCCTATTTGGTAATAGAATACTCCTTTGCCTTTGGAGGAGTTCTGACAGAAATTGAGAGTTAATTGTCTTACGTTCGTGAAGGACTTGATAGAAGTCGCGCCGGCGCCGGAAGTGTTGGTCTTAACGCTGACACCGATACTGTATATCCGTCCTTGCGCATCGGGACCGGACCCCTTCATGTATTCGGAAGCTTCTTGGTCGCAGCTCCAGCCGTCGGTTACGCCGTCGCACTGTTCAGAGCCTACTTTGGCAGCCCAGTTCTTGCTGGTAAAGGTATAAGTAGTAATACCGGCCTGTGTAGTAAGACTAAAGATGGCTACAAGAGCCATAAGGTAGAATCGTTTTTGCATGGTATAGTTGTTTATTGGTTATCGTCGTAGTAATCACCATTTAGCAACGGTGTCGTTGTATATATTCTCCGCAATTTCGGTTATCATCGTGCGGCAGAGCTGGTCTTGTACATCGTTCAGCATATGAGATGAATCGAATGTCTGATAAGCGGAGTACGTCTTTTCGAAAGACTCTTCCGGCGCAACATTGTTGATGAACCGTACTCGGATAGTGAGTGTGAGTTTTGTTTCGGCGGAGTAACTGTCGGCTGCGGAGATAGACATCGGTGTCAGTGTATAGCCGGTTATCTCACCCTCCAATTCCAAGTCGCCGCCTTTGCGTAGCACTTGTAATCGTGTTTGGCGCTGGTAGAGGTCACGAATGCCTTCACTCAAGTCGTTACTCAATGGAGGATATACGAGTGCGGCGTTGTTAGGGAAGTCCGCCACGGAGATAGAGTGCGTAGTGGTATAGTCGATACTCGCACCGTTGAACTTGAACGAGATGGCGCAGGACGTACAGACAAACAGTACGACAACGTATAACCCTATTTGCTGTGCGATGCGGTTAAAGTCCATATTCTTTAATTTTGCGGTATAGTGTCCGTTCGGAGAAGCCCAAAGCTTCTGCGGCTGCCTTACGGTTGCCGGCACTGCGCTCCAAGGCGCGGCGGATGGATTCCTTTTCTAATTGCTCGATATTAGTGGGCTCTTCGTGTATCTCTTCTACGGTCTGATAATCCTCCTGGTTGGTGATAGGAGATTGGCTGTTTGCAATCGGCTGTTGGGTGAGTAAACCGTTCAGCTGTTGGCGCATCTCGTTCATGTCGCGTTTCATGTCGAAGAGCACTTTGTACAGTAACTCGCGTTCGTTCATATACGAGTCATTACTCTCCGGCTTACGGGCTAATTGTATAGCGTGTTGACCCTCGTTCTGAGGCAGATACTTACGCAGTGTTTCTGCCGAAATATCGTGGTTTGTTTCCATAATACTCACCTGTTCGGCTACGTTCTTGAGTTGGCGGATGTTGCCGTTCCAATAATACGACTGTAGTAATTTATTGGCTTCTTCGCTCAGCCTTACAGGGGGCATCTTATAGCGCTCGGCGAAGTCCACTGAGAACTTGCGGAAGAGTAATGCTATATCTTCTTTGCGCTCTCGTAGGGCGGGCACCTTGATTTCTACCGTGTTCAAGCGGTAGTACAAGTCTTCCCTGAAGCGTCCTTCGGTGATTGCCTGAGGTATATTGAGATTCGTTGCTGCCACTACGCGCACGTTGGTCTTCTGTACCTGACTGGAGCCCATGCGGATAAACTCGCCGGACTCTAACACACGCAGCAGCCGTACTTGTGTGGACATCGGCAGTTCGCCTACTTCGTCCAAAAAGAGTGTGCCGCCGTTCGCTATCTCGAAGTAGCCCCGCCGGTCGCTCTTGGCATCCGTATAGGCTCCTTTCTCGTGACCGAACAGTTCGGAGTCTATTGTTCCTTCGGGGATGGCACCGCAGTTGATGGCAAAATAAGGACCGTGCTTACGGGCTGAGTAGGCGTGAATAATCTGGGGGAAGTGTTCTTTACCTACACCGGATTCGCCGGTGATGAGCACCGACAGGTCTGTCTTTGCTACTTGGACAGCAATCTCTATATCACGATTAAGCGCAGCATTATTTCCGATTATACCAAAGCGCTGCTTGATGGATTGTAACTCTTGAGTAGTCATTGCGCGATTATTTGCGCAAAAGTACAGCTTTTTTTGCACATGTGCAAGTATTTGAAGAAAAAACAACGAAAAAGTAACTTTAATTTGTGTATTTAGCAGAAAAGTATTACTTTTGCGCAAAATTAGGTTAATATGGAAAATTATAACAACGACTCTTTCGATTTGAATTCTTTGTGGCGTTATTTGGTCCGCAATTGGTACTGGTTTCTTATATCTTTGGTATTGGTAGCCTGCTTGGGTATCTGTTATCGTGCTACGTTGCCTACGAAATATATTGTAGAAATGGCAGTACAGTTCCAAACACCCGAGGAGTCTGTTCTTGTGCCGGGGACTCGTGTCTTGCAGACGGCGAATAACGTGATTGAGGTCGGGGACGAGAAATCGCATATTATCTCCCGCGATGTGATTGAGCAGGCGGTGAAGGAGCTCAAACTCAATGCCGTTTATAAGAAGAAACAGCATCTCCGTTGGGTGGAGCAGGGACGTTCGTGGAGTGACTTGACGGTCACCTATCCGGATAAATTCATCTCTAATTTGTACGAACCGCTCAAGGTAAAGGTGCATGTGGGTGAAAAAGGTGTGACTGTTAAGATTAAGAAAAGGTATAAATCCGTATCCTATAAGGTTAACTCGCTTGCTGAGCCGTGGACGTCACCCGAAGGTATTACCCTTGGCGCGCGGAAGGAACTCAAAGTAGGCAGCAGTTACCTTGTAACCATCTTACCGACCTCCGATGTGGTTTCGAGTTACTATGCGAGCATAAAGACCAATTATCCTCACAGGTCTAAAACCGTGCTCGAAGTGACATTGAATACGACGAATTGCTACCAGATGATGGAGTTGATGAATAAAGAGTTAGAGGTGTATAATCGTATAGCATTGGCTAATCGTCAGGCGGATGCCGAGCAGGCTCTTGTCGCTATTGACGAGCGGCTTGCCGAGCTGGGGAATCAAAAATCAAAAGCGCAGAATAAGGAAATGATTGACCAACTGACGCTTCTCATGCTGCAACGGCGTGAGGATAAAGCAATCATTGCCCGGAACACCCAGGAGCCGGCTTCCTTTGTCGCTAAACCTCGTATTACCTCTGAGACGATATCACTCAGTTGGTCCAAATTAGTCTTTCTCGTGCTTTTCCTCGGTTTAGGTATTCCGGCGGGTGTATTCTTATTCATCTTCATCACAAGCGGTAAGATTTATAACCATTATCAGTTTGCCAAGCGCGTACAAGTACCGTTAATCGGTCAGATACCTTATTCCGGCTCGCATCAGCATATCGTAGTGAGTGACGGGGTGTTCACGCCTGCTTCGGAGCAGTTGCGGGTGTTGCGTATGAACGTGCTGCAGCATTTTGAGACGGCCAAGGATAAGGTTGTTATGGTAACCTCATGCGGGCAGGGGGATGGTAAGTCTTTTGTGGCATCTAATCTGGCTATGTCCTTGTCCTTGCTCAATAAGCGTGTGCTTTTGGTGGACCTCAATTTGCGTCATCCCTCGGTGCATGAGTGTTTCGGTAAACCCAATAATCAGGGTGTAACCGATTATTTGGCCGATACGTCCTTTGCTATTGAGAGCCTTGTGCTGTCGTGTACCAAAACACTGGATATTTTGCCTACGGGCATGCAACTCGTCCGTATCGGAGAGTTGTTGCTCAGTGAGCGTCTTGAGCAACTCTTCGCTATCCTGCGCAAACAGTACGATTTTATTGTAGTGGATACCGCCCGGGCGCGCAATCTGAGTGATGCGTTCGTTGCGAACCGTGTCTGCGACGAGACCATTTTTGTCGCTTATGCCGAGCAAACAACTGAGGAGGATGTTGACTTCATCAACCAAACCGCCGCGCAACATCAAATGACTAATATCGTGGCTGTATTCAATGGCATACAATGATTGTCTGCGTTGCCGAGAAGCCTTCCGTAGGCCAATATATCGCTAAAGTGCTCGGGGCTAATACCCGTCATGACGGCTACTTCGAGGGGAATGGCTATCAGGTCACTTGGACGTTTGGCCACCTCTGCGCTTTGCTTGACCCTAATGAGTATGACGAGCGCTGGAAGGCGTGGACCATGTCTTCCTTGCCGATGGTGCCTGCGCGTTTCGGTATCAAGGTGACGGACGACAAAGGTGTTCAGAAACAGTTTAATATCATCAAGTCTCTTATAACTCAGGCGGACGAGGTCATCAACTGCGGTGATGCCGGTCAGGAGGGTGAGCTTATCCAGCGCTGGGTTTATCAGAAGGCGGGGTGCAAGTGCCCTGTTAAACGTCTCTGGGTCAGTTCGCTTACCGAAGAGGCTATCGCCGAGGGGTTCAAGCAACTCAAAGACCAGTCCTGTTATCAGAGTTTGTATGAGGCGGGTCTGATGCGTGCTATCGGCGACTGGCTGCTTGGCATGAACGCCACCAGAGCTTATACTCTCCGTTACGCCAAGGGAACAGGTAAGGACAGACAGATACTGTCTATCGGACGTGTACAGACGCCTACACTTGCTTTGGTTGTCAAACGTCAGGCGGAGATAGAGAACTTCGTGCCGCGCACGTACTGGGAACTGAAGACGTCTTACCGGGACACACTATTCTCAGCCCAACTGCCCGCTGAAGAGGACGAGTATGCTATCACCTCACCGGAGCAGGGGCAGCAGTTGCTGGACGCTATCAAGAACGAGCCGTTCATTATCCGTTCCGTGACCAAGAAGAAAGGTACCGAGTATGCGCCGCGTCTCTTTGACCTGACGTCACTGCAGGTCGAGTGCAACAAGAAATTCGCCTTCTCTGCCGATAAAACGCTGAAGATTATACAGTCTCTTTACGAAAAACGGGTGACTACGTATCCGCGCGTGGATACCACTTTTCTGAGCGATGATATCTATCCCAAAGTGCCTGCCACGCTGCAGGGCATCAAGGATTATTTTCCGCAAGTAGCGCCCCTCTTAGTCCTCAAAGCCGACGGAACCAAGACGGGCTTGCCCAAGTCCAAGAAGGTGTTTGACAACAAGAAAGTGACGGACCACCACGCTATTATTCCTACGGGGCAGCGACCGGATAACATCACCGAGGAGGAACGCAAGGTGTTTAACTTGGTAGCGTTGCGTTTTATAGCGGCTTTTTATCCCGACAGTGAGATAGCTACAACCACCGTGCTCGCTAAAACGGGCGATATTGACTTCAAGGTCACCGGCAAGGAGATAGTCAAACCTGGTTGGCGCGTGGTGTTCGGGGATAATAACGCGTCGGAGGAGGATAGTAACGACGAGCAAAAAGGGGCGCAGGTGTTGCCTTCTTTTACCGAAGGCGAAGCGGGACCACATACTCCCCAACTGCAAGAGAAGACTACGCAGCCGCCTAAGTACTATACCGAGGCAACATTGCTCCGTGCGATGGAGACGGCGGGCAAGACGGTTGATAACGAAGAGCTGCGCGATGCGCTCAAGGAGAACGGAATAGGCAGACCTTCTACACGTGCAGCTATCATCGAGAAGTTATACCAGCGCAGGTATATTGTTCTGAAGGGCAAGTCTATTCATGCAACCGAAGTAGGAATAGAACTGATTCATACCATCATCTCCCCGCTGCTCAAGTCTGCCGAGTTGACAGGCTTGTGGGAGAAGAAACTTCGTGAGATAGAGCGTGGTGAATATACGGCTCCGCAGTTCTTGGAGGAACTGAAGATAATGACCTCTCAAGTCGTTTATGAAGTCAAGTCAAATAAGGCGGGAATGCTCTGTCCTGTCTGCCGCAAGGGCACTGTTATACGGGGTAACACGCGTTACGGCTGTTCACGCTGGCGGGAAGGATGCACCTACGCCGAACCGTTCTAAACAAAAGTGCTCCGCATATTCGCGGGGCACTTTTCGGTTTTTAGGTGCTACGCAACGTTTATTGTCCGTTGGACGTTTAGTGTGCTTCGCACGGTTAATAACTCTTCGTTAATTAGCCCGGAATTTAATTCCGGTTTTGTTTTGTGCTCAGGCCGTTCGATGACCCTCGCTCGCCTTTTTCCGCATCAAGAACTCGCGGGGCTGTTCGCCGCCTCGACATCCGGGGTCCCCAAAACATTTTAATTTTTGGGG
>CAMOJP010000061.1 GCA_946617165.1 uncultured Bacteroidales bacterium
GAACCTCCTTGTCCGTATAGTCATACGGCAGGTTATGAAGCATTTTCTCGTATTCAGTCATGATTTATACGCATTAAAGCGCTGCTATATTTTTCTCGTTAAGGAGTTCCTTGCCCTCTGCGGTATATGCATAGTCAATACGGTCTTGGAAATAGGTTTCCACCTTTCCACGCACAACTTTCATCGTGGAGTTGACCAAGTGGTTCTGTTCAGTCCAAGCCTCGTCAAGAACAGCGACAGCCGTCGGCAGCCAAGCCTCCGGGAAGACGCCTTCGTTTTTACCACCGGGCTTATAGGAATCTATCTCGGATTGAATTTTATTCAGCATGCACACCTTCCCCTCACGCGTCTCAGGGTCTTGTCCTTGCTCTTTAGCCCATGCTTGGAGTGCTTCTTTATTAGGGACAAGCAGGAGGATGGTATATGGGTCTTGATTATTGTGCAAGATACACTGGTCCACGTAGATACTACCATCGGTCAGAGAGTCCTCAAATCCTTCCGGACTATATTTTTCACCGTCCGCACGTATAAGCAGCGATTTGAACCGCCCTACGACCCAGAGGAAGCCCGGGTGCTCTTTGGTGACGTAGCCCATATCTCCTGTATGCAACCAACCGTCAACAATAGTAGCAGCAGTGCTCTCGGGGTTCTTCCAATAGCCCGCCATGACATTCTCACCTTTGATGACTATCTCTCCACGCTCACCGTCCGGCACTATATTGCCTTCGCTGTCACAAATCTTGAGTTCCATCGGTTTGACGATACGTCCGGAGGAGCCGAAGATAGCACCTTCCATGGAGTTGGAGCAGATAATAGGCGTAGCTTCGCTCAATCCGTAGCCCTGAAACATAGGTATACCTACTGCACAGAAATAACGTTGTAAAGCGATATCCAACAATGCTCCACCGCCAACGAAGAACTTCATTCTGCCGCCGAAATTCTCCCGCACAGCCTTGAAGATAAGGCGGTCGAAGAACTTAAGCAACGGATATCGCCACCAGTTACGCCAACCTCCACGATTCCAATATTCGCGATTATAGGCGATGGCATTATTGAGTGCAAAATTATAGAGTTTCTCCACTTTAGGTCCTTTCGCCTTAATAGCTGTTTCAATACTCTTCTTAAAATTGCGTGCAAGTGCAGGCACAGAGAGCATGACGTGCGGGCGCACTTCTTTAATAGAAAGAGGAATATTCCGCAACGTAGCCATTGCTGTTTTACCAACGGGAACTGTTGCGATGCTTCCACCATAAGACATCATCGTATAGAATCCGGCTACGTGGGCAAAACAGTGGTCTAAAGGCAGGATAATAAGCATCACATCATCCAGTTCACAATGGATAACAGAACTGCCCTGTTCTACGTTAGCCGTATAATTGCGGTGGGTAAGCAGAATGCCCTTAGGGTCAGCCGTTGTGCCGGAGGTATAACTGATATTAGCATAGTCGTCCGGTCTAATTGATGTGTAGCGTTTTTGGAAGGAAGCAGCGTCTTTCGCCAATAGCCGGTCGCCCTTTGCTATCACCTCGTCAATGTAGATTTCTGTGTCTTCATATTGCTCAAGCCGGTCAAAGACAATCACTTTTTCCACGTTCGGGCAATCAGGCATGATTTTACGTATTTTAGGCAGTTGCTGCTCGGAAGTCATGATAAACCGTGCATCGGAGTGCTGAATACGGAAGAGCAGGTCACCGGAGTCCTCCAGTTTAATACTCAGGGGCACATTCACACCGCCGGCATATAAGATGCCCAACTCGCCTGTCACCCAAAGGTTACGTCCCTGACTGAGCAACGCCACCCTGTCACCTTTATTGAGTCCTAATGCCATCAGACCGGCTCCAATACGATGCGCCATCTCTCTTGTCTGGCGGAATGTGGTTTCAGTCCAAACCTCTCCGATTTTCTCGCGCAAGAACACATGTTCGCTATATTTGTGAGTGTAATGCTCAACAAAATCAATAATAGTTGGTTTTTCTTTCATTTCGATATATTCCTATTGTTAACTATACATAATGGGCTGCAAAGGTACAACTTTTTTTATAAAATCAATAAAAGAACCACCATAGAGGTGATTCTTTTGTTTAGAGCCACTTCCCGGACTCGAACCGGGGACCTACGCATTACGAATGCGTTGCTCTACCAACTGAGCCAAAGTGGCAAAAGCGGCTGCAAAAGTACTGCTTTTTTTTGAATTGTGCAAATTTTTATGCATTTTTTTGTGTATATGGTATATTTTTTGTACCTTTGCAAGCGAAACTGATTGCCCAAAGACGAAACGACATGAAGAAAACGGGTCTTATAGTATTCCTTTTAGTCACTATCAGTATGCCAATATCGGCTGCCAACAGCAGTTATCGTACGAAGGTACTGACGCCTGATTTTATCAAGACCCTGCGTGCGCGGTATGTTGATTCGCAGACATTAGAACCTATTGGCGGCGACCCGGTCCGTCCTTTTCTTGTCAAATCACCCGGTATGCCTATCGGAGAGGAAGGTGATGTACAAAAGCACCTGTTAGAGATTAGTTTCGACGAGATGAGTCACGACACCCATCAATACACGTACACCCTACTTCACCTTAACGCTGACGGTACACAAAGTGCACTGAGCAGTTATGAGTACGTGGACGGATTTACGACCCAAGAGATAACGACCTACGAGCACTCGCTCAACACCAGCGAGTTATATACCCATTATTCATTCACTTTTCCGAATGCCGATATGATTATCAAGGCCTCGGGTAACTACGCGATTAAGATTTACGAAGACGGCGATGAAGACAAGACGATAGCTTGGGTGTGCTTCAGTGTAGTAGAGCCGTCAACATCTATTCGCGCCAAAGTGCGCCCGAATACGGATATAGAGATTAACCGTCGCTACCAGCAATTAGATATAGATGTCCAGACCGACCGTTATGAAAACCGCACGGCTAACGGCAATGAGTACTTTATTGTTGTGCAGCAGAATGGTCGCAGAGACAATCAAGCATATGCTCCGAAGCCTACATTCATAGAGGCCAACAAGTTACGATATACTCATTGCAGAGAGCTTATCTTCGAAGGCGGTAACGAGTACCATCACTTTGACACCTACTCCACTTATTTTGCGGGAACAGGAGTTGACCGTATTGCGCATGACCGAAATGATTACCACGCCATATTATTCGCTGACGCGTTGCGCGCGAACGATAATTATATGCACGAGTTTGATGTCAACGGGCAGTGGGTTGTGAATGCCGAGCGGACACTCTATGATATTGAGACCGAGGCTGAGTATATGTGGGTTCACTGGACGCTTCCAGCCGATCAACCATGGTTAGACGGTGTGATTTATGTCGGAGGTGACTTATTCGAGAACAGTCTAAGTCCACGCAACAGGATGCAGTATGATAATGAGCGCCGTTGCTATTGGCTGACAGCGTTAGTCAAACAAGGAGGCTACGACTATCAATATTGGTTTGTAAGCAAAGAGTCACAAGCAGTGACCCTCCAGCGCACTGAAGGGTCACATTGGGAAACGGAGAATGAATATACGATTTATGTTTATCACCGTCCGTTTGGCAGTCGCGCCGACCGTTTAGTCGGGCTTCAGGTTATTCATTAATCAGACGTCATCGTCCGTGTAGTAGTTGTAGGACGTTTTATCAGCACCATAGTGTTTGAATACTTTACCGTAGATAGTGCTGCGGTATTTATCGCCGTATTTCTTACGTCCATATCCGTATCCGTAACTGCTTGAGCCATATCCGTAGCCACTATATCCGTAACCATATCCGTAGCCATATCCGGAATGTCCTTCAGTAGGTATATCGGAAAGGACGATCTGCACTTTCTCGGGAGTGTCAACCACTTCGGAAATCTCCTGCAGAGTCTGTTTGCAGAAGGATTTGTTGGTCTGCATGCAACGGATTACATAGAGTCCAATATCGGATAGTTCCAGAATTGTATAGGCATCGGGGACAAGTCCGATAGGCGAAGTATCAATAACGATAAAGTCGTATTTCTCACGCAGTGCTTTGATAGTCTCAGCCAGTTTATCAGAGTGAATCAGTTCGCCGGGGTTCGGTGCGATTGTACCGGCTCTCATGATATCGAAGTCAAACGGCGAGTCAGCCAAAGTCTCCTCCAACGTACAGTCGCCGATGAGGTAGTTAGACAGTCCTACTCCCCCTTCCAAGCCCATCTTGGTGTGGATATTAGGTTTACGGATATCCAAGTCCATAAGCAGGGTTTTCTTGCCGGACATAGAGAACAGTGCAGCCAAGTTAGAGGAGAGGAAAGTCTTACCATCTCCGGACTCAGTGGATGTTATAGAAACGACCATCTTGTCTTTGCGTTTAACGATGAACTCCATACGGGTCCGTATAGCTCTCAGCATCTCAGCATAGGAAGAGCGCGGGTGGTCTCTAACGAGAGTCGGGTTCTGCGATTTAGCGTGTCGTACCGTTCCAATAAGACGGAATGGGCTGATTTTCTCTACGTCTTTTGTGGTTCGAACCTTATTATTGAGGAGTTCGCTTGCAATAACGAGTACGAGCGGCACGAGCAGTCCGATAAGCAATGCCGTTGTGGTGTTATTACGTTTGGTTTTGGAGTTGACCGTACTGATAGTACGTGCTTTATCGAGTATGGTGTTATCAGGTGTATTACTTGCTTTTTGGATTTCCGCCTCCGCGCGTTTCTGCAGGAAGAAAGTATAGTAGTTATCGTCAATACGGTAATTACGTTCGATAGCGACCATCTGGAGTTCTTTCGTGGGCAGTTTCTTTATCTCTTTCTCCACCTCTGCGTATCGTTCGTTCAAGTCTTTTTTCTCAATCTCAAGTGAAGCTCTCATAGAGGCTACAATCTCATTAATCATGGACTTGACATTCTCTATATCCTTGGTATATTTAGCATAGTAGACGTTTTTCTCGGAGAGTTCACCTCTTTGGATACGGAGGTCGTTAAGTTGTTGGACGAGAGAGATAAGTGCGGCATCGTTGAGTCCGAGTGATGTAGGCGCAATAACTGCTCCGCTCTCCAAATTGGTCTCGAGGTATTTGGTGAGGTAGTCGAAATATGTTTCGCGCAGTCGCATCGCCATCATCTCCTGGTCGTAGGTGGATATTTTACCCATCAATTGTCCGGCATATGAGCTGACGTCCACGAATTTATTCTCTTGTCTGAAGTCAGTCATAGCGCCTTCTGACACTTCGAGAGACTCTTGGAGGGATTCAAGCTGTTCGTTGATGAACCGGATGGAATTCTCTGCCACTTCGTTTTTCTGTTCGAGGTTCTGCAAGAGGAATATCTCGGCGAGTTTATCTATTATCTCGCAGTCTCTGACAGGTGTTTCGCTGACGAGTCCGAGGGCGAGGACAGTACTACCGTCCGTAATGAAGTTAAGTGATATCCGGTTCATAATCTCGCTTGCGAGTCCTTCTCTTGAGCGGAATCGGAAGTATATTTTACCGGTTTCAATCATTCTTTCCGTAGGCCAGATTGTTGCTTTGAAGAGCTGGCAGTCGATAGGTTCGCCGTAGTGTGCAACGATATTGAAAGGTCTGTCTTCGTCGGTAGATGAGATACGGATAGATCCGTCTTTCTCGAAGTTAGCCTGGAAGAGTAATCCGTACACATCTTGCGCCACGGACTCGGGCTCGACAACAATAGGTGACTCGTGGTAGAGGTTACGCGTCTTAAAGCGTCCTTGTGTGATATACTCTGTTTTGAGGAAAGGTAACGAGTCCACGACCCGGCATGCGAGGTCATAAGACTTGAGCATGATGAGCTGGTTCTGGACGTTCTTATATCCGGCATCTACACCAAATCCTTGCATAAGCACGGAGTTCGAGCCGCCGTATCCTACTGTCTCCTTGATGATGATAGTGCCTTGTGAATAGTAGGAAGGCAACCATTTACGGTTTTGGAGGTACGCTATTCCCAGCGCGATGATGATGGCAATCACGAACAGATACCAATAGTGCAGGATTTTGAAGACCCACTCCATGACGTTGAAGTTAGAGCCTTCTTCGTCCTGGTTAGCATCCTGATAATTGCCATAGTTATTGTAGTTATTATACTGGTTATTGCCGTAGGCGTAACGTTGGTTACCTGCGGCGTACTGGCTGTTAGATGATGTGTAATCGTTATTCATGATTATTTAGAGAGAGTTGTCGTGAAGTTAAGAACGGAAATGAGGAGTGATACGGACGAAGTAATGAGTCCGAGGAATCCTGTGTAGCTTGCGACTTTGACAAAACTGTCTTTGGTGCGGGCTACGTAAATGACGTCGTTAGGATAGATATAATAGTACTTTGAGTCAATAATGGTATTAGACCGGATATCGAACTCGAGCACTTCTGGTTTATCGTTATCGGGCTGCGGACGGATAATTCGTACGTGTCGTCTGTCCCCCGAGTCAAGGAGGTCTCCTGTCATCGCCAGTGCCTCAAAGATATTGAGGTTCTCCTTATAAATATAATATTCTCCGGAGCGTATATCTCCTATGACGGTGAAAGTCTTGTTATAGAGTGCAAGTTTTACGTCGGCATCAGGAATGATTTCCCTGAAAGCCGCTTTGACCGTGTCTTGCGCTTGCGTGACAGTGAGTCCCTCAACGTGTACGGGTTTGAGGAAAGGCAGGTCAATTGTTCCGTCTTCATAGACGCGATACGAGTTAGCGTATTGGGTATTCACGCTTTCGTTAGCGCCGAGAATCTTGGATATAGTCTCGTCCATTGTGATGAGCCGGTATATGATTTCGTCATTGACACGGATACGGTACTCTTCGTGTGCAGTATCCTTCTCATATACGGGTATCTTGTTACGTTTAGTCGGTTCTTGGAGCAGTCCGATGACGCGGTGTCCGTAGCACCCGGTAAGTAACAGGCTCGTAAGTATCACCACGAGCAACTGTATTGTATGTTTCATTGCTTTCATGGTTTTACTTATCATATACACCGTTTTTCTTATTATTAACATGTTTGATACCCGTAGCGACGATGGTATAGACGAATACTCCGAATGAGATGGTAGCCGAGACGACAGCTACACCCGCTGCAGCGGAAGTAATGCCAAAGGTTTTACCGGTTAATTCTCTTACGTAGATGATATCATTAGGCTGCACGTAGTAGAACTCGGAGTTAATGATATCTTTGGATCTCAAGTCAAAAGTTTTAATGACGGTCTGTCCGTCTATTTCCCGTACTATCTTGACCCGTGATCGGTCGCTGAATGTTTTGAGGTTTCCCATTTCTGCGAGAGCTTCAAAGATAGTGAGTTTTTCTTTTTGGATGGGGTATCGTCCGCTATGCACGCCGATAAGCGAGAAGGTACGTTGGAGTACCATGACTTCGACAGAGATAGTGGAGTATCCGGGTATTTCTTTGAGGAGAGAGGAGAGTTGTTCCTCCATGAGATGTTTAGTCTCCCGTGTAGTGAGTCCGAGGACATTCACTTTTCCGATAGTAGGAAAGTCGATATTACCCTCTTTGTCGATAAGATAGGAATAGAGTTCATTGGTAGTCCGTCCGCTGTTATTTTGCATCTGTTGCTGCATCTGGCTTTTGCTATTAGAGCCAGATCCGGCATTGTACATACGCATGATATTCTGGTCAAGCGAATAGACGTAGATATAGAGCCGGTCACCGACTTTGAGTTTATATTCCTCGTAGTCGAGAGTATCGGCGTAGGTAGGTATTTTGTTATGTTTGGTAGGTTCTTGTAGGTAGTTGACTTTTTTTGAAGTCACACAGGATGCAAGCGCCAAGACCACCAATCCCAACAAAAGTATAGTTTTATATTGTTTCATCCTTCGGGTTAAAGGGTTAAAGGTTAGAGGTTATCGTTTAAAGGGTTAATGGTTTTACCGTTTCTCGTCCCATCCAAACGGGTGTTTAGCGAGAGGCAGTCTTGCGAGCGGGTGATAGTCCCCTACGAGTCCGACAGGTTCAGCGTGTCGTATCTGGCTGACGATCTCAATACAAGGCCTTGCTTCGGCGATACGGAAGCCGTTTCCGGCGAGTATCTGTTTATAGGACTCTGTGTGCAGTTCGGTAAAGCCCTGGCTGAACTCGAATTCCAGTCCGTCGATGGCGAGCGTCCTGTAGGTGCGTTTTTCCCCTTGTACTGCATTTTCCGGCAGGCACTCGGCGTTGATAGAGAGGAAGTATCGTACTCGTGCCTGTTTGAGTTCGAGATACCCTGCAACGCGGTCGAAGGACATGACGTGCACGATATTGCGTTGTACGGGACCGAAAATCCACTGGAGCATGTCGTAGAAGTGCACTCCGATATTCGTAGCGATACCTCCGGACTTATGTACGTCGCCTTTCCAAGACGAATAGTACCATTTTCCCCGCGAGGTGATATAAGTGAGGTCAACGTCGTAGATTTTATCTTTGGGTCCGTTGATTACTTTTTGTCTAAGTGCCTGTATTTTGTCGTGCAGTCTGAGTTGTAGGATGGTATATGCCTGATGTCCTGTTTCCGCCTCAAGTTGCACGAGGTTATCGATATTATAAGGGTTGAGCACGAGCGGTTTTTCGCAGATGACGTTACATCCGAGTCTGAGGCCGTATCTGATGAAGGCGTCGTGCGTATAGTTAGGTGTACAGATAGAAACCCAGTCGAGAGGGTTATCGGTTCTCATTTGTTTGGAGCAGAAGCGGTCGAACTGTTCGTTTTCGGTAAAGAATGAGCAGTCCGGGAAAGAAGAGTCGAGTCTGCCTACGGAGTCGAATTTATCATATGCGACGAGCAGGTTATTACCTGTATCGGCGATAGCTTTGATATGTCTTGGTGCTATATATCCAGCAGCCCCAATGAGAGCGAAGTTAAGTTGTTTATACATATTCATTTTACGATTGAACGCGCAAAGGTACTGCTTTTTTTGCATATATGCAAGAAAATTGTTTTTTTTTTCAATTTGATATAATTTTTCCTTGGAGTTCAGAATTGTGGAGTGGATAAAATCCTGTTAGTATCCCGTTAGCCTCTCGAATCGTTTTCGTGTTTTTTTCGAGTTTTTTTCGTTGTATATTTAAAATATTTTTTGTATCTTTGCACTCGATTTTGCATCTAAG
>CAMOJP010000062.1 GCA_946617165.1 uncultured Bacteroidales bacterium
GGTAAAATGAAACCCGTTATTCAAAAAGCCCTTGTTGACCTCAACGGTGCTCCGTTCCAATACTTCAAGAAACATCGTGCTGCATGGGCAGATGCTAACACCAGTTATATATATCCGGGTCCTATCCAATACTACGGGCCGACGGAGGTATGTGACCAACCTACTATCACTTTGAAATTGGAACGCGGTGCGAAGTAAACTGATACTTATATTATTAATGCTATGTTCGGGTCTGTGCTTTGCACAGATTCCGACAGAGCGTTTGTATGACGCATGGGAAAAGCAGGACATGAGCATATGGCGTCATTTTTTAGATAGCACCAAGTGGGACTCTCTCTCTTTAGCGGACCAAGCACTTTATATTAATTACGAATACGGCTATGTAGCATTGGTTTCAGACGGACAGATTGAGGATGAGAAAGAAACACGTATAGACACTTTCGCTGCCCACCTGTTTAGTCTCCGCTATTACCTGCCCTCTGCACCGTATATGGCGTATCGCGCTGCAGAATGTGCCTTTAGAGCAAAAATTAGCACAATGGACCTTATACCTATGGGGCTTAAGGCTCAACGGAATATTCATACTGCTTTTCGATATGATGCCAAGGACCCGTTCGCTCTAACGGTTGCCGGTGTATTGGACTTCTATACGCCACCATTGTTTGGAGGTAGCCGAACTCGTGCCATGCGTTACTTTAAAGATGCCACCCGCTATTATGAGCAAGCCGGCGACACTGTTGATAACTGGAATTATAAGATGGCGAAAACGGCAGATACCTTTTTCGCTCCCAAGAAGTAAATTTGAATAAGCTTAGTCACATAGTGATTTCTTTATTGTGCGTGGTGCTCGCTATTCCTGCCCACGCACAATATATAGGGAGTGGCACGAGCGCTTTCGCTTTTTTAGACCTTCCTGTCTCATCCCGCCTTAACGCTTTAGGAGGAACCAATGTCAGTTTGCGGGACGGCGAGATATCAATGGGAATGTGCAATCCTGCACTTTTAGGCGCGATGACAGATAAGGTTTTGGAACTGAATTACGCATATTTCTTACCGGGTACTAACTTTGCCAGCGCATTGTACGGACACAACTTCGGAGAAGCCAAATTCATTCCTAAGAAAGACATCACAGATGCACCAGAGAAGCCTAACTATTTCGCAGTAGGGGTACACTATTTAGATTACGGCAGAATGGCCTATGCTGATGCAGAGGGCAATAAGACCGGTCTTACATTTGGCGCTCGGGATATATTGATTAATGCGATGTATGCGCGACAACTAAGTCCTCATTTTACCATCGGCGTAACACTTAAGCCCATTCTGTCTTTCTATGAGAGTTATTCTGCTTTTGCGCTCGGTGCAGATGTAGGCGCCCATTTCCAACTTAAAGATTCAACACTACAAGTTGGCTTAGTACTGCAAAACATCGGTTGGCAGCTGAAAGGGTTCTATTCCGATGAAGGCGGGCAAGTGAGAGAAATGTTACCATTGAACTTACAGTTAGGGCTTAACTACCGCTTTGCTCATGCGCCTATACGCATCGGAATGACTATACATAATATCCAGCAATGGAATTTAGGCTATGAGCACACCAACTTGCTTAAGGACGAAGTAGCTGATATCAAATGGTACGATATGATGTTTAGACACACTATCTTCTTTATTGATATTGTACCTAAGAGTGAACGCTTTTATATCACACTCAGTTATAACCACCGCCGAAGAGCAGAAATGCATATACAAGACCAGTTCTCCATAGCCGGATTAGCTATTGGTGCCGGTGTTCGCATATATAAGTTCCGTATAGGATTTGCATTTTCTCAAGCAACTAAAAACAATTTCACTTACCAAGCCAGTCTTGCCTTGGATATCAATTCGCTATTGAAATGAGAAAAATAATAGTAGCTATAGACGGTTATTCATCGTGCGGAAAATCAACTGTTGCTAAACAGTTAGCCCAATACGCCGGATATACATACGTAGATACCGGAGCTATGTACCGCGCAGTAGCGTTGGCAGTTAACAGAGCCGGAGTTGCGGGTCAAAAAGAGCAGATTATAGCATTGCTTCCGAAATTAAGTATCACCTTCACTCAATCTGCCGGAGGTCAGCATGTATGTTTGAATGGCGAGGATGTAGAGCCGTTCATCCGTACGCTTGAGGTTGGCAATTTAGCTTCTCAAGTGGCCGCTATAGGTGAAGTGAGACATTTCCTCGTTCAGCAACAGCAAGAGTTAGGACAAGCTAAAGGTATCGTTATGGACGGACGCGATATAGGAACAGTCGTTTTCCCCGAAGCTGAGTTGAAACTTTTCCTGACTGCTCGCCCCGAAGTACGGGCAGAGCGCAGACTCAAAGAGTTGCAAGAAAAGGGAGAACAACCTGTTTACGAAGAAGTATTGCGTGACGTTAATGACAGAGACTATAGGGATACCCACCGCGCCGAATCTCCTTTACGTCAGGCACAGGACGCCATTGTAGTTGATAACTCCGACATGACTAAAGACGAACAATTAAGTTATATACAACATCTCTTTGATGACTGTATCAATAGATAATAATTCCGGCTTTTGCTATGGTGTTACGCGCGCCATTCGGACAGCAGAAGAAGAACTCAAAAGAGGTCAGCTTTTCTGCTTAGGTGATATTGTTCATAATGGTCAAGAAGTCAAACGATTGGAGCAACTTGGCTTAGAGACGATTGACTACGACGACTTACGCACGCTACATAACATTCGCGTATTGCTTCGGGCTCATGGCGAACCGCCTTCTACCTACCACATTGCACACAACAATGGTATTGAGGTTATTGATGCCACATGTTCGGTAGTCAAGAAATTGCAGGAACGTATTCATTTCACTTATACCGAGCACCGCGATGCACAGATAGTCATCTACGGCAAAGCCGGTCACGCAGAAGTAATTGGATTACAAGGGCAAACAAACAATACGGCTATCACTATCGAATCCGAGCGAGATCTCAATAAAATAGACTTTACACGAGATATCTATCTGTTCTCACAAACGACTAAATCGGTAGAAGGATTCAACCACCTTGTAGAGTTGATCAAGGCCAAGCGGTCTGAGAGCCGGACTTCCGCTATTTTTGAATACAACAACACTATATGTCGCAACGTAGCCAACCGAGTTGCTAAAATTAAAGCTTTTGCAGCCGCACAGGATGTGGTTATTTTCGTCGGAGGACGCAAATCCTCCAACGCGAGAGTTTTATTTGAGCATTGTCTCGAGGCAAATGCTAACACGTACTTTATTGAGAACTCAAACGACTTAAAAGAAATCGTTATTGATAGAGATGCCAAAGTTGGGATATGCGGAGCAACCAGTACTCCACAATGGCTTATGCAAGATGTTGCTGATGCTCTTCTCGCAACCAATCAAGCAACTCTTTCATAGAGGGGAGAACAATATCAGCCCCCTCGTTCCAAAGAGCGGCATCTGCTAAAGGACCGGTATTAACGGCTATTGTAAATAATCCCGCCGCCTTACCTGCACGCACCCCTAAAGGTGCGTTTTCTATAACGCAGCACTCTTTCTTTGGTTGCTTACTTCTATCCCATGCCATCAAATAGGGTTCAGGATTCGGTTTACCGTGCGTAACGTCAAAAGCCGTTATCATACGCGAGCGGTCAAAAAAAGGACCTATTTTTGTATTCAGATTGTCTAATAGCGAGGCTTGTGCGCTACCCGTAACGACCCAAATATCTTTTTTATTCTTCTTAAGGAATCTAAGCACCTCCACTACTCCTTTTATTGGTTCCACCTCTCCCTGACGGGCAAATGCTTCACCTTTTTCATCGTAGATTTCCCAGATTTCCTCTTCGGTTGCTTCGCGATGTTCTAATTCCCAAATAGCCTCACGGATAACATCTTGTCCCGTACGACCTTCATTTAAGAAACAGTCTTCCTCAGTGAAATTAAATCCATGTCGTTGCATAACTTCTGCCCAAGCACGGGCGTGCTTGGGCATCGAGTTATACAATATTCCGTCTTGATCAAAAAAGAATGCTTTCATTACTGATGTTGTTCGCGCAATAAGTCATTTACAGTTTTCACCGGATTAAAGGTAGCGATAGGCACTTCGACGAAGTAGGTATTCCAACGGCTCATGGCACCATTCCATAACCCGGGCAATTCAAGAGCCAGGAGTTCCTTACCATCCTTTGATTTATGGGAAATGAATCCAGTCTTAGGATCTACATATTTAGGAAGGTCGAACGGTTTACCTTGATAGTCCTTAATCGCGCATACGAGGTCAACGGGATTGAAGTGGGTTGATTTCTCCATCAACGACTTATCTTCGATCTGTGATGACTCAAGAATCTGTTTGGAAATGGAGCCGTCTTCTTCACGAACCAAGAATGGTCCGCCTCCAGGTTCTCCTGTATTCTTTACTACACCGCACACGCGGATAGGACGATTGAGACGTGCACGCTCCTCATCGCTCAAATTGGGATCTTGCAGTTTCTCGAAGATTTCTTTCTGTTTGGTTACTAACACCCCGGCTAAGATTTGTTTATAACGAATTGTTTCTTTCTTAAGGCGATCAGGAACTACATTATCAATATTCTTGATAAATACGATGTCCGCATCTTGTTGGTTGAGGTTCTCGATGAGAGCACCGTGACCTCCCGGGCGGAAGAGCAACTTCCCGTCTGCCGTACGGAACGGTGTACCATCAGGATTAGCAGCAAGCGTATCGGTGGATGGCATCTGTTCCGAGAAGGAAATCTCATACTTTACTCCATATTTAGCTTCGAATTTCTGGAGATTTTGCGCTATATGCTGTCTGAAGAGAGGAAGATGTTCATGTGATACGGTAAAGTGAATATTCGTAGCCCCGGTCAATGCGCCCTCGGCTAAATGTTCCAAAGCCGGAGTACGTGCACCGTCACGATATTTATGGAAAAGCAGTAAGCCCTTCGGCAATTTACCGTATTCCATATCCTCGAGCAGATAGCGTACAGCCTCTTTTCCTGTTTTTCCCTCAAGTTGATCACCAAAAGCGAACTTATCAATATTGGACAAGAACTCCTGAATGAACGGAGTTTCCACTCCATTGTCCAAGTACTCAAACAGGTTTTTGAACATACGACTGGCCGCACCGCTGGCAGGCACGAATTTAAGCACCTTGTGTTTCCCTTTCAGATACTCCTCCCATGCGGCTATATACGTTTCCTGTTCTGCTTTTTTAGGAACCATTATACCGTTCTTAACGGAAGCAGCACCAACGATATCCAAACTGGGAAAGCCCGTTTTAAAACTTTCCATTTGCTGATTGGCTTTCTCTACCGAAATGCCATGTTGAGCGAGTTGCTCGAGGTCAGATTGTGTCCACATAATATTGAGATTTAAAGGTTGCTGTCTTTGGGATTGCAAAATTACAATATTTTTTGCATATATACAAATTAAAAATCACTTTTTACCCGAATCTGTTTACTTGAGGTCCACTGTTACCTTAAAATTAAACATCCGTCCGGTCAAGTAATTCGGGCTTGCCCACTGGTATCCGTTGGCGTCGCTCACCCAGAAATAGGAGTTTACATTCTTCCAGCCAACCAGATTAAACACCTCAAACTGTAGAGCCCATTCGCTTACATGTTTAGCGGAGGGTTTACGCATAAATTTGGCAGTCTTGGCATTGAAGGCATAAGTTGCACCTATATCCAACCGGCGATATGGGGGTGTACGGAAAGACTTCATGGACTCCAAGTTCTTAGGAGCGGCAAAAGGCAGTCCGTCCGACCAGATAAACTTTATATGGAAAATGAGTTGCGGCAGACGCGGGAAATAGTCTTGAAAGAGCATTGAGAAGGAATACCTCTGCTCTTGTGGACATGGCAACCATCCCCATTCAGGATGGTCCAATTGTTTCTGTTTGGCAGACATTGCAGAAAAAGAAATCCAAGAGTCGGCACCGGGCACTAACTCACCATATAGTTTAAGATCCACACCTGCTGCATAACCGACAGCATCATTCTGACCGGAATAGCGTACACGTACATTATCAACGGTATAACTTACCAAACGGTCCATATATTTATAGTATGCTTCGGCAGACAACTTAAATGGTCTTCCCCATGCGCGGAAATAGTAATCAAAACCGGCAACCGCATGTACAGACCGTTGCGCTTTGAGATGATTATTAAGCCGGATACGCGTCACCCCAGACACATCAGTAACAGTATCCCTCAGTTCTTTGTAGAATGGTGCCTGATAATACAGACCTGTAGCTAAGCGGAAAGAGAAATCTCTTTTCCATCCCGGGATAAACTCAACAGATGCACGCGGAGAGGGTAGCACCTCATTTGTATAAGACCACCAGTTCAGTCGGGCTCCTACCGTTAACAAGATTCGACAACGCTCCAAATTCCACCGGTACGAATTTTGGATATAAGCCTGTAAACGAGCGGAATACATTGCGTTGGCTCCTCGCATGGAATAATACAATTCTTCCGTGTATTCAGCATTGGGTTGTGAATAGCCAGCAGAATCACGCCATTGCCACTCGCTAATATGGTCTTTGATGATCTCTGCCTGTGCACTGACGCCCCAAGTGAGCGTATTGGAGCCGCGATGCCAATCACCATGATGAGCGAGCGTAATTACGCTTGCTTCCAATTGGTTACGCGCATGCTCATGATAGGTGCCTGTTCCTAAAACGGAGGCATCAGTAAAATCTCTAACATCGCCCGGTTTAGAGACCTGCGAGCCTGTGTTAGTTCCATCCATCGGTTTATCGGATAGGACATACTGACCTGTAATATCAAAATTCTCTTTCTCGGACGTATAGAAACCACTTAGGTCGAAATGGAGCGACAGGTTTTTATTCACTTTTCCTGCCACCGATAACGCTCCAAAAGCAGTAAGGAAGCGGTCCTTTTCTTGTCCGTCATACCAGACAGACAGGTTTTTGGCATTTTGATAGCTTCCAAAACTCTCGCTCAGTGAATCCGGGCGAAAACGATAGTCATTGAGACTCACGTTTCCTAAGAATGACATGCTCCATTGTGGAGCAATACGCCAATTGAACATCGTCTGGTAGTCCACATAGTTAGGCTGGTAATTACCTGTTGTAGGCATCGCGCCTAACAGGTATGCAGATGTTTTATAGCGTATACCATGCATTTGGGAATATGAACTGTCTCCGTGAGCGAGGTAGATATTAGCGCCTAAGAGACTTGCACTGATGCTTCCCTCGAACCGGTCAGGACGTTTATATTGGATGTCCAAGACACTTGACATTTTGTCGCCGTACTGTGCGCCAAATCCTCCTGCAGAAAAAGAGACATTGCTTACCATCTCGGGATTAACGAAACTCAAGCCTTCCTGCTGACCACTTCGGATAAGTAACGGGCGGTGCACTTCGATGCCGTTCACATATACTTCGTTCTCATCAAAACTACCGCCTCGGACATTATATTGGCTACTGAGTTCATTGTTCTGATTAACGCCGGCAAAAGTAATCAATATACTCTCAATCGATCCTCCTGTTGCATCAGGCATCAAGCGCGTAGTTCCTGCGTCTATCCGGTCCATAGTACCGCTTGTATGCTTAACGCCTCTCACTTCCACTTCTTCTATCCATTGCTCGTCGGTTGGAAGGGAGACATTGATATTGAGTACATCTTGATTACCGATAATACTCTGTTTGGTAGTCACGTATCCCACCATTGAGAAGACTAAGTCAAACGATTCTTCTTCAACGGATAAAGTATAGTAGCCGTTTTTATTGGTGGTCGTTCCTTGAATAATGCCATCCGTCGCTTGTGCAGTGACATTAACCAACTCAATTCCTCTGTTGTCAATGTCCGTGACGTATCCGTACACGCGCATTGTGCGTGCATGCAAACTCGTTGCCACCATTAAGAAAGCAGCAACGAGCAGTACATATGACTTACGGACGCTAATTATTTCTTAAAATAGCGATTGTACAGACCTTCAAAGCCTTTTCCGTGCCGAGCTTCATCTTTAGCCATCTCGTGAACGGTATCGTGAATAGCATCGAGGTCCTGAGCTTTTGCCCGTTTGGCAATCATCAGTTTTTCTTCACAAGCCCCGGCTTCAGCCAACATACGTTTCTCCAAGTTAGTTTTGGTATCCCAAACACACTCTCCGAGCAGTTCGGCAAACTTAGCACAGTGTTCTGCCTCTTCCCACGCATATTGTCGGAAGGCCGCAGCAATCTCAGGATAACCTTCCCGGTCAGCTTGTCGACCCATAGCCAGATACATGCCCACCTCGGTAGCTTCTCCCATAAAATGAGAGCGCAAACCGTTCATAATAATCTCATCTTTCACGCCTTTAGCTACGCCAAGGACATGTTCGCATGCGAAATTAAGACCGGCATTTTCATCGACCTCTTTCCATTCAACGACTTGTTTACATTGCGGGCAACGCTCCGGTGCCTCTGTGCCCTCATATACGTAACCGCAGATAGGGCAAACAAATTTTTTGTTCATAATAAAAAAAATAAAAGGTTGTTTTTCAAGTTGCAAAAGTACAACAAAAAATGCATATACACAAATTTTTAGGCATATATGCAAGAAAAAAGTTTTGTTTTTCGTCGAAACGACCTATTTTTACTTATAGAGACACTACGCCGGCAGTCCTGAGAATAAGAGAAACAGCGTTAGTATCAGTTAAAAGCAGTTCTTTTGTAGTCCTCCTATAGTCCGCTTGCCGCCACTTCGACTGTCGATTGACCTTCGCTCAACCGTTGTTCGGTCATCGCTCGACCTTCGGGCGACCTTCGGGTGACCTTCGGGCGACCTTCGGGAATAACGGGACAGAAAAGGTAAAAAAAATGGAGAGGGGAAAAGATAAAAATAATGAAATATTATAGACAAATTTAGAAGGAATGGAAATAGATAGGAAAAAAGATATGTAAACAGATATGGGAGTAGGCAGGGAAATAGATATGGAAGCAGATAGGCTAATAGACAGGAAAATAGATTGGGAAA
>CAMOJP010000063.1 GCA_946617165.1 uncultured Bacteroidales bacterium
AAAACCGGCTTCCATACTTTCATGCAGGACTTTCCGTTGTAGGCAGGGATATTCTTCGGATCGACTGTCGGGTTCGACTGCCACTCGTAGTAGCCTATCATGTTATATGGATCATTTTGAAGAACCGTCTGATCCTCAATCGGACTGGAGATAAAAGCATAGACATCCTTCTGGTCAAAGCGGCTACGGAAACGATCCACGTTATCATAGTAGATTACCCGTGAGGTAATGGGGTACTTGGTGGTGTCATGTCCGTTTGTTTCATAACCGGCGGTTAATGTTCGCGGTTGGACATCAAAAATCAGGTCACTACCTGTCCTACGATCCCAAACGGAGATACGCTGAGATATAGCCGGTTTACGTCCTGTGACACGGCTGAAACCATATAATGGGTCGTAAGATAAGTAACGGTAAACATCAATTCCTGTTGCATCGGAATAGTAGTAGAGAAAACCTTGTATATACTTATTCTGCGCGGAATTGTCTTTCTCGGTGTACCACATGGTGGAGTGGGCGGTGTCGCGTAGAACTAACGCACTATACGTACCATGGTCGGCGCCTAAACTCAGAAATTTCTTACGGCCGCAACGCTCTTCGATCCATAGACTCTTGATTGTCCTGAGGTAGTTCTTGTTTGCCAAGATATCGTCCACTGATTTCGCAGACGGATTGTATAATCCTCCGACTACCCACATAGAGGCATAATTGGCTTCCGGATACCAAGCAAGGGTGTCCTTTTCCGCCTTCGCGCTCGTTGTATCAATGCCCAAATAGTATCGTTTACCGTCATAAACTGTAGAAAAAGTCGTGTATGCTCCGACAGGAACACTCACTGTTTCATCATTAACATACATACCCGTAAGGGCCATTGGCGCTTTTGCACTTCCCCTGAGATGTTCATCACTATACACAAAGGGAGTCACTGTTGTCATCACAACGATTGTGCCCACAAAAAACAGCCACTTTCTCATGGCTGTAGCATGACTAATACCTATCTTCATGTTACCTGTAATTTGCAATCTTTCAACAACTTTTGCTGCTCTTGGAGCAGTTTTATTCCCCTCTATATACAACAACTACCACTTTGAGTGTTAAGTGATATTAGTTGATTATTAGTTAGTTACGGAGATTGTAATTCTTTCTTCCTCGTTTTTACGTCGCGCAAAGTTACATCTTTTATTTGACATATGCAAATTTTTTGCCAAAAATCTGCTTTATTTTTCACTTTTGCTAAATGCACTTGGCAAATAGTAGTACATGGCCCGCACCCTAATCATAAATGACTAAATGGCAGCTGCGGCTTTTTTTTGGGGGGGGACCCTGACTCGTACTCTTTTGTGTTGGTACAATTACGGCAAAAATACGGTAAAAGGACGGCAAAAGGACGACAAAAGGACGGCAAAAGTAGCAACCATCATCGAACGCTTATCGAACGCTCACCAAAGCATCATGCATCGCCATGTGGTGTACTTGGAGATTTATAAAGGATCCATAACGGATTTATAAGGGTGGTCGCGGTCTGAAGAGGGAGAGTCGGCAAACAAAAAGGGCAGCCATCCGGCTGTCCTTATGTCGAGAAGAGGCGACTCGAACGCCCGACCCCTACGTCCCGAACGTAGTGCGCTACCAACTGCGCTACTTCTCGAAATACAAAGCATTTTCTCAATTACAAGATATGGTTACTCCCGAAATAAACTCATATCTTCGTGAATTCTCGTTGCATTTCCAAAAATGCGGGTGCAAAAGTACAACATTTTTTTGACCCGTGCAAATTTATTTTACTTTTTTATGCCTTTTTGGCACGAAAAGTGCGTTTTGCCCCCTTATTGGTCGGTTCGGATGCTGCAATAATAGCTTCACAAGCCTCTTGAGTGAGGGTCTCGGGTTTGGTTCCTTTGGGCAGTTTATAGTTGCCGGTATCCGTTTTGATATATGCTCCGTATCGTCCGGGCATAACCTTAATGGAGCCGAAATCCGCAATGGGTTGCGCGGGAGCATCCTTTTTGTCGAGGAGTTCCAATGCCGTCTCAAGGGTGACAGTTTGCGGGTCTAATCCTTTAGGCAGTGAAGCAAACACGTTTCCGCGGCGGACATAGAAACCGAATCGACCGTTGCCGATAGAAACCTCTTCGCCATCAGAGTTACCTAAGACTCTGGGATAGTGTGACTCAAAGAGCCGGAGCGCCTCCTCTAATGTAATCGTATAAATCGACTGCCCTTTGTCAAGTGATGCGAAACGAGGTTTGTCCTTGGCACTATCGCCAATCTGGATGCAAGGCCCTGTTTTAGTTATTTTAGCAATTACCGGTTCCCCTGTTTTAGGGTCTAAGCCTAATTCACGCCCTTGTAGTTTTCCCTTTTCGACATGTTCAAGGAGGGGATGAAACGCCTTATAGAACTCATCGACGGTCTGCACCCAATTGGCATGTCCTTCAGCTACTTCATCAAATTTAGCTTCTTCGCGGGCGGTGAAGTCGTAGTTGAGAATAGCAGGGAATTGCGCTACCAAAAAGTCATTGGTCATACGTCCTAAATCCGTCGGGAGCAGTTTTTGGGAATCCGCGCCCGCCATTTCGGTTTTGAGTTTCTCTTGGACTTTATTGCCCTTAAGTGTCAGGACGTGGTACTCGCGTTTCGTGCCTGATACAGAGCCTCTCTCTACGTATTTACGGGCAATGATAGTTTCAATAATGGTTGCGTAGGTAGAGGGTCTTCCGATTCCCAGTTCCTCCATTTTCTTAACGAGAGAGGCTTCCGTGTAGCGATATGGCGGTTTGCTGAATTGCTCAATACCGGTAGCCGTTGTGAGTGCCAAAGGCGTGTGGTTAGCGAGTTTAGGCAGAGCCTGCACTTCTTCTTCCACTTCGTCTTTAGATTGGACGTAAGCTCGCATGAAGCCGTCGAAGAGAATAACCTCACCGGTTGCCACAAAGAGTTTATCCGAATTAGAGATTGTGACATTGATAGTGGTATTCTCCACTTCAGCGTCAGCCATCTGCGAAGAAATGGTTCGTTTCCATATCAACTCATACAGATGCTGTTCATCAGCATTATTTCCTGCCTTATGTTTAGAGATGTATGTCGGGCGAATTGCTTCATGCGCTTCTTGCGCGCCCTTAGAAGTTGTATGAAATTGGCGGGCATGATGATATTTTTCGCCGAATTGGCTGATAATCTCTTGCTTTGCAGTGCCGATAGCTAACGATGACAGGTTGACCGAGTCGGTACGCATGTAGGTTATATGTCCGGCCTCGTAGAGAGACTGCGCCAGACGCATTGTTTTGGAGACGGAGAACTTGAGTTTGCGTGCCGCTTCCTGTTGGAGAGATGATGTTGTGAATGGCGGTGCGGGAGAGCGGTGCGAGGGTTTGGTCTGGATGGAGGCTACCTCAAAAGTAGCATCCTTGAGGCTCTCCAGGAATAAGAGTGCCTCTTCTTTGGTTGCAAAACGTTTATTGAGTTCGGTCTTGAGGGTAGTCTCCGCAGTGGCGAACTCGGCGTTGATGCGATATTGTGCGGTAGAGTGGAAAGTCTCTATCTCACGCTCTTTCTCAACGATGAGTCGCACAGCGACAGACTGTACTCGTCCGGCAGATAGTCCAATGGCGATTTTCTTCCACAGCACAGGGCTGAGTTCAAATCCCACGATACGGTCTATCACGCGCCGCGCCTGTTGGGCATTGACGAGATTGTAATCAATATCTCTCGGGTGCTCTATAGCCTCCGTAATAGCATCTTTGGTAATTTCGTGAAAGACAATTCGTTTCGTTTTGTTATCCGGTAGCGCCAAAACCTCTTTGAGGTGCCAAGCGATAGCCTCTCCTTCGCGGTCCTCATCAGACGCTAACCAAACCGTTTCGGCCGCTTTGGATTCTGATTGAAGTGTCTTGATAAGTGCCTTTTTGGCGGGGTCCTGTACATAATGTGGGGCATAATCGTGTTCAAAATCAATACCCATACTGTTTTTGCCCACTCCTTCTATGTCTCGGATATGTCCTTGTGAGGAAAGGACGTGGTATTCGGAGCCTAAAAATTTCTCAATGGTTTTCGCTTTGGCGGGAGACTCCACTATCACTAAATTTTTCTTACTCATACTTTCATTCGTCGAAATCGGCCGCAAAATTACAAATTATTTTTTAATTGTGCAAATTTTCAAAAATTTTTTTTTTTATTTGTATATATCAAATTTATTTTGTAAATTTGCAGCGTGAAAAAAAATTTCAATTAAAAACTATATGCTATGATTGACCTCCTAATTGTTATTTTATTGGTAGTATTCGGTGTACTATTGTTATTAGCAGAGTTATTCTTGCTACCGGGTTTCGGTATCGCGGGAATTAGCGGTATCGGTTGCCTTATAGCGTCTGTTGTAGTAGCGTATATGACCATCTCTCATTTGGCGGGACATATCACTTTGGCGATAGTGTTTGTGCTGTCGGTGATTGCTGTCGTGGTATTTTTGAAGAGCCATGCTTTGGAGAAAATGGCTTTAGATACCAAGATTGACTCCAAAGTAAGTATGCCGGAGCCCGGTAAGAAATTAGATAACCTTAAAAAATAATATATAGTATGATGTGGCTTGAAATGACCCTGATTGTATTAGCAGTGATTCTGCTAATCATTTTCTTCTATTATGTACCCTTTATGTTATGGGTGAATGCCCAGGTGAGCGGTGTACGAGTATCGTTGATCCAACTCTTTTTGATGCGTATCCGTAAGGTGCCTCCAACACGCATAGTCAATTGTCTTATAGAGGCTCATAAAGCCGGTTTGACGGACGTTACGCGTGACGGTTTGGAGGCTCACTATCTTGCGGGTGGTCATATTGAGCGTGTGGTACATGCTTTGGTGAGTGCCAATAAAGCGAATATAGAGTTGAGTTTTCAGATGGCGACAGCTATAGACCTGGCGGGGCGTGATGTATTTGACGCCGTTCAGATGTCTGTTAATCCCAAGGTTATTGATACTCCGCCGGTAACGGCAGTGGCGAAAGATGGTATTCAGTTGATTGCCAAGGCTCGTGTGACAGTCCGCGCCAATATCCATCGTTTGGTCGGCGGTGCAGGAGAAGATACTATTTTAGCCCGTGTGGGTGAGGGTATTGTTAGTTCTATCGGTAGCGCCGAGAGTCATAAGTTAGTGCTCGAGAATCCCGATTCTATCAGTAAATTAGTACTCTCCAAGGGATTAGATGACGGTACAGCTTTTGAGATACTCTCTATTGATATAGCAGATATTGATGTCGGTAAGAATATCGGTGCGCAGCTTCAGATGGATCAAGCCGAAGCAGATAAGAACATCGCACAGGCTAAAGCAGAAGAGCGTCGCGCGATGGCAATCGCTTCCGAGCAAGAGATGAAAGCAAAAGCACAAGAAGCCCGTGCGAAAGTAATTGAAGCCGAGGCGCTTGTTCCGCAGGCTATGGCAGAGGCTTTCCGTAACGGTAATCTCGGAATAATGGATTACTATCGGATGCAAAATATCCAGGCAGATACCACTATGCGGGAGCATATCGCTAAACCCCAAGATAAAGCACTTCCGGCGGATAAGAAGAAAAAGTGAAAATAGCCCTTCTTCAATATCCGATTGTGTGGGCAGACGTAGAGACTAATCTACGGCTGACGGTGCGTCGTGTTGAGGCATTGCGCGGTAAAGCGGATATAGCGATGCTGCCGGAGATGTTCTCAACGGGTTTTTGCACAGACCGTCCCGATTTGGCGGAATCTACAGACGGGCAGACTATACGGACATTGCAGCAATTAGCGAATGACACAGGTGTTGCACTTATAGGCTCATTCATCTGTGCCGAGAATAGCCAACTCTACAATAGAGGTTTTTTTATTAAACCCAATGAGACTCCGGATTTTATAGACAAAGCCCATCTCTATGCCCATGGTGGTGAGAACTTGTTTTTCACCAAAGGTAATGAACGAAAAGTTTTTACCTATAAAGGCGTGCGGCTAAGACTCCTTATCTGCTACGATTTGCGGTTCCCGGTATGGGCGCGCAATGGTGTCATGGAGAGCACTAACTACGAGATTCTGTTGGTGATAGCGAACTGGCCGGAGATACGGATAGGGGCGTATGACGTGCTATTGAGAGCACGCGCTATTGAAAATCAATGCTATGTGGCTGCCGTTAATCCTGTAGGCGAAGATGCTTTGGGATTGCATTACAACGGTCACTCCGTCGCATTAGATACGAGGCTCCATGATCTTGCCGGCTTTGGCGATAATGAAGAAGGAACAAAAATAGTGGACTTCGATATGGGCAAGTTGCGGCACTTTAGGGAAACATTGCCCTTGTGGAAGGACGCTGATGATTTTGAGTTACGAGATGAACTATAAGTGGCAGATAAGACAACAGTCGGAAGAGGAGCTGCAAGCAATCTCTATTTTAAGCAAAGAACTGACCATCAGTCCTTTGTCGGCGCGTATCTTGGTGGATAGAGGAATCCGAACAAGAGAGGAGGCCTCTAATTATGTCCATCCCTCAATAGATAATCTCCACGATCCATACCTTATGAAGGATATGGACAAAGCGGTTGAACGAATCGAAAAAGCACTGGCTCAACACGAGAAAATTCTTATCTACGGGGACTATGATGTTGACGGGACAACAGCGGTTGCCTTAATGTACACATTCCTTAAGCAACTCACTGATAATCTTGATTTCTATATTCCTGACCGTTATACCGAAGGCTATGGTATTTCGTATAAGGGTATTGATTATGCCGAGGCGGAAGGTTGTACGCTTATTATTGCACTTGATTGCGGTATCAAGGCGATGGACAAAGTTCGGTACGCGACGGAGAAAAATATAGATTTTATCATCTGTGATCACCATGAGCCGGCTGAGGTGATTCCGGCGGCAGTCGCCGTCTTAGACATCAAACGGGGGGATTGTACCTATCCGTTCAAAGACCTATCGGGCTGCGGTGTCGGTTTTAAGTTGACTCAGGCGTATGCAATCAAGCATCATATGGATGCTGCGACGTATCTCAATCAGCTCCCGTTCCTCGCCATGTCCATTGCATCAGATGTAGTAAGTGTCGTAGATGAAAACCGTATTCTTGAGTATTATGGTCTACAGCAAATCAATAAATGTCCCTCTGTCGGTTTAGCGGCAATCATTGAAGTGGCGGGACTGAGTGGCAAGGTCATAACGATGTCGGACTTACTCTTTAAGATAGGTCCACGCATCAATGCTTGCGGGCGACTCTATACAGGCAAGGAAGCCGTCTTACAACTCATTACGGAAGACCCCTGTTTTGCAGCCGAGCAAGCCCGCAATATCAATTCCTATAACGCTGAACGTAAAGGCTATGATAATCAGGTAACGGAAGAGGCTTTGACTATACTCCGTGAGGATCCCGATAATGATTTGAAGCACACGACGGTAGTCTATTCGCCGACATGGCATAAGGGAGTAGTCGGTATAGCCGCCTCGCGACTGACCGAGAGTTATTATCGTCCGACGATTGTACTGACGGCAGGTGAGAATGGTATTATCTCCGGTTCGGCCCGCTCGGTGAGCGATTTTGACCTATATGCAGCCATTGACTCTTGTCGTGACCTATTGACCAACTTTGGCGGACATAAGTTCGCCGCCGGACTAAGTATGCGGATTGATGACCTGCCCGCGTTTAAACAACGCTTTGAGGCCTATGTGGCAGCGCATATAACCCCTGAACAGCAACAATCGGTTCTTCGAATCGAAGCAGAAATCGCCCTTGCTGATATAACGCCACAATTTATGGCAATTCTCAAGCATTTAGAGCCATTCGGTCCGGGCAATGAGCGACCCGTTTTCCTCACGCGACATCTCATCAATAATCGATATACTCGTGCTGTAGGACAAAATAAAGAACACCTCCATTTAGATGTTACGGACGGCACTGCGGCGATAGAAGGTATTGCCTTCGGGAGAGGAGATATGGCACTTTATCTGCAGAACGGAAATCCGGCAGATATATGTTACGAATTAGGAGAAAATACGTTTAATCACCATACTACGACCCAGTTAATGGTACATGATATTAAAACAAACAGCAATTGACTTAATACTATAATACTATGTTTTCAGAAAGAGACACCCAAGGCCCCAGTCGCCGTCGCGGCTCCATTGAAGTAGTTTGCGGCTCTATGTTCAGCGGTAAAACGGAAGAACTTATTCGACGTATGAAACGCGCCCAGTTTGCCAAACAACGTGTGGAAATATTCAAACCCGCTCTTGATGTGCGTTATTCTGTTGAGGATGTGGTGAGTCATGACCATAATGTTATTCAATCAACTCCCGTTGAGTCATCCCAAACAATCTTGCTGCTTGCTGAAAATATTGATGTGGTGGGAATAGATGAGGCGCAATTCTTTGATATGGGTATCGTTGAGGTTTGTAAGCAATTGGCCAATAGGGGTATTCGCGTTATCTGTGCAGGATTGGATATGGACTTTAAGGGTGAGCCTTTCGGACCCATGCCTGCGCTTATGGCGATAGCAGAGGATGTTTATAAGACACATGCCATTTGTGTACACTGTGGGGACCTGGCTTATGTCAGTCATCGTCTTGTAAGTAGTGAAAAACGCGTTTTACTGGGCGAAACGGAGAGTTACGAGCCTTTATGTCGCGAATGTTATAATAGAGCCATCGCGTTAGAAAATGCAGAGAAAGCACAATAACTATCCGGTACATTGATGTAATATTGCCATTAGGCCTGACGGATACTTATACCTATAGTGTTCCGGATGGTATAGCGTGCCCCCAAGCGGGCATGCGTGTTCTTGTGCCATTAGGGACTAAAACCTACGTCGGTATTGTCCTTCATGCAGACATAACTCTGCCTCCAACCTTGGACTCAAAGAGGGTGAAGCCTATTACGCTTGCTCCGGACAAACAACCTATTATAACCGCACAGCAGTTGCATTTATGGCAATGGAGAGCAGATTATTACCTCAGTCCAA
>CAMOJP010000064.1 GCA_946617165.1 uncultured Bacteroidales bacterium
TTGTGCATATGCAATATTTGTAGTACTTTTGCAGGGAATTTAGGTTTATGGAAGTTTTATTAGGGAAAGCGTTAATCGAATTGCAGTCCATTGCATTATCTGTAGGTTTGCCCCGTTATGCGGGCAAGCAGCTTGCGGAGTGGCTATACGTTCGTCGTGTCAAGTCCTTTGATGAGATGACGAATATCTCCTTGAAAGGTCGCGAGGCGTTACGCTCGTCGTATTTGATAGGTCGTCACAGTCCGATAGCTCATGCTGAGTCCTCGGACGGCACGATCAAGTACCTATTTGAGATTGCGTTAGGCGGAGGGAAGCAATATATCGAAAGCGTATATCTTCCGGAAGGTGATCGTGCTACTCTGTGCGTATCGACTCAAGCCGGTTGTAAGATGGGTTGCCGTTTTTGCATGACGGGAACATTAGGTTTTCACGGTCAACTGAGTGCTGCGGAGATATTGAACCAGATATTCGAGATAGACGAAGCCGCCGCAGTGCATCATCGTCCATTGCTCAGCAATATCGTCTATATGGGTGAAGGTGAGCCATTTGACAATATAGATGAAGTATTGCGTTCCCTATCGGTCATGACCTCCGCTTACGGTTGCGGTTGGAGCGGCAAACGTATCACGGTATCGACGGTAGGCGTGATAAATGGTCTAAAGCGTTTTTTAGATGAGAGCGACTGCCATTTAGCGATATCGCTACATAACCCATTTCATCGCGAGCGCCAAGAGATTATGCCGGCAGAGAAGCTCTATCCGATAGAAGATGTTATCGCGTTATTGAAGCAATATGACTGGTCTGGCCAACGCCGTGTTTCATTTGAATATATCTGTTGGGGAGGTCAAAACGATACTATCAAACACGCCCGGGAACTGATACGTTTATTAGCGGGTTTGGAATGCCGTATCAATCTGATTCGTTTTCATGCAGGTGTAGAAAAAGCATTTGCCGCTTCGAACGAGCGTCAAATGGAGTATTTTCGAGATTATCTGTGCGGTCATGGAATAACGACGACTATCCGCCGTTCCCGCGGCGAGGATATATTAGCGGCCTGCGGAATGTTAGTTAATTCCCTACGCGAGGTTTAGCGTATTCTGTCCGCAGCTCTGACGAGCGCTTCATCCTTCAAGATACGGCGTGTAGCGCCCAGGGTGAGTATAAAACAGATAAGCGGTAAGCAAGCCCAGAAGGTGAGATGCCATTCCAAGCCGAAATTCATTTTAGCAAACCAGATATAGGTAAACAGTATAGCGTAGTATCCAAGACACAAGAGTGCCAGGAAGATATTAAGCCTTGCCTGCAGAATACGGCGGCGATAGAGGAAGATATCCACCAACGCGAGGAAGGGAATCAACAGTGTTGTCAGAGTTAATCCCCAGACGCCATTTAAGTGAAGGGGGTCCACGACGATATAATCCATATTAGGGGTAACCTCGTCCATTCCAACAGCACCCAGTTCGAACATGCGCTGTATAGCAGCGTCGATAGGCGTTACAAACTCCACAACGGGCACAAAGAACAGTCCTATTCCTAAACAGACAATACCTAAGAGGTATAAAGTTTGAATTCGCTGAAGCATAAAGGGATTTACAATTTACAAATTTACTATTTACACTTTATTTACAATTTACTTTTTCATTGCTTCTGCCAATGTAGCGCACTTGTCCCCGTGCGCATTCACCCATCCTATCTGTCTGGCAGGATTACCCACCATAAGCGCATAGGCGGGGACATCTTTCGTGACCACGGAGCCGGCTCCAATAAGGCAGTATTCGCCTAACGTATGTCCGCAAACGATCGTTGCATTGGCACCGACAGATGCCCCTTTACGGATAATCGTTTCGCGGTATTCGTCCTTGCGGCTGACAGCAGCCCGGGGATTGATAACATTGGTAAAGACCATACTCGGTCCGAGGAATACATCATCCTCGCAATGCACTCCGGTATAGACAGATACATTGTTCTGAATCTTACAATTACGCCCCAAGGTGACATTAGGGGAAATAACGACATTTTGACCGATATTACAGTCCTCGCCGATTTTACAGCCGGACATAATATGACTGAAATGCCAAATTTTAGTCCCTTTTCCGATTTGACAACCTTCGTCCACGTAGGACGATTCATGTACAAAATAATCCGCCATATCAGAAGAAGATTTTAAAGATATCATTACCGTTCGCAAAGATAAGCAATGCCAAGAGCAGCCAGAACCCGATGGTATTTGCCACTTCGAGGAACTTATCACTTGGTTTTCTGCGGGTAATCATTTCATATAACAAGAAGAGGACGTATCCGCCATCAAGTGCCGGAATAGGCAGGAAGTTCATGAAGGCAAGAATAAGACTAAGGAATGCCGTCATGTGCCAGAATACGTACCAGCTCCAATAACTCGGGAACATACTGCCGATGGCTCCAAAACCGCCAACAGATTGCGCACCTTCTTTGGTGAAGACAAGCCTAAATTGTTTGACATACGTAACAAGTATTCCCCAGCCATAACTGATACCGGCAGGAATAGACTGCAGGAAAGTATAGGAGCGATGTTCTGTAGCGAAGTATTGGTACTTGTTTTTAATAACCACTCCCATCATTCCCTGGTCACCGATGAAGAGATGTGCCTGATTCAATTCGCCTTGCCGATAATAGTCAATAGTAACGCTATCGCAAGAATACTTCTGCAATTCATCGGTTACCTGAACATGACAAGGCGTAGGGACGCCGTTAACCGCCACTACGCTATCACCTTTCTGCAATCCGGCTAAGTCTGCAGCATGCAAAGGCGCCACCGAATCAATAACAAACGGCACGAATTCAGTAACCAGGATATTCGGGCGCTTGGTATAGGAGTTATCCGACCGTTTCTTATCACGTTCCAACCGGTCGTGCTCGTTCTGCTCCGCCAAAAAGCGGGTGCCTAAATCTTTAGACATGACCAATTCGATAGTATCGGAACCGCGTAATACAGTAACATTCTGCCTTCCTTCAAGAATAATCCACTGTGTCACATCAGCAACATCTTCCGGCTCCATGCCGTCGATAGCGATAATCTTATCGTGTTGTTGGAATCCTTCGTCCAACATAATCTGCGAGAAGTATAATCCGGAGTCAACATTGCGCAAAGGCAGTGTATCCGTTCCGTAAGTAAAGAGCAAAGCTCCAAAGATAACCAATGCGGCAATAAAATTAACCAAAATACCTCCTATGATAATACAGAAGCGTTGCCAAACGTTCTTGGAACGGAACTCCCAAGGTTGTGGCGGTGTTTGTGCCACTTGGTCACTATCATGCGTTTCATCCACCATTCCGGCGATGGCGCAGTATCCTCCAAAGGGCACCCAACCTATGCCCCACTCCGTATTATCCGGATAGTTGGACCATTCGTCGCCTTCCTCCGTGTTCTTGGCAAAGAAAGCGAAATGCCACTTGCCATTGAACTTCTTCGCACGGAAGAGAGAGAATTTGGGATTGAAGAACATATAGAATTTCTCCACGCGCACCTTAAAGAGCCGCGCGAAGAGGAAATGTCCGAACTCATGTATTACCACGAGGAAACTAAGTGCGAGTATTAATTGAATAACTTGTATCATTCTATTATCTTATTTTAATAGTAAGTTCATCGCGATTTGACGCGCTTCGGCATCTGTATTAACGTAATCATCGTATGTCGGTTGGGGAACAAATGTGGCTTGAGCCATTGTTTGTGCTATGATTTCACTCATTTGGAGGAAACCGCAACGGTTCTCTCTGAAGGCGAGATTGACCACTTCGTTCGCTGCATTAAGCACACAAGGGATATTACCACCTTTCGCCGTTGCTTCATAGGCGAGACGCAAGTTCGGGAAGCGGTTCATATCCGGTTGTTCAAACAGCAAATCCTTGATTGCGAATAAATCTACTCGAGGGAAATTGCTGGTTATTCTATCGGGATAAGTCAGCGCATATTGAATCGGCAGACGCATATCAGGAGCGCCAAGTTGCGCTTTGACAGCTCCATCCGTGAACTGTACGGCAGAGTGTACAATCGATTGCGGATGTACAAGAACCTGTATTTTCTCAGCCGGCACGCCGAAGAGCCATTTGGCTTCAATAACCTCAAAGCCCTTATTCATCATGGAAGCGGAGTCAATGGTAATCTTCGCCCCCATATCCCAGTTAGGATGCTTGAGCGCGTCTGCCGCTGTGACATTAGCCATCTGTTCGAGCGAGAAGTTTCTAAAAGGTCCACCTGAAGCGGTGAGGAGAATTTTCTCTATCTCGTTATTTCCTTCGCCCACGATAGACTGGAAGATAGCGGAGTGCTCGCTGTCCACGGGCAAGATAGGCGCATGATATTGCTGCGCCAAATCGCATATCAGTTCGCCGGCGACGACGAGCGTTTCTTTATTAGCGAGTGCGATCGTTTTAGCCGCTTTGATAGCAGCCATAGTAGGCCGCAGTCCCGCATAACCGACCATAGCAGCGACGACGATATCGATACTGGGGAAAGTAACCATCTCAACGATGGAATCCATTCCTGCCCACACTTTCATATCCAAGTCGGCTAAGGCGTCACGCAGTTGCGGATAGAGGTTCTCATCGGCAATACAAACGACTTCGGGTTTGAACTCGCGGGCTTGCTCGATAAGCAGATTTACATTCCGATGGGCACAAATAGCGTAGACCTCAAAACGTTCCGGGTTGTTACGCACGACATCCAAGGTCTGAGTACCGATAGAACCGGTCGAACCTAATATGGCTATTTTCTTTTTGACCATGAACATTCGAATTAGAAGACAATCACTTCTTCAGGATTAATACTCTCCCCTCTTCTCCATAACTCAAAGACCAGCAGTTCTTTATCCGAAGCAAGTGCGATACTCTCTCCTTCCTTCACGACTTCGCCAACACGTTTGAGCGGTTTAGCCAAGTTACGATAGATAGAGATGTACTCCTGATGCTGAATTGCCATGAGATAGGTATTGTTAATTTGATACTCCACCATAAGTATTGCCCCCGGCAGGACAGCGGTAGCGTTCTCATTAGCAGGCGTTTGTATAGCCACTCCGAAACAGTGATTCTCCGGCAGGTAATGCTCCACCACGACGCCGTGAGCAGGTCTGAAGAAGGCGATAACAGGCGATACTTGCTGTACGTCAAAGAGTTGCAGGTTATCCTTTTCCTTGGCTTCATACTGGGCGATGAACTCCTCCGTTGCTTCGTTTTTAGCCTCGAGCAGTTGCTCCCGTTGTACAATTTGCAGCGAATCCAGACTCTGGACGGTATCGGATTTGACCTCCCCCGCCATAATGTCCCTGATGACAGAGAGATATTGCGTTTGCACGGCAAGCGTTGAACTGAGAGAATCCACACGCACGGTCTCTTCAACCAAGCGCTGACGAATACTCTCGGAATAACCCGGCAGGACATTACGGATAGGCGTATAGAAAATAAGCAGCGAATATATCCCAAGCGTAACGAAGAAGAGGAGAGTCAAGAGGACGAACACACTCAAGCGGCTAAGGCGCGTGTGCCACGTCTCAGTAAACGTGTCCTCGTTCATTATACTCAGGCGATACTTGTAAAGCAGACGCCTCCAGAAACTATCTTTTTTATCAGGCATAATTACAGGATTGTGCAGCCGGTACAAGGTTTGAGTTGTTTGAAGAAGTCGTTCCCCTTATCGTCCACAAGGATGAACGCCGGGAAATTCTCCACTTCAATCTTCCAAATGGCCTCCATTCCTAATTCGGGATACTCAACACATTCGATAGATTTGATATTATTCTGCGCGAGGATAGCAGCCGGTCCGCCGATAGAACCGAGATAGAATCCGCCATGTTTCTGACAGGCATTAGTGACATCAATAGAGCGGTTACCTTTAGCGAGCATAATGAGCGAACCGCCATGGTCCTGGAACTCATCAACGTAGGGGTCCATTCGCCCGGCAGTAGTCGGTCCCATAGATCCGCACGCCATTCCCGCAGGTGTTTTGGCGGGACCTGCGTAGTAGATAGGATGGTTCTTGAGGTAGTCCGGCATCGGTTCGCCGGCATCAAGGCGGGCTTTAATCTTAGCGTGTGCAATATCCCGTCCCACGATAATCGTACCGTTGAGCGAGAGGCGGGTACCAATCGGATATTTGGTGAGAATAGCGCACACATCCTTCATCGGCTGATTCAGGTCGATACGCACGGCGTCCCCTTCTCCTGCGTTACGCAACTCTGCCGGAATAAGACTGCCGGGATTATTATCCATCTTCTCAATCCATATACCTTCCTTATTGATTTTGCACTTGATGTTACGGTCAGCCGAGCAACTTACTCCCAATCCGATAGGACAGCTTGCGCCGTGGCGCGGGAGACGGATAACGCGTACGTCATGCGCCATATATTTTCCGCCGAACTGTGCGCCAAGACCTATTTTATAAGCCTCTTGCAGCAGCTGTTTCTCCAATTCGATATCACGGAAAGCACGACCGGAAGCATTACCGGTTGTCGGTAGACTGTCATAGTAATGCGTCGAAGCCAATTTAACTGTCAGCAGGTTCTTCTCGGCACTCGTACCACCGATGACGATAGCGATATGATACGGAGGGCAAGCGGCTGTTCCAAGACTCTTCATTTTCTCAACGAGGAAAGGGATGAGCGTCCCGGGGTTCTGGATACGCGCTTTAGTCTCCTGGTAGAGATAGGTCTTGTTGGCCGAGCCGCCACCTTTCGTTACACAGAGGAAGCGATATTCGTTGCCTTCTGTAGCCTCAAGGTCAATCTGAGCCGGAAGGTTGCACTTGGTATTCACCTCGTTATACATATCGAGCGGGGCGTTTTGGCTGTAGCGCAGATTGCACTCGGTATAGGTATTATATACTCCTTCGCTAAGTGCTTCTTCATCGCAGAATCCGGTCCACACTTCCTGGCCTTTCTCGCCGTGAATAATAGCGGTTCCTGTATCCTGGCAGAGCGGCAGTTGACCTTTCGCCGCCACTTCAGCATTACGCAAGAAAGTGAGTGCGACGTATTTATCGTTATCTGAAGCCTCCGGGTCACGCAAAATCTTAGCTACTTGCTCGTTGTGGCTACGACGGAGCATAAAGCTCACATCATGGAACGCCTGTTGCGCCATTAAGGTCAATCCTTCGGGCTGCACTTTCAAGATTTCATGTCCTTCAAAATTACCAACCGACACATAGTCTTTGGTGAGCAGATAATACTCTGTTTCGTCTTTGCCGAGTTGAAACATCGGCTCATATTGATAGTTCTTCATCGTATGCAATGATTTATTCTACTACTTTTCCGTTCATATCGTAAGCCTTGCCTTCGCGAATGATCAGCACTTGACCGTTACGCATTACCTTAACACTCTTCAGTGCAGTAGCCTCAGGCACAGTATTGCAGATAGCGGTGGACGGGCTTTCATAGTGATAATAATACGTATTCGTTCCATTCAGTTCAAAAATCGAACCTACAATATCCCAACTGAAGTCCTGACGTTTGGTCAGGTTACCAAGTACATCATACCCGAATTCAAACTTCATATCAGCAATCCATTTCGTCTCTGACCAATGGAAAGACGTCTCACTCGTCAGTTTACCATCTGTGTAAACATATTCTGTTTTCTGAGAGTTCTCATACATTGATTTGGTCGCATTGTAGTAGGATTGTATCATAATTGTGCAGTTACCATCAGAGTCAAACTCACGAACTACTTTGGTGGTTGGGCTCCATTCATCGCTCGCAACCTCAAAGGATTCATCTTTAATAGGATTGCCGTATTCGTCATACGCATAAGTCTCCTTAACTGCCTCATGCCATGCGTCATCATAATAACGGGACTCGACCACAACCGTCAAACTATCGTTCGTATCATACGCATAGGTTCTTGTATAACTAGGCTTGTAAACATTATCTGCTGTACTCCACCAGGAATAAACCTCTTTAATTAGATTGCCTTTAGCATCGTTTTCATAAACATATTTATCCCAGTTTATCCAATCTGTACCATCCCAGTCACCTTTGACATATTGAATCAGATTGCCGTTTACGTCATAGGTATACACCTCATGATTATACATTTCCCAAGTATTCTTGCTGGTGTTCCAATTCGAGATTAACGCTAGAGTCAGGTTGTTGTTATCATCGAAAGCATATTCCTCTTTATTGGAGTACTCCCACCCTTCAGAAGTATAATACGCATAAGCTTTCAACGTAATATTGCCCTTCAAATCATAGGCATACTCATACTTACCGTCCTCTTCCCACTTGGTTCCTCCCCAATGAGAATTAATTTGTGTTTCTAAATTACCTTTGGCATCATAAAGAAAAACCTCTTTGTTCTTACCGCCGATTCCGTCATAGACCGTACTGTCTAACACTGCAACCGGAGCTGCTCCTAATTCATTGGCCATAGAAAATGACACTGCGCAGAATGCTAATACTGCTAAGATGATACTTTTTTTCATATCGATTACTATTAATTTTGCCTACTCTTCTACGGATTTTCGGCACACTCCACCAATTTGGCGGCAAA
>CAMOJP010000065.1 GCA_946617165.1 uncultured Bacteroidales bacterium
CCCCGGGCTTCATTGCTCCTGTTATGGGCGACACCTATCTCAAACAGCATGAAGCTCCTGAAGATGTAGAGTACTATCTCTGCGGTCCTCCGATGATGGCTAAGACTGTTATTGACCTACTCCACTCACTTGGTGTAAGTGATGAGGATATCCGCTTCGATAATTTCGGCGGATAAAATAAACAAGGTACGCACGCGCAAACGTGCGTACCTTAATATATATATATCAGACCATGAGACGCACTCTCCCTTTTTTACTTACATTACTCTGTCCTCTATTACTCAATGGTCAATCGGTGCAATCTGATGACCTTTTGAAAGCCATTGAGAAAGCGGAATCGCTGACCGACACATTACGTGTAGAGACTTCTCGCCGCGGATATCTTATCAATGCTTTGGATGTATTAAACGGGCAATCTGCCGGTGTGACGGTAGGTTCTAACACAAACCCCGAAGCGATGATATCTTCCGTTCGCGTACGTGGTAACCACTCACTAACTGGCGGTAACGAGCCGTTGGTTATCATTGATGGTATGTCATCCGACTTACGGACTTTATCTACTATCTTTCCTGGTGACATTGAGACTTTCACTATTCTTAAAGATGCAGCGCAGACGGCACTCTATGGCGCTCGCGGTGCGTCCGGTGTTATCGAAGTGCGGACTCGTCGCGGTGCAGAAGGTAAGTTTCATGTCTCATATGCAGGAGATGTCGGATTTGCGCATGCTGACCACTTCCTTAAAATGCTTTCGGCAGACGAATACCGCGCTTTAACTAACGAGCGCGGAATAAAAATCGCAGACGGCGGAGCTGCTACCGATTGGCAGAAAGCTATCGTGCGAACCGGTTTTGTTCAGAACCATCATATTGCACTCGGAGGCGGTACGGAAAATGCGAACTACCGTGGCGCCGTGTCATATAGCCAGAACAACAGTATTATTCGCGAGATGGGTACGCGTAACCTGACGGCAAAGGTGGATATCACCCAGCACATGTTCAGCAAGCGCCTCACTTTTGACTTAGGACTATTCGGCGCTATCAGCAATAACCAATACCTTAACGATGTACAAAAAACATTCTATTCAGCGGCAACATTTAATCCAACGTTTCCTAATTCACGAAACGAGAGCGGAGGCTACGACGGCTATGCGGATGCCAGCCAAATCAATAATCCGATGGGGCTGTTGGATATCAAGAAACACAACGCAGCGATGCATTTCAATACGCATCTGCGCGTAACGGGAGATATAGGATACGGTCTGACTGCCGGTATATATGGTAGTTATAGTTATGACGCAGATGACGACAGCCATTTCTACCCCACTTATATGGAAAGCACTGGAAAAGTGTATCGCGGTGCCGGCAAAAGTCACCTCTGGCTCACGAATGCCCAACTGCGTTACACGCACGACTGGGGAAAAGCTCATCATATAGAAGCAGACCTCTTAGGTGAGCTTCAAGGACGTACTTCAACTGGTTTCCATACTACTGTAAACCGCTTGGCATCCGATGCTTTTGGTTACTACAATCTGGCCGTAGGCGGTTTGAGGCTGTGGGAAGGAACTGGCAGTAGTTATGAACAGCAACGCATGGCTAGTGTAATGGGGCGCTTTTGTTATACAGCTCTCGGACGATATACATTTACAGTCTCCGCCCGCGGTGATGCAAGCTCTGTGGCAGCAAAAGGGCATAAATGGGGGTTCTTCCCATCCGCAAACATCTCATGGAATATGAAGAAAGAAACTTGGTTACAAGATGTGAACTGGCTTACACGCCTTAACTTACGGGCCGGATGGGGATTGACAGGTAACCTCGGAGGCATAGCGGCATATCAGTCTCTCCGATTATTAGTTCCAAGCGGTATAGCAGAAACAAACGGATTGCCTGATGTCATTCTGAGCTTGGCTCAGAACGAGAACCCGGATCTTACGTGGGAGAAGACACAGACTGCTAACATAGGCGCAGAATTGGGTTTCTGGAATAACCGTGTACTGCTGACTGTGGACTATTACTATTCCTACATATACGACATGCTCTATAACTACACAGTTCCTGTACCACCGTTTATCTACGATAAAGTGTTGGCAAATTTAGGAACAATGCAGAATCAGGGCTTGGAGTTTGGTTTCGGCATAGCCGCTGTTAAAACCCGTGATTGGGATGTAAATATAGGTCTCAATCTTACTTGGCAAGCGAATAAACTTCGCTCGCTTAACGGCTACTATAAAGGCGAATACCTTACAGCCCCTACATATACACCTTTGGCATCTGTGAGTGGAGCAGGCTTGCATGGTGGCAACACCGATGTTGTCTATCAGATTCCCGGCTACTCGTTAGGAGTATTCTACCTCCCCCATTGTACAGGACTAACTACAAACGATAAGGGCGAGCAAGTCTATGAAATTGAGGATATCAATGGTGATGGTTTTATAGATTTATCAGATGGAGGTGACCGCCGTATCTGCGGACAAGCAACGCCCAAAGTTCTGTTAGGTAGTAATATATCCGTACGTTTTAAGCAGTTTGACCTGTCTATTCAACTCAATGGAGCTTTCGGACATAAGATTTATAATGGCTCTTCCCTTAGTTATATGAATATGGGTAGTTTGCCTTATTATAATGTGCTCAAAGACGCTTCTAAAACCAATATCAATGATCTGACGGTTAGCGATTATTGGTTAGAGAACGGCGATTATGTCAATATTGATTATGTGACACTCGGTTGGACACTTCCTTGTAAACCTGAGTGGAAACTAAGTTCATTCAGATTATCTGTCAGCGTAAATAACTTAGTAACGATGACGAGTTATTCCGGTTTGACACCAATAATTAACTCTACAGTTATTAACAACTCACTCGGTGTAGATGACAAACGCTCCTACCCCGTTAGCCGTACTTATAGTTTCTCATTACAAATACAATTCTAACCATGTACCACCAACCATATATAATCCATATAAGACTGATTTATATATCCATAGTTTGCGTGCTGCTCAGTAGTTGCAGTTTTCTTAACGAGGAGCCCCGCTCCGGTCAAGCGGAAGAGTCCATTATCACCTCTGCTGCAATTTTAGAGCGTCAGGCCGTACTTTCTCTCTACGACCACATCGGAGGAAACGAGGATGGTGTGGGGCTTCAAGGCACTTATCGCGGCATTTATGACTTGCAGACTTTTGCGTCTAATGAAGCTATTATTCCCGTTCGTGGTGGAGACTGGTTTGATGGCGGACTATGGGTAGATTTATATTTACATAGTTGGAGTGAAGATAACGAGTGTTTTGAGAACGCTTGGTTGTATCTGTACCAACTTATAGGTCTGTGTAACCACTCGTTAGCGTTGTTAGAAAAGCATAGTGAACTATTATCAACAGAAAGACTTAATTGTGATATTGCGGAAGTACGTTCCTTGCGAGCAATGGCATATACATATTTATTAGATCTATTCGCTCGGGTACCGATTATAACAAGCGAAGATATCGAACTTAACGCTATCAAGCAATCAGAACGAAGCGAGGTGTTCCGTTTTGTTTGGAACGAACTGCAGGAAGCATTGAAATACTTACCGGATGAACGCAGTAATAGCCGTGGAGAGTACTACGGGCGGGTTACACGTCCTGTAGCGTGCTTTATACTGATGAAAGTAGCACTCAATGCGGAAATATGGACAGATGACGATTGGACGGACGAGAATCTACCAGATGGTAAACTTATCAAACTCATTTGTGATGGTGCAGAGAAGAATGCGTGGGACGCAACCATCTACTATGGAGAACAGATATTTACATCTTCTGCCAATTATGCATTGTGTCAAAGCCAGACCAACTGCTTTGCAGTATATAACGAGACCGCCTCAGAGAATATATTCACTATTCCTATGGACCCAACAGTCTATCGTAACCGTTTTAAAAACTTATTCCGCAGCCTTCATTACCAGCATGCGTCCGCATTAGGGTATGGAGGAGAGAATGGTTCAAGTGCTACAGAAGAGACGTTGGATGTATTTGGATATGGAACGAAACATAAGGATTGCCGTTTTGCAACTACATTCTTTGCGGACACAGTGCACGTCAACGGCTTACCTCTTATACTCTCGTCTGGCGATACTCTTGTTTATCATCCTCGCGAAGTCTTATTGAATTTAACTGGTAGTCCATTTGTAGCAAATGCCGGTGCTCGGATGAGCAAGTACGCCTACGATGCCGGAGGTATTTTCGACGGTCAGTTACGCAATAGCGATATAGTATTGTTTCGATTAGCCGACGTCTATTTGGCTATTGCAGAAGCTAAAGTGCGCAATGGTCAGGATGGCAGTATGGAGTTTGAGACGGTGCGCACACGGGAAGCTATTGCATTAGGTGCTTTCCAGGAACCACGTGATGCCACATTAGAGAACATCTACTATGAACGATGGATTGAACTGATGTGGGAAGGATGGCACCGTCAGGACCAGATACGTTTTAGTCGTTATGTAGAATTTCCTCAAGAGCGCTACGAGACAGTCTTCCCTATCCCGCTAAAAGCTTTACAGACGAATAGCAACTTAAGTCAGAACAAAGGTTACTGAGGTTATTTATCATGTTTGTGTTCGTATAGTGCTTCCTCAACGTTAATGATATAGTCCGCCATCTTTTCAAGTTCGAGGATTATATCCATGTAGTTAACACCGGTAGTGTAGTCGTATTCTTTATCCGTGATATACTGCATGTTTTGTGATTTCAGTTCGTCTCGGAAATTGTTGATTTCCTTTTCCATGTTGGTCATTTCAAGGAACTCGTCAGTTGTGATATTGACTCGTTCAAGCGCTTCGACCATTTTGGTTTCTGCACCGCTGACGAGATATAGCATCATTTCTAAGTTTTTGTTGAGTTTATCTGTGTAGGTGATATTGTTCTCGCGTTTGTGCCGTATAAATCGTGCGATGTTGTAGTTAGCGTCTCCAACGGACTCAAGTTCACTGACAATACGTAGCATTTTATGCACTTCGTGTTTAGACTGGTCAGATAGTCTTCCGTCAGCAACTTGGTTGAGATACTGGGCTATTTCATACTCCATACGGTCGCAGATGCCCTCGTATTTCTCAACCCGTTGGAAGATATCGTCAAATCGTTGTGCATCTTCTTCGCTGAGCATATTGTGAACCATGCCAAGCATACGTTGTGTCCTTACGGCAAAGACATGCACTTCTTTCCATGCCTGAAGTATCGATAGTTCGGATGTGGACATAAGTCCGCCTGATATAAAGTGCAATTGACTGTCCGTCAGTTTCTCTTCGGGTTTGGACGGAATGATCATCGTGACGAGCCTTTCGAGGAGAGGTACAAATCCGATAAGTATTAATGTATTGATGACGTTGAAGGAAGTGTGGAATGTAGCAAGTACGGCATTGAGTTTATCGGGTGAGACATCGGATGGAACGCCCGGTGTAAAGTCAACTCCCCACAATTTACATACTGTTCCGACGAATAGTCTGAATACGCAGAGCACCCAAACGACACCAAAAAGGTTAAAGACGAGATGTGCCATAGCAGCACGTCGTGCTTGGACGGAAGCGGATAAAGCTACTATATTGGATGTGATGGTAGTTCCGATATTCTCTCCAAGTACAAGGGAAATGCCCATATCAATAGGTAGTACATGTGTAGAGCAGAGAGTCATAGTGATAGCCATAATAGCGGCGGATGACTGGACTGCGAAGGTAAGTATACCTCCAACGAGGAGGTATAGAAAATAACTGCCATATCCCCACGAAGAAGTTGCAACGAAGAAATTACGTACAGGAGCCAATTGGTCAAGATGCATTTCGGTGGCATTGATTTTAAGAGTAGTCAAACCCAGCAGCATGAGTGACAATCCCATGAGGAACTCTCCTAAGTCGGTATTGCGTTTATAATGTATCAGTGCAACGGCGAGGATAATAGTAGTATAGACCACTAATCGTAAGTCAAAGGATCCACCACCGAGAACCATAATCCAAGCAGTAAAGGTTGTACCTATATTGGCTCCCATGATGACGGATATAGCTTGTGCGAGTGATAGTATTCCTGCGGAAACGAAACTGACAGTCATAACGGTAGTAGCTGTAGAGGACTGAACGGCAGCGGTAATAAACGCTCCGGTAAGGACCCCTGTAAAGCGGTTGGTGGTCATTGTTCCGAGCACATTACTAAGCTTGGAACCTGCCATTTTTTGCAATCCTTCACTCATGATTTTCATGCCGTACATAAGCATTGCAACGGAGCCGACCAGCGTCATGATTTGAATAGCGAGCATAATATTTACAATTTATGATTTATATAGATAAAAAAAAGGTACAAGCCCATTAGGCTTATACCATCATATATATAGGTAGTCTTGTAGCTGTTTTTCGTGGAGCATATTTGCGACAGAAATTAAACATTACAATTCGTCATTATTGTTTTCGGCGACAAAGGTAGTACTTTTTTTACGAATACGCAAATAAAAAGTACAGAATGTGATATTTTCTGTACTTTTTACTACCGTGACAGGTTATGGATTATGGTTTGAGTCCCTGCAATATAAGCCTTGTGATTTCATTCTTACGGTGCAGAATAAAATCATTCACTTGGTCATTGGTTCGTGCGAGCAAATCCTGGTACATTGGCAGGGAAACAAAAGTGAATACAGTAAGTGAAGCAACTGACATCATGATATCAAAAGGCTCAACTTTAGCCATTCGTCCGGCCTGCTGTTCTGCTTTGACTCATGCTTCCAACTGCATATAAAGCATTGCATAGCCGGGTTTCTTAACAAAATTCTCACGCAGATACTTACGTCGCTGGGGATTATAAACCAGTTCCTCTAAGACAAAGAAAGGCAATCGTGGATTTTGAGTCAGGGTATCGAAATAGAGCGAGATAGCTTTCTCTATAAATCGGTCAAAAGAGTCTTCGTTAGCCAACGAAAGTGCCACAACATTAAGTGCCGCCTCAATCTGCTCAAGGAAGATCTGTCGGAAGAGATTCTCTTTAGTACGATAATAATAGTGTACCAACGCCTGCGTACATCCTACCTCTTTGGCAATTTGCGTAGTGGAAGTTGCAGCATATCCTTGGCTAAAAAAAAGTTGCTGAGCAACATCACGAATACGTTGCTCCATATTTGAATTTTCCATATTAGTTGTCATTAAGCATAAAATGTAAACGATTCGTTATATTTGCTTCAGATGTACCAGCGTCGAAGTCCAGAAAAAGCAATGCGAGTTGCGGATAACATTCTTTATATCGACGCTCAATCCCTTTACTGATGATATGGTTAGCAATGCATCCGAAAGGTTGAAGAGACACCACTTTATTCACTCCTTTCTGGGCCAAATCTACAATTTCACCCGGCAAAAACCATCCTTCGCCGAAATCTGCAGCCGAATTAATAACTTGACGGCTCTTATGCCATATATCCATAATATCTACAAAAGGCCGATAATAGGGATATAAACTACATAATTGGTCATATACATGGGCATAGTGGCGCAGAATACGATTAACTAATCTCGCCTGCCATGGCTTCAGTCCATCCCGACGGATGTGTTGTTGTTTATTAATAAACGCATTAGGTATTGCGGTGGAAAAGAAGCCTGTGAGTGCAGGAGGTACTACTTCTACACCATGCTCAATGAGCCAATTGACAACTTGGTGATTGGAGAAGGAATTATACTTTACATAGATTTCTCCCACAACTCCAACGACAGGCACCGTCTTTGTCGTATCTATACAACTGCGGAAAGCATCTACTGCATGCTTCATGAGTTGCCGTATGGCACGATAGTCCCGTTGCTCCAGAAGGGGTTGTACGGCATTGAGGTAATAAGTATATAACTTGCGTGCTTCCCCTTTTTTATGTTCTCTTGGCGCTGCCGGATAATAAAGTTTAGCCAAAGCATCAGAGAAATATAGCGCCTCGAGCAAAGGACGAGCTAACCGCAGCCAATTCAGTTCAAAGCCCGGTTGACTGTTTCTGAGACTTGGTCCGATAGCCACTGCAATAACAGGAACTTGACTCATTCCTGCAGCCACTAATGCGTTTTTGATGAGTGCATAGTAATTAGAGGCACGGCATTGTCCTCCGGTCTGCGTGATAGCAATTGCTGTCTTTGAAAGGTCATACTTACCGGACCGTAAGGCACGCATGACGCTACCCACAACTATCGTGGCAGGATAGCAGATGTCGTTATTAGCAACAGCCAAGCCTTCTTCAGCATCTTCTTTAGTGTGCATAAAAGCGCCGCTACCATATTTGACATC
>CAMOJP010000066.1 GCA_946617165.1 uncultured Bacteroidales bacterium
TCCGCCGCCACTTGGTCTTTTAGTGGAGGATATATCTATTTCGACAACTCCCAAACCCAATGGACCGACGAGTGCTTTATGCTTATTATTGGTAAAGCCGACTACTCTTCCGTCTATGAGATGTGTCCTATTGATAACCCGCAAAGCGGAAAAGCACAAGTGACCAGCAACTGGTGGTACACTGCCCTGCCTTCTTCAGGATGGAGCGATGCCGAATATATGGCCATCATCACCGGCTCCAAACCCTGGCGCAAAGGTACGTGGGGACAGGATAACCTCGTCAACGCCAACCACTACGCCGTCTATACCGCCGGACTCACTGCCAAGGCCAACCAAGGCTTTCAGTTCGCTGTCAATGACCATACACTCAAACTCACTTATCTCGGTGATTCCTACCACGGCGTCTCTTTCACGGATGCAGAGAAGAACGCTTGCTACAAACTCGATGCGACCAATCAAACCATCACATTTATCTTCTCTACGTCTGCAAAGCGCTTCAACACCTCACGCTCTGCCGTCTCACGCATCTATACCTATGGCTCGGTCACCGCTTGGGACCAAACAGATGAAGCGTACCGACTGAACGGCTTCTCAGACGACGGTTGTTTCTTCCGCACAATGCCTCTGTCAGCTATCGAACGAATCGGCAACAGCGGACAACCCGAGTTCCTGTTTAATATCATTAAGTACGGCGATAACTACTCTGAGCAGGATGGTTATACCGACCGCGCACACTCCTCGTGGTCAGGCGTCGATACCAGACTCCTGTTTGACAACAACGGCGTCAACATGATTGTCGCACTGCCGGGAGATGACTTGGACGAGATACACAGCCGTAGCATAGAAGCGCAGAAAGTCGATAAGGTTGCTGACATTGACTTGACCAACCCCGCTGAGGAGGCACGTATAGCTAACTGGCGCCGTGTTCCTAACACCAAGAACCTCTTCCGCAGCTACCATCCTTACGACCCCACACGCGCCAATTACGACACCGAGGAACGACGTCTTTATTGGGTCGCACAACTCGCTACACAAGCCGGTATCAACTGCGACATCGCACTCTCTGGCGATTGTACCGGTCATGCAGGCAGGTCCTATACGTGCGGCGGCAAATCCTATACAATCACTATCCCTGACTACTACCAAACCATCATCTCGAACAACCGCGTCCTCTACGTGGGCACCATCAACGGTCATACGCCCTCCTACAGCGAAGTGCTCTATAAATCGAACGGTGAACGCTTTGCCCAATGGATTCAAGAAACGGTCAACTTTATCTTAGACGACGCGCACCCCGTGCCCTTCCAGATTCACTGCGCTTTAGGCTCTGACCGCACGGGCGCTTTCTGTGCCACGATAGCCGCACTATGCGACGCCACTTGGGACGATATCGCTGCGGACTATGAGGCAACCTCCAAAATGCACGTCAATGAGTATCGTCATCGTAACTGCATCCGCTATTGCCTGCGACACATGTGCGGCATCGATCCTGCTACAGACCCTTCTTTCAATGAGGCGGTGAAACAACACTTCATCGACGGCGGATGGCTAACCGCTGCGCAGATAGATGCGCTCAAGCATAAACTCAACGGAGAGACCACAGACCTCGAATCTATAAACACTGCCACTGCGCATAATAACCTTCAACCTGTCGCCACCAAGAAACTCATCGACGGCATGCTCTATATACAAATCGGCTCCTCCCTCTTCTCCCCCCTCGGCCAACTCATCTACTAATACAATCCATCAATCCATCATTCAGCGCAGCGGCTCAATCCATCATTTTAACGTCTTTTTCGCAACAAAGATATTTTTTTTCTCTTAATTATTTGCATAATTAAATAAAAAGCAGTACTTTTGCGCGTTCTTTTCGCGCAGAGGACGCATATATACGCGTTGCGCGTGAGAATGACATAGTGGTATTTCGCCGTTTGGGGCTCCCTAAACATTCGCAACGTTTTTAAGTTACAGATCCAAACAGCACTAATCACTCCTATTACGGGAAACCGGTAGGATTGTTAGTGTTGTTTTTTGTTATACTTGCGATGTCGGGGACCTTTGAAATATTGGATTTACCGCTAAAATGCAAAAAAAACTAAAAATCTTGCTCGAAAACTTGCGTATGTCGAAAAAAAACTGTACTTTTGCGTCGTAAAACGCAAAAACATCATAGATTATGTCGACTTTTACTTTAAAAATACCTGCAGAACAAGCAGTTTGGTTTGAGCAAATGGTTCGAACCATGGGATGGGTATTTAGTAAAGAGGAGAGTACAAAAAACACATCCACTGCAAGTCGTCAGGCAATCACGCCTGCTATGCGTCGTCAAATCAGCAAGGCGCGCAAAGAGCATGTAGCTGGCCTAACGAGAACATGCAGAACTCCGCAAGAAATGCAACAATATTTCGATAGTCTATGATCTACGCGATTGAGTATTCGAAATCTGCTGACAGGACTTTGGCGAAATGGAAGAAGTCAAATCCTCAGTTATTCAAGAAAGCTACTAAAGTGCTATTGGATATCATGGAGCATCCCCGTACTGGCATCGGACATCCCGAACCTTTAGTAGGGGGAAATGATATTACCTACTCAAGGCACATTACAGCTCATGATAGAATCATTTACGATATTTATGAAGAAAGTATTACTGTTTTAGTCATCCAGTGCGAGGAGCACTATGATGATAAATAGTTCAAGCATTCCCTAACAACCTCTTCCTTTATTTTTAGCGGTAATCCATTTAGCGGTTTACCGCTTTTTTGTTATGCCTAAATTTGGCCAAAACTCCACAAATAGAATCCCGCTAAAAACCTTTTACGGAAAACCTAACTGCGAGATTATTGCGAGATTATTGCGAGACCCCGACCTCACGCCACCCTCCGCAAAAAACTTAACAGCAAGTCGGATTCGCGACAAAGCGACACAGAAAAAGTGAAGTGGTGTAAGAGCAGCGTAAGTTCAGCGTAACCTCTGCTAATTGAGAGTTGAAAAATGGGATGGGATTATTGGGATTATTGGGATAAGTGAGACTTTGAGACTTTGAGACTTTGGTGAGACTTTGAGACTTTGGTGAGACTTTGTAAATGGTTGAAAGAGAATAAATTAGAGGCGAAAGTCTCAAAAATCCCAAAAATCTCACGCAAAAAATCAAAAAAGGACCATGCTATAATTTAAGGTTAGGGGGTACGGGTTATAGGTTACGGGTTATAGAGTGAAGGGACGGCTGAGGTATAGTAATAACGAACGAAAATCTAACGAATATCAAACGAATAACTAACGCTTATCAGTGACGTTCACGATGCGAACGAGATGGGAACGGAAAGAAAGGATAAGGTATTACGCATGAAAATGAGAGAATAATATTAACTTAAAAACATAAATTATTATGACAAACCAAAACTTTAAATCAAGTTTCCATGAGAAACTGAAAATGTTGTTAATCGCCGTCGGGCTGGTGGTAACAAGCCTAACTACCCAACTCTGGGCACAGTGTGCAAAAGACCAAGTGTTCTATTTCAAGCCAAGCACATCTAATCCTAACTGGACAGATGGAGGAGCTCGCTTTGCTGTTTGCTTTCAGGATAAATATGGAGATTCGGGTTATGAATCATGGTATTCTTGTATTGCAGTGCCAGGCGATGCTGGCACATACTATGCCGTAGCTCCTGAAGCATGCTACAAATTTTTCTTTTGTCGCATGAATGGAAGTACGAGCGATAATAACTGGAATAATAAATGGAATCAATCTACGCAACTATCATGGGATGGCTCTAATCACTATAATCTTTTTACAAAAAAAAGTGATGGAAGTTGGGATGGCGACTGTAACTGGGGCAAATACGCCCCACCTATGGCCTCAGCAACATTGACAAACAATACATCAATATACGGAGGCGATGGTTCATCGGCAAATCCATACCAAGTAAAAGTTGGCTCTACGTTATCAGTGACAGCAAGTGCGACAAGTTCTGTTCCTGCTGATAATCAAACAAAATATTATCAATTCTACAAAAAAGAAAATTCCGGCAGCAGAACTGCATGGGGAACTGAATCAAGTTCCACCACTACTAAAACACTCACAGTAGGCGCGGCAGGAACTACTTATGCCATTGACGTGGAAGCTCGCAACGAATATTATTCCACGTATGGAACAAAAACGACAAGTAGTGTAATGTATTTTGTTGCTGTTGATCCCATCTATGCCATCTTAGGTGACTTTAATAGTTGGACGCACTCTGCTGCAACTTGGGATTTAGTTGACAAAGGCTCTAATAACTGGGACGCTACATTCGCGTTAGATGCTAATACTACATATGAGTTTAAGGTTGTCTTTAACTCGACATATTACGGTAAAAATACAGGTTCTACATATAGTACAATAACTCGTGGTTCTACCTCAATTAATTCGTTAGCGACAGGTACTGTTAATAACCTCAAAATAACTACCGATGTCGCAGGAGATTATACTTTCCGTTTTAGTAATGCGGCTAAGAAATCCGTGACTGTTACTTATCCAACGGCTTATACTGTAACGTACGGCAAGGGCACAGGAGGTAGTACTGTTAGTGCAAGTGCGACGAGTGCCGGAGGCTCTTTTAGTTCTGGTGCTTATGTTGCTTCTGGAGATGAGGTTACGTTCTCTCAAACTGCTGCAACGGGTTACACCTTTAAGGGATGGTATACATCTTCTACAGGTAGCACCAGTGCAGGAGTTTCAAATAACAAACTTACCATCAATGATGCTAAAACCGTTTATGCACAATATACACCGAATGACTACGAAATAACTCTTGCCAAAAACGGCGGTAGTGCCGATGGTACAGTAACGACCACTTACAATAGCACTGCCACCAAGTCCTTTACTGCTGTTACAAGGACGGGTTACGATTGTACTGGCTATTGGACAAGCACAAGTGGTGGAAATAAGGTGGTAAAGGCCGATGGTACATTAGTTTCATACAGCTCTTCTGTTTCTTCCTATTTGAACACTAACGGAACATGGAAAAAGACAAGTGCAACTACGCTTTTCGCCCAATGGACGCCAAAGACTTACAATATAACGTTGGATGATAACGGAGAGTATCAAGGAAATGGTAGTGCTACTGCCACATATGATGGAGTATTATCCGATATTACCCATGCAAAAAGAACAGGTTATCACATCGATGGTTATTATAAAGAAACGGGATTAACTAATAGAATTACAGAAGCAAATGGTACTTTGCGTGCTTCAACGGCATACACCAATGCAAGTAGTAAATGGACTAACGACGGGGCAGTTTCTCTCTTCGCCAAATGGACAGCCAATACTTATACAGTTAAGTTTGACCCGAATAACGCTCAATATGCCGGAGCTGCGGCTACAGGAACGATGAGCAATCAGAGTTTCAGTTACGATGAGTCAAAAGCTCTTACCACCAACGGCTTTAGCCGTGAAGGTTATACCTTTGCAGGATGGGCAACAACGCCGACAGGCGCTGTAGCACATACTGACGGAAAGACTGTTTCTAACTTAACTCCAACTAATGGCGCAACCGTAACACTTTATGCCAAGTGGACAGGAAAGGAATACACCGTTACCTTTAACGCACGCGGTGGAAGTGGATTGACTCCGACGAGCAAAAAAGTAACAATGGGTTCTGCTTATGGCGCATTGGCAACCGTTACTCCGCCGGCAGGATATGTGTTCGATGGATGGTACACGGCTGCCACAGGTGGAACAAAAATTACAGCAAGTTCAAAAGTGGCCACCCCGAGTGACCATACTCTCTATGCGCACTATGAACAAAAAGCACAAGTCTATTTCAAAAACACGCTCGGTTGGTCTCAGGTCTGGGTAACATATGACGCAAACTGGGATGATACTCAAGGAACAGGTAACCAAGGTAAGACTTATCATCGCATGAACTTGGTTCCGGGTACTACTGATGTTTATTACGACGACATTCCAGACGGAGTTCTTTCTTCTTGGAAATGGAATATTGCTTTTAATAATTTGGATTATTCTTCTACACCTTTCTACGGTTTTGATAACGGCGAGGCGGTGTTCCGTCATGACTTTGATAAAAAAGCCACCATGTTTGTACCAACGAGTAACACTGGTTCGAAAGCAGATGGAAACTATCCGAAGAATGGTGTCCAATATCGCAGTACTGGATATTCTGGTGAAAGCAGCAATCCAAAATACACTTCCGGTTATTGGAGAACATATAATAACACCTACTCCGGTTATACAATGACTTATCAAAAGGACGGCGGTTCATGGTCAAGCGGTCATAAGATGGAGTGTGCACAAGTGGGCGATAATACCTTTATTTACTCTGTGCACATGGACGCCAACGCGCGATATAACTTCGCTTTCTACAAAGAGCGTGATGTAAACACAAAATCCGTTCAATTCCGGTATGGTTCTCAAATCACGAGTAGTGGTTGCACTAATCTAAAACTGGTCTGTGATCCGAATAACGCATGGATGCAGACAACAGTAGAAGGCGATTATGTCTTTAAGTTGCGTTTAGAGGATGATGGTCATATGTACTTGACTGTAGAATATCCATTTAAGGCAAATGACTATAAAGTGATATATAGTTATAACAAAGGTGGTGCTAAGACCTATAACTCAGAGATTATCCGCGCTGCCGCCGGTACAAACGAAACTATTTCCGTCTTTATCCATTCTTCTTCTGATGCATCAAATCGCTCTTTGAAGATTGCTAAATGTACAGAAATTAATGCAAGCGGAGTCCCTACTTGGAATAATAGTTATGCGACGATAGATATTTCATCTGTTTCAGAAAGCGGCGTATATAACTTTATTATCACGCAAGACGGAAGTGCTGCGGCTACCGGTGCTTATTGGAACAAATATACCGGCAACTACTACATCCGCACGGCGGCTTCTGATGGCGGATGGGATATGTATAAATACCGTCAGGACAATATCATGACGCTCTCCGAGTACTCCCTGACGCAGACCTTGTCAGAACCATACAGCCACTACTATTGCCGCTTTATTGAGAGCACCACTATGGATATAACTTATGCAGTGGCAACAGACTATAGTCCGAATATCAGTGGTATTATGGTAGGCGATGCAACGATAGGTGGGGATGGCAACAAAACACTGCCGGCATCCGCAAACGTGCGCTTTACCTATAACGAGAAAACAAATGCCTTAAGACGTGCATACCTCAAGAATGCACAAGGTGCTGGAAATACCCGCTTCTTGGTATTGCATGGTAGAGATAGTAAGATCTTTAATGCAGACGGCTCTGATATCGCAAAAGATGACGGACGAAGTTTAGCCGCTAACGAATTGCTGTTCTCCGACCTCGGCAACTGGGTATATCAAGTGGAATTAGATGCTCAGCCCGGAGCAAATGTAAGTTTGATAGCTAATTATAACTCTGCTGACCGTTATCTAATTGGTAGCACAAGTTCGGGGCTGACTATCATGGGTGGTTCTGGTGATACCAAGTACGATATATTAGCCGTATATGATTTCAAAACCAATCGACTAATGACTGTTTGGAAACCAAGTGGCGATATAACTCAACAATTGACCAATGTGGATGTGTTGCTAATTCGTCACGCGCAAGATGCCGGAAAGTCAATTACCTTTAATGGCGGTACATTAACTACCAAGAAAGTATATGGTGCATTGGAGTTCCAATACGATGAATTAGTAGGTCACGTGGCAGCCTGGAACAGAAACAGCCGTCCGTTACTGAAATTCTTTGTCTCGTTCCCGTTTGATGTGAACGTGAGTGATATATTTGGTTTGAATAGTGCTTATGGCGACGCTTATGTAATTGAGGAATATGATGGAGCAGAACGTGCTTCTAAAGGCTTCTTCCGAGGCGATGGAACAACAACCTTCTGGAAGGAACTGAAAGCCGGTGATGTGATGAAAGCCAATGTCGGATATAGCGTGATTATGGATAATGATTATCTTAATAACGATATGGGACATGTTTGGGATAATAAGAGTGCAGGAAGTAAAGTATATCTATATTTCCCATCCGTTGGCGATGTAGGTAGTATTGCCTCAGAGTCCGTAACAATTAATATACCCGAGCATAAATGCGAAATTGATAGAACATTTACTTCTAAACAAGCAGGTGACAGAGAACTCAATCACAAAAATACAGATTCTAACTGGAACATGATGGGCGTGCCAATCTTC
>CAMOJP010000067.1 GCA_946617165.1 uncultured Bacteroidales bacterium
AGATCTTTCTCATTTCTTTTTGATATTTTTGGTTGTTCTGTACTAATAATTCTCACACGCCGTATGGTTTTTAAAGAGCACAGCGCTTTTGGGGCTAACTAAATAAGTTACACACCATGCTTTGGAACTGTTTTTGAGAGCGCAGCGCTTTTTTGTAAGGATGGTACATCCGAGTTTTTTGTAAGCAGCCGACAGTGCACAATGTTGTGCATTGTCATAGCGGGAATGACGATTAGGCTGTCTAGGAGTCTTGCTCATAAGCAGATGGGTTCCCCAGGGTATGCTCTGCATGCAATGGGGAAGATGCGAAGCGTAGTATGTAGCGTAATCGAGCGGCTATGCTGCGAGTCCACGCAAAAACTAACGCAAGCAAGAGGCGCGTAGGCCAATAGCCATGCGAACGTAGGCTGTGCGTTTTTGATTACCTCTAAATATCCCCACATCCTGCATAGTTATTTTCGGTATTTTCTCATCAATAGCCGGTACATCTATGATGTGAGGATTCGTTTTATTTACATTGGTGTAATTGCAGATCTCCAAGCGGATCTCCTCACGGGAAGATTGTTCGGCGAGCCAACGAGCGGTGAGGGATTGCTCGTCAGCTGCGCTGATAAGGATACAGCCTTTACTGTGCTCCGGTTGAGAGCCGCGATGGAAACGGATGCCGCTTCTGCCCGGTACTTGTTCCAATGCCGGAAGCAACCGCTGGAACTTAGGCGAGCGCGTTACTGCTACTTTGTATATCAATGCCGGCACGAGGAACTCACTGTTCTCCAGCGTATCGCATATCGGATGAAGCACTTCCGTGTACTGTCCTGTACGATGATTGAAGTAATGACTCGTCCAAAACAGCCGTCCCCGTACTGCCTTCCCGTCTGCCGGCATGCGTATCAATTTGTAATACATATCCTAATAATGTTTAATGTTTAACGTTTAATGAGTTTAGATGATAACCAAAAACGTGACGGAATGCCGCGTTTTCGGTTTGCTTACTTATTCTTGTGACGATAGGTGTAGTCGATGCCAAAGAGCGCTCCGGCAAAGGTAGCCGTTTCGCCAAAGGCCACCAACAAAGTCTCGTGGATTTGTCCTTGTGGGTCAATGAAGACTCCACAGAACAATAATGTCAGTCCTCCAATTGAGAGAACAAATGCTGTGATGAGTTGTGTGTTCGGTGTCATATGTGTTGTTTGTTTTAGCGTTGTACCTTTCGTGCATCAAAGAGCAAGTGGGTTCTTACTCTGTAATATTTTCGGCATTTTTCTTTATAATTTTTTGATTAATTCTAAAATTTTGGGATCATTGTTGATAATTTTTGACCAATCAATCCTTACACTCCGCATGGCATTTTCGGCATTTTTCTCTAACTTTTTTGGTTACATATAATCTCTATAATTTCCACGCAGTGTTATTTTTGTTATAATTTTCTTCTCAGAGCTCAAAATCGAGTGCAAAGATACACACAAAAATGGCACTTTTGCAAATATTTTGCCATCCAACTGTTACGTACTGCCGGATTTTGTGTTACATAGGCGTTTTTGCCTTGTTTTTGATCAGCAGATATAATGGAAAACGTTGATTAAAAGGAAAACGCGGCAGCATGGTCTTACGCCCTGTATCTAATCATCCAAGACTTTGCTTGTGAGTAAACTCCCAGACAAATCCTTGTATGTTTATCTACCGTCTGGTGTAAACACCATACTGCTGCCTTTAAAGAAAACGAGTCCGAAAATATGTCGAAAACAGCATTTTTTGTAGGAAAAGTGTGGGAAATTAAGTAGAAAATAGAAGAAAACGTGTAAATTTACAAATAAATTTGTATATGTCTAAAATTTTTTGTATCTTTGCGGCCGATTTTGGAAAAGTGTGGCCATTTAGGCTTGGTATGACTGATGATGAGTTGAGAAATATTGCGTGGGCAAATGCGGTAATTGAGCCCGGATATGATGCAAACAAGTATCGTAAAGATGCTTGTGGTGCTTGGATTATGTGGGATAAGTATAACGTCACCGAGAGTATATTCGGTTGGCAAATAGATCATATCTATCCGCAGAGCAAACTGAAAGAACGTGGGTTCTCTCAGGAGGCAATTGATAATCCGGCAAATATCCGAGCTTTGCAGCATCAGAATAACCAAAGCAAAGGTGCCGACTATCCCAGTTACATCGCTGAGATTACCAGTCAAGAGAACCGCAATGTCGCAAAGCGAGTGTCTCTAACAATCAATACCAAGAAACAAGAAGAATTAAGACAACTGTATAATCTCCTTTAGCATTATGCTACGTAGAATAAAAATCGAGCAACTTTATGACTTGTACACGTATGAGTTGGATTTCGAGAATGTAGACAATAGCCCAATGAAGTTCTTGACAGGACCTAACGGCTATGGTAAGTCTACGCTATTGAATATGGTGTATGCTGTATTCGCTCATGACTGTAAGACATTGTTCAAAGTCCCGTTTGAGAAGTTTATTCTCTATTATGAGGATGCAGAGGTTCAGTTTGTACAAGAGCGTGAGTATGAGCAAGGAGATAAGTCAGATCTGAAGAACTTAAAACGCATCGAATTGTACGTGTCCTTCATTCCTGTATCAGGAGATGAGGAACATGGCACCATTCTTCCTGATGGGGAATGCAATATGCCTAATTTGGAGATGTATTTAGCGGGTAATAATGCTTATTACATAGACGATAAGCGAGTTATGCGCAATACTATTGATGCAAATGCCGAAAAGATCTCAGATATAGTAGAGCGTCTTAATATAGACGCTGAACTGTTAAGAGAGAGAATTAGAGACAATCAAATAGATTTCTCGTCTCCGGTTTTAGAAATGGGCGAAGAAATATTCGAGGATGAATATAAGAACCGTGTCGCTAAAATAGTCGCTGAACTTAAGCCGCTGAAAGAGTGGGGTATGGTCAATGAGGAATTTATACCGATACCTTATTTGGAAGTGGTAAATAATCTCTTGCGGAAGTACTTGGATAACATCGAGTTCAAGATGCATATCTACTCTGAGTTTATTGGGCAAGTAAGCTTGTTTAAGGCATTGGTTGATGAGTCTATCTTCGCAAACAAAACCTTGCGTATCGATGACGAGGTAGGGTTCTTGTTCTACTCTCAATCCAAACTCAAAGAGCCTCTGTTACCGGAGAAGTTGTCTTCCGGTGAGAGACACTTACTATTGCAACTGTTTGAATTGATATTCCGTGCTCCCCAAGGTGCATTGGTGCTGATAGATGAACCGGAGTTGTCAATGCATATGTATTGGCAATTACGTTACTCAAAGATGCTGAGTCGAATAGCAGAATTGCGTAAGTTGCACTTCATTGTCGCTACCCATTCTCCGCAAATCTTCAATAGTATGTGGAATCGCAGTATTGACTTGTACAAATTGACTAAAAAGGCGAAGTAATGGAGGATGATTTCGATTTGACAACACTGGATACCACCCAAGCCATCACGATGGAACGGTTTCGTCAGATACTTGCCTCACCAGCAGCTGATATGGTATGTTGGGTAATAGTAGAAGGCGAGATGGATACTATTGCATATTCTAAATTCCTTGACGGAAGTGATGTGATTGTGATGAAGGCAGGATATACGGCTAAGGATAATCTGGTGCATGGAGGAAAGAAGGCTGTTCAGAACATCGTTTCGGCTACACTGCAAGAAAATCTGACAACCAATATCATCGGTATCGTTGATAGTGACTATCGCGAATTCGAGCAAACGCATACTGATCTGCCACCTCATATCTTATGTACAGACAAACGCGACTTAGAGATGTCGCTTTGGTCTATTACGGATGTTAGAGAGGCTTTGGTGAATTATCTATCAACCAGTCCGGCAAAACCGATAAGGCGTTTAACTCAACCTAAGTTAGATAAGACACTGGAGATATGCCGCTATATGGGAACCATCCATGTAAGCAATGTTTGGCATGGTATTCACCACCAATACGAATTCAAGAACAGTCATTATTGGGTATATCGTCAGAATATATTCTTGGATGATGCAACGTGGAAGGCAAATCTATTCAATTTTTACTGTGCAGAATGCAGCTCGATGGATAATCCTGTGACATTCACGCGTGAGATGCTGGATGCGACAATTCATCATTTTGATTTGAACACGAGAGACATTTCGGAATTTGGGCGTGGCCATGATTTCCTTGGTATATTGTCCAGCGTAATGATCCAAACAGATGCATACAATGAAGATAAATTGACGGTATATATGATTAATGCATGTACGAAGGATTTGTTTAGTCACACTCCACTGCATGCCAAGATTCAAACATGGCAATCCGAGCTCAGCTTACAATTAGTGGCATGAAGATACAATTATCAGACGCGGCAGGGATGCTGCGTTTGTGTTTAAATACGGAGAGTTATGAGAATTGACGAAGTAAAAGATATGCTTCCGCAGAAGCCGGAGCGGCTGGAAACGGTAGAGGAATCCCCAAGGCAGGAGTTAGTGAAAGCGAGTTATGATGTGATAGGGTGCATACTGGAAGTATATAAACAACTTGGTCCTGGTCTTCCGGAGTACATATACCAAGAAGCGGTAGCGAAGATGCTCAAAGCCAAAGGCCTGACGTTTCATAAGGAGATGAAGTTCCATCCGATGTTCATGGGTGAGCCGTTGGAGGCGTATCTGAAGATGGATCTGGTCGTGGAGTCACCGGTTGGTAACATCATCGTGGAATGCAAAGCTATCACGCAACTATCTGAACGGGAGCACTACCAAACGTTTGGCTATCTCCGTGCTACAAAGTTTCCTATCGCTATCCTTGTGAACTTCGGCACCGATCGTCGTGCACAAATCGAACGCTTCCACTACGCTGAAGGCAAACTATACGTTTTCTAAGAGTTGGTTTATAACCGAAAACGCGTAGCCTACGAGCCTACACGGCTCTGGAGTGTAATAGCCTCTTCATTGTGCTCACAAGCGAGCTTGCAGCACCCTTAATAGTACATTCCACTTTTCGACTACCTTGCAGGTACTCGTCTGGCTACTTCAAGAAAACATGGAAGAAAACCTTTCTCTCTCGAAAAAGCTAACCCGCTTTTTCTATGATGCGAGAGATGCTACCACATCAATCATTCGCCTTTTTTTACGCTTCGTGAAACTCGCGGGTTAGCGAGTTTGCGGAAAAATCGTTTTCTTTGGCGCAGCCGTTTTCTTATTGAGGCGAAATGGGATGACATCACCATGTCATGCCGGTGAGCGAATGCAGAAGAAGTGTTGGAAGACTTGCTTACGAACACTTTTCTGCATTGCTCGCATGGATGCCTGCTGCATCCTTTCGCCGCGTTTTCGGTTATAATACTAAGTTTCCAAAAATTCCGGAAACATTCACCGCAGCGGTTCTCCGAGCCAAGCCCCGAACCCATCCACCACCGACTCCGGCAGGGTCTTCGCTTTCTGCTGTTCCTCCGGCAAACCCTTTATCTCGCAATAGATCTTTAGCCATCGAGAGAACTCCATCGGAGTAATTGTCAACTCCGGCTCATTTCTACGCTTTTGCATATTCCGCTCAAGCGTCTTGCGCAACGCGCTCTTTTTATATCGTTTCTCTTTCATTTCTTCATCTTTCTTCATTTCTTTCATATGCATTATTTTTTTTGCTAATCTTTGATTATTTTGGACTAACCCCCATTACCTCTCACCTCTAACCTCTAACCTCTAACCTCTAACCTCTAACCTCCCACCTTTCCGAGCCTCCAACGGTACTAACCCGAGCTTTTCCCGAGTCATTTTCGAATCTTTCTCGATACTAAACCGCTTATAATACTCCGTCATCATCGTTTTCTGCAACTTCGTTCTCGCCTTTATTTTCGGCGATAAGCACTTATACAGATAATCCATCCTGTCGCGTAACTTCTGCCGCATCGCTAATGCCACCTCCAGCTCCATCTCCCGCTGAATAACCGCTACGCACTGGTCGATGATCATCCGCTTCTTGTACTGACTCTTCTGTTTCCGAGTTGCATCTTTGGGCAACTCTGGAATTTCGGTTGCAAACACAAACGTCTTCCCTCCGGCAGTCCTGTAGGTTATATTCCCTATCTTCCCGGATAAACGCTGTATCTCACTTCCTTCTTTGAATTTTATTCGTGCCATATCTCTTCCTTTCTTTTTTTTGGTTTATCTTATTGTTTTATTTGTTTTTGTTTTCCTCAATAATCTGTGGATCTAAGGGGAGATCTATTTCATCGGAGGGGGTGTGGTTGCGCTTGATGAGGCGACCGGTGCGGGTGTCGAACTGCTCCATACGGAGGCAGGGAAGTTCGAAGCGCCAGGCTTCCTCGTACTCGATGGGTTGCCTTCGTTCGACCGGAGAGAAGATGTCGAGACAGATGCAGATGGTCTTACCTTCTCGCAGCAACTTATCTTGCTCTGCACCGGATAACCATTGAGGTTTAAGCGCTGCGAAGTCGGTTATCTGCCAATCTGCACGTGCCTTTCGTAAGCCATTCGGCTTGTCAAACTCAGCCATCAGTGCTTTCTTGAATCGTGGATTCAGTTTGCGCCAAGCATCGTAGGCATCCTCCTTCTGCTTCATTGTGATTGGTCCACAAATGCGCCGGAAAGCGGCGCAGAAATCGGCAAAAGAAACCTCGGAGTCAGGCACGTCATGCGCTTGCATGCGTGCGTCGCTTACCTGTGTCTCTTCCTTATGTAAGGGGGTGCAGGGGGAATTGCTATTGGCAACGGATTTGTTGCTATCGGCATCGTTTTGATTGCTATCAGCAACGGAAGGATTGCTATTGGCAATAAACGTGTGTTTGTCTTCCTTACGCACGAGACCCATTTCGATGAGTTGGTTCATAGATCTACAGATTTTGGATTTGGATATTTCAATTTGGTTTTCCATCTCTTGGAAGGTGCCGGACCATTTGCCTTGGGACTGGGTATAGTTCACCACGTGGCAGTACACGGTGCGGAGGTAGAGATCTCTCGTCCCCAGCACGCGTACTGCCTTTTGATGGTAAACCGTTGTGAAATAGTCCTTTGGCATGGATTACAGCACTAC
>CAMOJP010000068.1 GCA_946617165.1 uncultured Bacteroidales bacterium
AGTTGGTTAGTAGCACCTGACTCATAATCAGGGGGTCCTTGGTTCAAGCCCAAGCGGGACCACAAGAAAAGCGCTTAATGCGCTTTTTTTGCACCATATAAATATACTATGATTTCTGACAAACTGACAAAGCAGCAAGTTGAAGGTGTTCGCAGGTTATTAGAACCTGCAAAACGCGTTGTTATCTTATCTCACATGTCACCGGATGGGGATGCTATAGGGAGTAGTTTGGCTCTGTATTGGTGGCTTCATGATACCAAGGCCGCGCAAGTCATTGTGCCTAACGCTTTTCCTAACTTCCTTAGCTGGATTCCTGGAGCAGACAGCATCTTGATATGTGAAAATGCAGTAGAGAAAGCAAAGTCAGCTATTGAACAGGCAGACCTCATTATTTGTTCCGACTTTAATGAGCCTAAACGTATCGGTCAACTCGGACAGATGGCCTTAGATGCACATTGTCCGAAAATTCTCATAGACCATCATCTCTTTCCTTCCGATTTTGCAGATGTGACCATCAGTTATCCGGATAGCCCGAGTGCTTCAGAGCTCGTCTATCGGCTGCTATATCAGTTAGGCGTTCAAAACTGGCCCGTAGAATTGGCAACATGTATTTATACGGGAATGATGACGGATACTGGTAACTTCTCTTTCAACTCCAATTATCCTGAGATGTATGAAATAATAAGTCATCTTGTGTCATGCGGTGTAGATAAAGATGCTGCTTATAATAAGGTTTTTAATTCCCATTCGGAAGGTCGGATGCGCCTTGTCGGTTATTGTCTCAATAATAAAATGCGCATCTTCCCTGATTATCATACTGCGCTTATCTACCTAAGTGGTAAAGAACTATATCGGTTCAATTTTAAAACAGGAGATGCTGAAGGTATTGTCAATATGCCTTTGTCTATTAAAGATGTCTATTATTCTTGCTTTATGCGTGAGGATAAGGTGGCGGAATGGGAGAAAGAACGTGCCCATGGAAGTACGAAGAAAATAAAACTTTCTATGCGTAGCCAGGGAGACAGACCTGTTAATACTTTCTGTCATGACATATTCAATGGTGGCGGTCACAAAAATGCCTCCGGAGGAGAATACTACGGCGAATTAACTGATGCTGTCAATCTTTTCCTGCAAAACTACGAAAAATACTTCCTGAAAGACTGATAAATAGTCAATACCTACTGACCGGAATTGGAAGGTGGTGTTAATGAAGCGGGTTTATTAATGGCGGCAAAGGCTTTTTGCAATTTCTCAATATTCGTCTTGTTTGCATCGTAGGTTACAACTACAGTTTGCGTCTTTAGGTCGCATTGCAAGTCCTTTACGCCTTCTTCAAAAGCGATTGTTTTATAAATTTTGTCAATACATGTTTGACAATGAATTGGTACGTAGAACTTAACGCTCTGCTTATTCTGTTTTGCCCACATCATTCCTAATGAGAGGGAGAGTGTTAGTAATAGTAAAATAATTCGTTTCATATTAATCATCTTTTTTCTCTAAGTCATATCGAAAACCGACGTACACTTTCCAGCCTGTTGTAGGACCACAAACCATGGAAGCGTCAAAATCAGACCCAAATGGATTATAACTGTCAATGATGGGTTGGTCTTGACGGAAGTTAGTCATGTTCTCTGCGCCTACGTATAAACTGCAAGTCCGCCAGTATTTAGTTATTTGTGCCATCAGCTGAGGATACCAACTGAGTGGTTTAAGAGGGCCGTAGCCGCCTCGTAAATCGCCATAAGCCGTAAAGCCATCCGGCATGCGGCCGATGCCATTAAATTGTGCCGTTACATCGAACTGCCACTTCTTAAGTGGAGTCTGATAACTTGTCGTAATAATGCCCTTAAAGCGATTTGATAATGCTTTTGCCCGCAAATGTGCTATACCGTCCGCATCCTTTGTGGTTTGCTTGATATCTGTCCAACGGAATGCAGCTGTCCATGTCCAACCGCGTAATACTTCAATACTTGCTTCGACTTGGGCACTATGGGCAAAAGACTTTCCTCCTGTGATATCAGATTGGTTATAAATATATACCGCATGAGGATTTTGGTCTAAATCAACAATAACAGAATTAATGAAATGAGTATAATAATACTCCCCCGACAGTTGCAATTCTTTATTGCCTAAAGGAATATAGAATGTAGTACTTAATCCTGCATTTACGGCGCGCTCTTGCTTAATATCTGTCGTTAAGTGTACTTTGCGGCTTGATGGCAGAATATATGCATTGTCGGATAAGGCGTTAGGAGAACGATAACCCATGCCAACACTGCCTCGTATAGTCCACCATCCCCATGGCGTATAGCGAATATTCATTCGAGGTGTAGCAAAGAGCCCGCATCTTGTAGAGTAGTCTAAGCGTACTCCGGCTACCAGAGATAGTTTTTCAGCGTATTTATAGCTATATTCAGCAAAAATACCGGGCACCACTTCCAAACGATCTAATGACTCTGGAATAATATTAAGTTGTTCCCGGTACTTATCAATATTAACACTCAATCCTGCACTTAATCTATGGTCGTTATCAACGATACCTTTCCCTTCAAAATTACCTTGATAGATTGCGTTGATATAGGCATTTAGCTGATTGGCTTTCCAATCACGCAACCCGTATGTGTTCTTTAAATCGTGATAACTGACAGCTGTAATAAGGGCAACAGAAGAACCGCTCTCTTCGTCAAATACATAGCCATTTTTCATAAAACCCTCTATGCGCCACGTGTTCAGGTTTATTAGATAAGGATTTGCAATGGTGTCCGCTAATTGACCGCCTCTACGACGGTCATATAACCCGCGTACAAAGGCTTGGAACGTATAATCACCATGTCTGAAAAACCAACGGTTGGCGAGATTGGCATTCTGCATCTTAGGCATATCTACGAACGAGTCTTTATTGCCATCCATAGCCATAAAGTTCTGTCCGTAATGTGCTAATAGACCGGTGTATAACTTATCTCCCTTGTTTGCTAAATGTTCACTCTTAATTTGCCATCCTCCCATTACATTGGCTTCTGCCATCGTTTCGCTATTGACCATTAGATTAATGGACAGAGGGTGCTGTATTTGCGGCTTGAGTAGTTCTACGTTTATTTGACCTGATGTCGCTTCATAGCCATTAATTACAGACGAAGTGCCTTTGCTAACTTGGATGGAACTCATCCAAGGTCCCGGTATATATTCTAAACCGAAGTTCTGAGCTAATCCGCGAACAGCAGGAGTGTTCTCTTGAATGAGTTGAACGTACGTGCCGCTCAATCCTAATAGTCGTATCTGTTTAGCCCCTGTTGCAGCATCTGAATATGCAACATCAACGGATGCGCTTGTCTCAAACGCTTCGCTGAGATTACAGCAAGCGGCGCGGCATAACTCTTCGCTATTGATACGTTGGGTGTCGAAGGCGTCAGTGCGGCTTTTTACGGTTCCTTTACGGCGTTGCACAACCTGCACTTCATCGATTCGAAAATTATCGGTGTTTAGAGTGTCTTGGGCTGTAACAGGGAGTGCTACAAGCGAAAGAAACAGTATTATATGATTTTTTATTCGTTTCATGCTGCAAAAGTACAGCTATTTATTCGAATGCGCAATACCTAAAAATAGGGATTTACTTTTAGCTTTCGACTAAATTTTAATTGCGCAACCTACAAAGTAGGTACGTGGAGTGGATGGGCCATAAATATAGTTTGCGTCTTTGTTAGGTCCTTTGTCTAAGTCGCGTTGAAATTGGTCGAAGATATTTTTTACACCCACACTCACTTCCAAACTATGTTGTTTGTATAGTCGTATCTCGTACGCGAGGCGGATACCTAAATCGAAGAATGTAGGCGTGTTGCTTTCTTCGTCTTTAGGAATATAACCTGCCAAGTGCGGCACAATCATTGACCCGGTCACTTTGCCATTGATAGAGATGGTGAAATCTTTGACCGGTTTAACGTCGAGCAGCATGTACCCATAGTGGTCAGGGGTATGCAGCATGCGTTTTTGCGGTGCAACGTCCGGACTCCATTGTTGGGCTATGGTGTATTGACTTTGTTGGTAGGTATAACCCACTTGTACGGTCAGGAAAGGCGCATAGCTCACTCTCCCTTCGAAGTTGACTCCACCGACCCACGCTCCGGCAGCGTTGGTACGCGTTAGCAGCAGGTTTCCTTTGGCGTCGTGCCCATCTTCGCGTAAGAAGAACACATCCTGCAGGTAGGTATAGAATCCTTCGGCGGTGAGGTTCACTTCCCAACGGTCAAAATGTCTATTCCAATCGATACTCATGGTAGCGCTGTGTGAGTATTCGGGTTTGAGGTTCGGATCAAGGGATATCAGCGACACTTCACCTCCCACAGCCGCTACGTGCAGGTCTTCGTCGTAGGCTTGCGGTGCACGATAACCGCTACTGTATCCGGCACGTAGTACAAGACCTTCGATGGGTGTATAGCGAAAGTTCGCGCGTGGGGTAACAACCACATTGCGCAGCAGGTTATGCTTCTCTATACGGGCACCAATTAAGATGCTCCAGTTCGTGTTCTTCCATTCGTTTTGTGCATATCCTCCCACCACATGCACATGCTGATTAATGATGCGTTGGTAACCTAACATCTTGTCATTCAATCCGTTGTAGTTATACTCTGTTCCTACCGTCAGGTCTCCTGTCATTTTTCCGCAGGGGTAGGAGAATCGGTATTGCAGTCCGGTGTTAGCGGTTAGGTCTGAGCTTTTGCCGTACGCGTCAGGGTCATGGCTTGTACCAAAATAACTCTCTCTGCCGATATGTTGCACGGCGCCGTAGGCGGAGACGAAGTGTCGGTTGTCTTCCGAGAACCAGTCGAAGCCTAACGACCCTGCGTCTATATTATGTCGTAGTTGTTCCGCGATATCGGCTTTAAAGGGTTCTTCGTCTCTGTTGTTGCCTCCGCGTCGGTATTCGGACGTATGGTGATATTCGGCTGTTATCTTACTATATGCGCTTGTTTTAAAGAACGCGCGTGCGCCTGCGGTTGTACCGCGCAGTTGGGGCACTTCGCTAAAACCGTCTTCGTCTCTGTCGTATGCGGTACGTGTTCGGTGGTTAGCAAAGAGATAGGCACCTATTTTGCGGTTCTCGCTCACTACCGATGCGTTGAGATTGGTGTTGATGTCGTATCCCTTGTGCTCGTTGATACCGCTTGTGTTCGATAGATTAACGAAGTTGCGCACCGGCTCTTTGGTGATGATATTCACTACTCCGGCGATGGCGTTCGCTCCATATACGGCAGACCCGCCTCCGCGCAATACTTCAATGCGGTCAATCATGGCTGCCGGCACTTGCTCAAGTCCATACACGGACGCCATCGATGAAAAGACAGGACGACTGTCCATCAGTATCTGGGTGTACTGCCCCTGAAGGCCATTGATACGCAAGTCCGTCTTTCCGCAGTTGGAGCAAGTGTTCTCTACACGTAGTCCGGGTTGAAAATTCAGTGCATCGGCTACACACGATACAGCCGTTGTCTCAAACAGCCGAGGCGATATCACATTCACTATCGAAGCCGTCTCTTGACGCTTCGTTGCATACCGGTTGGCGGTCACCACCACGCTGTTCAACTCATGCGATACCTCGCGGATGGTAGCTTTCAACTCAATGGTCTTATCTTGAACTAAAGTGACGGGTAACTCTAAAGTCTCGTATCCGACGTAACTGAACACTACGGTCTGTTTGCCGATGGGAAGGTCTTTGAGCAAGTAGTGTCCGGTCTCATCTGTCACGGTACCTTTGTCCGTTCCCTTGAGTTGCACGTTGACGTAGGGTAGGTGTTCTCCGGTTCGCTCGTCGAGCACGTGTCCGGTTATATGCGCATCGTATTGGGCGCAAAGAGGTAAAACAACACAACTTAACAGAAATACTAATACCTTTATTTTTCGCTTCATGAATAGCCTGTTTTTCAAAAACGGCGGCAAAAGTACTGCTTTTATTTGACTTACGCAAGTTTTCACCTCTCTTTTCCCTATTATTTGGAATATTTTTTTTACTTCTTCTCCTTTCCCGAGTGTCACTCGGGCTTTGTTCTGTGCTCTGCCTCTTTCCGAGCTCGGGCATAGGCGGTTTAGCCCTTCGCTGTCCTCTTGCCTATAATCCTGCGCCTCACCCTGCAAGAGGACGTTTGGTCTTGAGTCCGTCCGGCACTTTGTCTATTGCACCCGTATTTGATACGGGCATATTCAAATGCCGCCCCGCCCGTCCTCGAGCCGCTTCCGACGTCGTTCATCGCCTGGCATGCCATGCCGGAGTTCCTGTTTCGTTCATTGTGCCGTCTGGTAGACGGCTTTTCTTCGTCAATTCCAGGCAGCTTTACGTCTCGGTCACAGACCGTCCGCCGCTCTCTTCGTTGTATATTTAAAATATTTGTTGTATCTTTGCACTCGATTTAACATCTATGT
>CAMOJP010000069.1 GCA_946617165.1 uncultured Bacteroidales bacterium
TTGCGTGATTGGTTAGGCACTCATCACAAGCAAGCCAAACAATGCTGGGTGGCTATTTATCGCGGCAGGCAAAAGCCGACCGGAGATTGTTTGCCATATATAGAAGTGGTGGAAGAGGCGTTGTGCTTCGGTTGGATAGATAGCACGCTGAAACGTATCGGTGACGGGCGGCTGGCGCAACGACTATCTCCGCGACGAAAAGGTAGTCATTGGACGGAGTTGAACGTGCGGCGTTGCCACGAACTGATTGAACAAGGCAAGATGACCGATGCGGGATTACAAGCCATGCCCGACAATATGTAATAACCTGATAACAACAATATTAAAAAATTAGTTCTATGAAAACAAGTACTAAAATTTGGATGTGCCTTGCGGGTGTAGCACTCGTAGCACTCGGCGTACTCTGTATCATGTATCCCGGCAGTACGCTTCTGAGCCTCTCTTGGCTATTCGGTCTGTTGTTTTTCCTTGGCGGCTGCACACAGATGGCAGCTTGGGCTGCCACGCGCGGTTTCATGCCGTTAAGCGGACTCTCGTTCTTCTCTGCCTTACTGCAAATAATCCTCGGCTGCGTGGTACTTTTTCATCCGGCTCCTGTCATGGTTGCACTACCCTTTATTTTCGCCTTCTGGCTGTTGTTCGAAGGTATTGACCTCGCTATCAGTTCATTTGACTTTAAGCGTGTCGGTTTCCGCAACTGGTGGTGTGTCGGCTGTTTCGGAGTCCTGGCAGCATGCTTCGGCGTGTACTGTCTCTTGAACCCGAATGTCAGCATTGAGACGATTGCTTGGTTTGTAGGACTCGGTATCATCATTGATGGAGTCGGAAACTGGGTTAAAGTCTTTGTTGTTAATAAGGTGGAAAAGCGCTTTGTTAAACTCCATGACCGTCTCCATGAGATAGAAGACATCACATGGGAAGATGTGAAGTAGTTTTAACTTCGCATCTCGCAAAAACGATTCTTTTTATGCCGGAGCACAGTAATTGTACTCCGGCTTTATAGACTCAGCACTTGCAGTGCTTGCCACTTATCGTCTTTGATATCTTTTTTCTCTTTGATGGCTTTGGTGAGCGGTACATAAACCACTTCGCCGTTTTGAAGTCCCACCATAATAGACCGCTGCTCATCTAATAAAGCCTGCACGGCGGCGCAACCAAAACGCGATGCCAAAATCCGGTCGAAGGCTGTAGGTGAGCCTCCGCGTTGCAGATGCCCGAGAATAGTAACACGGGTGTCGTATTCGGGATGGCTTTGTTCAATCACCTTAGCAACCGCCTGCGCTCCGCCGGGAATAGCGTGCTCCTGTACCAAAACTATTCCACTGTTCTTGTGTTTGCGCCGACCTTGTCCGATGGCGGCTTCCAATTGCTCCTCTAATGTGGCCCGTTCCGGGATGATGGCAGCTTCGGCGCCGGCAGCGATAGCGGCATTAAGTGTCAGAAAACCTGCATCACGTCCCATGATCTCAACGAGGAACAGTCGCTCATGGCTTGTGCCGGTATCGCGTAACTTATCCACACATTCCACGATGGTATTCAGTGCTGTATCATAACCTATGGTCGAATCGGTGCCCCATAGGTCATTATCAATTGTGCCCGGCACACCGATAACGGGGATATTGTATTCTTGGGCAAACAGTCGTGCACCGGTAAAAGTGCCGTCTCCGCCGATAGCAATCAAGGCGTCTATCTTTTCCCGTTGCATGGTTTTATAAGCTCTTTTGCGCCCTTCCTCTGTTTTGAACTCCTCGCTGCGAGCAGATTTGAGAATCGTTCCGCCGCGCTGAATAATACCACTCACGTCTTGCGTTGTAAATTCCTGAACCTCACCATCCATCAGACCTTTATATCCGCGAAAAATGGCCTTGACACGGATGTCGTTAGCAATCGCTGCCCGCGTCACCGCGCGGATTGCGGCGTTCATTCCCGGAGCATCACCGCCTGAGGTAAGCACTCCGATTGTTTGAATCTTATACTCCATATTTTATATTATTATAATTATGCAAAGTGGTTTCATTTTTTTCCGGCTGCAAAGGTACGAAAAAAAACAGAAATATACAAATAAATTCGCAGATATTAAAAAAAAATCACTTTTATTTGCGTATGTCGCAATTTTTTTGTACTTTTGTGCCCGCGATTGATTGGCCGCTATGTCGGTCGGTGAACGCCTTAAAGGCTCTTCAAATAGATAATTGATATGGGACTTGCACTATCCATCATCACCCTCTTGGGTTCGGTAGCGTTACTGATGTACGGCATGAAAGTCATGTCGGAGGGTTTGCAGAAAATGGCCGGTAGCACGTTGAGTCGTGTGCTGTCCACAATGACTACCAATCGTTTTACCGGCGTGCTGACAGGCGCTTTCATCACCGCCTCTATTCAGTCTTCAACGGCGACGACGGTAATGACTGTCAGTTTTGTGTCCGCGGGGATATTGACGCTTGCGCAAGCTATATCCGTCATCATGGGTGCCAACATCGGTACGACCTTTACGGCGTGGATAATGGTTCTTGGCGGCGGTTCATTCGATATGAGGCTGGTCATCTATATGCTGATAGTGCTTGCCGTTATTTTTATCTATACCAAGAAGTACCTTAACACCGGTGAATTTATTATTGGTTTAGCACTCTTACTATTAGGTTTAACCACTCTTAAATTGAACGCCAATGAGATGCATTTGGACCAGATGGAGGCGGTTAAGAACTTCTTTGTTGCGACATCCCGATGGGGCTATGGCTCGTATTTCCTATACTTAGTGGTAGGTGGTATATTAACGACAGCGGTTCAGTCTTCGGCCGCTATTATGGCAATCACGATGACCTTGTGTTCCGCGCATGTGTTGCCTATTGATATGGGTATAGCGCTTATCTTGGGTGAGAACATCGGTACGACTATTACAGCTAATGTTGTGGCGCTCTCGGCTTCAACGCAGGCACGTCGTGCCGCTTTGGCACACTTGGTATTTAACGTCTTTGGCGTTATTTGGGTACTATGCGTCTTCCAATGGTTTGTTAGTGGAATATGCCGGTTATGGGGTGTCGAATTTACTCCGGGTGAGCCTTCCGATGTTTCTCCGGATAAACTGAATGCCATATTGGCAACATTCCATACAGCGTTCAACGTGACGAACACAGTAATCCTGATAGGCTTTGTGCCCTTGATTGAGAAATTGGTTTGTGCTATCATCCAGCCCAGACCCGAAGCGAAAGAGGAAGAGGGAAAACTGAAATTTATCTCCGGCGGATTGATGTCCACTTCCGAACTTTCTATCATCCAAGCATGGCGCGAGATTGATGTCTTTGCGCAGCGAGCCCATCGAATGATCGGGATGGTCAAAGACCTCTATGAAGAAAAGGATGAAACCAAGTTTAACCAAATCCACTCTCGCATTGATAAGTACGAAAATATATGCGACCACATGGAGGTCGAGATAGCCTCTTACCTCGGTCAAGTAATAGACGGTCGATTATCAGACCAGTCTAAAAAAGAGATACAAAAGATGATGCGTATCGTCTCAGAGTTAGAGTCCGTGGGAGATTCGAACTACAATTTGGCGCGTTATCTGACCTATCGGCACCGTGACCAACTGAAGTTTACCGATGAGCAGAACCGCAATGTTGAGACGATGAATATGCTACTATCGCAAGCCAGTGCGATGATGCTTAAAGCTATCGAAGCACAGCAAGTGACGGAAGAGCAGTTCAATGAGATGTCGAACCTCGAGAATGAAATCAATAACTTCCGCGATGACATAAAAGCCCAAAATACTATCAACGTTACCGAGCAGAAGTATGACTACCTAACGGGTATCAACTATATGGATACTATCTCCGAGTATGAGAAAATGGGTGACTATATCATCAATGTCGAAGAGGCTATCTACGAACATAAGCACGATAAATAACGAATTAACAATAATTATAAACCATTAAAAGTTTCTAATCATGGTAAGTTACAAAGAATTAGGTTTGGTGAACACCCGCGAGATGTTTGCTAAAGCCATTAAGGGCGGATATGCTATTCCTGCCTTCAATTTCAACAACATGGAGCAACTGCAAGCTATTATCAAGGCTGCTGCAGAAACCAAATCTCCGGTTATCCTCCAAGTATCTAAAGGTGCTCGTGCTTATGCTAATCCGACGCTCTTGCGTTATATGGCACAAGGTGCAGTAGCTTATGCGAAAGAACTCGGTTGGGAAAAACCTGAAATCGTTCTTCACCTCGATCACGGTGATTCCTTCGAACTCTGCAAAGATTGTATCGACCTCGGTTTCTCCAGCGTCATGATTGACGGTTCTGCTCTGCCTTATGAAGAGAATATCGCTTTGAGTAAGAAGGTTGCAGATTATGCCCACCAATATGATGTTACCGTTGAGGCTGAATTAGGCGTTCTTGCCGGAGTTGAAGACGAAGTACAAGCCGAGGAGAGCCACTACACTCGTCCTGAAGAGGTTATTGATTTCTCCAAACGTACCGGTTGCGACTCCCTCGCTATCTCTATCGGAACCAGCCATGGCGCATATAAGTTCAAACCCGAACAATGCACCCGTGACCCCAAGACCGGTCGTCTCGTGCCCCCGCCATTGGCATTCGATGTTCTCGATGCTATCATGGAGAAACTGCCCGGATTCCCCATCGTACTGCATGGCTCCAGCTCAGTTCCTCAAGAGTATGTAGATATGATTAACCAATATGGCGGCAAATTGCCTGATGCAGTAGGTATTCCTGAGGAGCAATTGCGTAAAGCTGCTAAATCTGCTGTCTGCAAAATCAATATCGACTCTGATAGCCGTTTAGCATTCACCGCTGCTGTACGTAAAGTATTTGCAGAGAAACCCGGAGAGTTCGACCCACGTAAATACTGCGGTCCGGCTCGTGACCTCATGGAGCAACTCTATAAGCACAAAATCATCAACGTACTTGGCTCTGACGGTAAGGCTTGCTGATATCGCTGAGGCTGTAGATTCTATATTATTTGTTATAGATTCTATAAAAGAAATGAGAAAGGGGACCATTCGGTTCCCTTTTTTGACCACTCAGTAGAAGACTCTTTGTCAATACAAAAAAAAGCAGTATCTTTGCAGCGTTAATTACAAATTATAAAATTGAACAAAGATGAAAAATTTACTGCAAGGTGTATTTTCTTTTGCGCTGCTGATGGGGGTTAATGTGTTGATACTTGTTAATAAGTTTAACAGAAAATTCGCATAAAACGCAAATTTATTTGCATAGACCAATTTTTTTTTGTAATTTTGCGCGCTCAATGAAACGCATAATTACAATAACGCTATTTCTACTCAGCCTTGTCTCGGGTGTTCGTGCCCAATTACAGTCTATTCCATACGGAGACTTTGAGACATGGGCTGTTCATTATATTAAAGAGTCCAAAGTAGTTGGCGGGCAGACCCGTGCCATCTATATTCCTGCTCCTAAGGATACCCTTTGGGAGAATAAACCTTATATATATAAGGATGCCGATGACCCTTGGGCCACGAGCAATGACTATATCAACTTTATGGGGATATATAAGACCTCTACCTCTGTGGAGCCTGACAAAAGGGGGCATGGCACGGCAGCTAAACTATCTATCCTTCAGGAAGATATTACAGTCATTGGGCTGGACATGCATGTCATTTTAGCCGGAACTTTGTATGTCGGACGAACCCGTGAACCTTTTAATGCAACCGGGAATTATAATGCCAATGTAGATTTCGGTTGGCCTTATGAGGGAACCCCGAAAGCACTTGTTTTTGACTATAAATCCGTAATATCGCCGGATAGTTCCGTTACGCAATGCTCCGGTTTC
>CAMOJP010000070.1 GCA_946617165.1 uncultured Bacteroidales bacterium
ATAGCCTTCCTTGGCGATAGCTGCAATCTGAGTGGACGGGTCGGAGCAATCCGGGATACGGGTCATCATCGTTGTTCCCATGTTGTAGTCATTGGGCTCAATCTTGAACATATAACCGAGCACACCGTCAATCTGGCAGCCGTGGTCTTTTTCTTTGAAGAGCGCGCAGATATTCACATTTTGGTTTACCTCGCTCCAGTTGCGCGGGTTTTCGGTAGTACCGTCACTCCAAATAACAAACTCATAGCCTGTGTTGGGACGGGCATAAGCGCGAGCGGACTTGTCGTCGCAGGTCGGTATTCTGACTTCTACAGAACCATACTCACTATTGTCAGAGAAAGCATTGAAAGAGAATGGGAAGGTGCCATTGCTCTCACAACTTGCCTCTATAAAATGCGCTACAAGGTGCATATCTCTGTTTACATCCGCTATGTTAGTGACAGGTTCGTATGAATAAACAACATTGCCATTATCCACATCTACCCATGCTTCAAATGTGTATCCGGCAAAACCGGAAGCATAGATGCGTGCTGACGGATCATCGCAACTTGGAATCTTATAGATTGCCACTGCGCCTTGTTGCGCATTTGCACTCTCTACATCTAATCTATATGGGAAAGTCCCATTAGTGGAGCAGTCGGCTTCCACGAAATAGGCTTGCAGATTCATATTGCGGTTCACATTGGCAATAGAAGTGATGGGTTCATACGAATACACCAGATTATTATCCACATCGTACCACGCCTCGAAAGCATAGCCTGCATAGGGATAGGCGGCAATCTGGGCGGATGCATCATCACAATCCGGAGCCTTGCGTATTTGGGTTGTGCCTGCCTGCGGCATATTGGCACTCAGGTTCAACTGATAGGGGAAGACACCATTGGTGGAGCAGTCCGATTTAACCCACTGCGCAGAAAGGTGCATGTCGCGATTGACATTCGCAATAGTAGTTTGCGGCTGATACGAATACACCACATTATTATCCACATCGTACCACGCCTCGAAAGCATAGCCTGCATAGGGATAGGCGGCAATCTGGGCGGATGCATCATCACAATCCGGAGCCTTGCGTATTTGGGTTGTGCCTGCCTGCGGCATATTGGCACTCAGGTTCAACTGATAGGGGAAGACACCATTGGTGGAGCAGTCCGATTTAACCCACTGCGCAGAAAGGTGCATGTCGCGATTGACATTCGCAATAGTAGTTTGCGGCTGATACGAATACACCACATTATTATCCACATCATACCACGCCTCAAAAGCATAGCCCGCATAGGGGTAAGCGGCTATTTGAGCGGAAGTATTATCACAATCCGGCTCTTTAGTTACCGTGATAGAACCCTTTGCGGCATCGCTATTCAGCACCTCAAAGGCGTAAGGGAAATTGCCGGCAACGCTGACGCTGCTCCAATAACCGGAATTGTAATTGCTCACATAATTACAGGGCACATACACATGCGCAGAGGAAGGAATACCGCTGAATGTGTTGGATTGAATCGAAGGAGCGGCACCATTCTTGTTAATATATATACCCCGTACATTTCCGCATTGGTAGAAGACGTTTGCCTCCATCGAATTGAGCAAAGAAGATGTAGTACCTACCGCCCCGAAAAATACATATTCGAGCGAGCTGCAATTTCCGAAGAAGTAGTTGGTTACTTTCTCACATGCAGCGGGCAACACAATAGACTTCAAATTGCTGCATCCGTAGAAAATAGCTGTCGCATTATCGGCAACATAGAAGTTTGATACGGAATTATATTGCGTAAAAGTGACATTCTTCAGTGCACCGCATGCAGAGAAAATATATTCACCGTTAAACGAAATATCCGAACTTTTGATGGTAACGTCTTGCAATCTTGAACAACCATAGAACGCGTATTTCCCAATGGCAATCAACGAGCTGTTAACCGTGATGGAAGTGAGGTTCGTGCATTGATAAAACGCATTATCTGAGATTGTACTTACCGTAAATGAATGGCCGCTATAACTCACTTGATCGGGGATTGTAATACTTCCTGAAACATAATTGGAATTGCTACTCTGCTCCGCTTTAGGCAACACTGTGGCATCGTATGTATCCGCGATGCCCATCTCCGGCCAGGCGGAGTGTGTGAGGCGGTAATAAAGTCCGTTGATTAGTGTTTTTTCTGCAATGGTCTCATTAACATAAGCTGCGGTCGCATTACCTACCATCAAAAGGCAAGCCGCTAATGTAATCCATAATTTTTTCATACGTTGTTTTGGGGCTGTTATATCCCATCGCCCCATCGGTTTCAATGATTATTTAGTCAATAAGCGATTTTTACGTGTGCACCTTGTGCATTGAATACAGAGCCATCACCTCGGATAATGTAGACTTGTCCGTCAATGAGAACTTTGTTTACCTTTTCATTGGAGAAGATGTTATCTATGCCTGTTGGTTTAAGAACAAAGTTTGCAGTAATAGTAACATTCTCCGTTACGGTCAAACCGGTTGTTTCATCGTAGTTTTCCCAACTTTCGAATACATAACCCTCATCTGCAGTGGCTGTCAGGAAGATTACTTTGCCATACTCTATTTCCTGACTCAAATCCACAGGATTATTGTCCGCATCTTTAGCCGTTACGGAGCCGTTTTCGGCCACTACTGTCACCATATAGGTATTAATGGTATAAGTAGCCTTAACGGTAATTGCTGCGGTGATGCTGCTGAAATCCTTGTCCCAACCGGCAAAGGTATATCCCTCGCGTGCCGGGTCAGCGGGAGCAGTAGCAGCCTCTTCAAAGAGTACATCTTCCTCCTTGAGAACACGGTCATCAAAATCTACGAAGGTTACGTGATAAGAGTTCTTCGTATAAGTAGCCTTAACGGTAATTGCTGCGGTGATGCTGCTGAAATCCTTGTCCCAACCGGCAAAGGTATATCCCTCTCGTGCCGGGTCAGCAGGAGCAGTAGCAGCCTCTTCAAAGAGGACATCTTCTTCCTTGAGAACACGGTCATCAAAATCTACGAAGGTTACGTGATAAGCTTTTTTATTGAAAGAAGCAGAAATGGTAGCATTAGCGGTAACGGTGAGTGAGCCATCCGCTTCGCAACCGCTCCATGCGCCGAACTCGTAGCCCTCATTCGGGGTAGCAATGAAGTGCAGGATAGTTCCTTCTTCCACTGATGTGAGGTCTATACCGGTCTCTTGCAGAGCAATAGTACCGTTTGCCGGTTGGTCAACCGTAATAGTGTAACTGGGCTTTTGTACAAAAACAACTTGTACATTCGTATTCTTGGTTACTTGTAGGGTCATGGGATTAGTGTACTCATTGACAGCACTTTCCCCCTCACGGGTAACCAGATATTGGGCAAACTTATAGCTACTATTCGGAGTAGCTGTAAAGACTAAGTCGGTGCCATATAATACAGGTTGGCTGAGGTCAACGGTATTTCCGCCGGAAGTAACAGTTACAGAACCATTTGTCGGAGTGGCTAAGGTTACATTCATTTCTTTTAGTTTGAAAGTGCAACTCACGGTCACATCCCCATTGACAGTAATGGTGCCATCTTGAGCACATCCGCTCCATGTATCTAATTCATAATTGGCATCGGGAGTCGCCGTGAAATGCAATAATGTACCTTCCGGTACTTCGCTTAAATTAACGGATTCGGTAACATTAATAGAACCATGCTCCGGCTGCACCAACGTAACGGTATAGGTATTTACCGGCTCTTCCGTAGAAATGACGATATTACCACTGGCACCTTTCTTGTCAATGCCATATCCACCGGAAGACATACCCGAGCGCACTACTGCTCCGGACGGAGCAATGATATAGCAGTTGGTTACTTCAACATAATCTTGGCGTAGCAACTGAGATACTGTTACATTGGAGTTATTGATATATGTTTTTCCACCTACACTATTGTTCCCCATACCATAATCACTTTCCGCTACAATAGTTGTATTATTAATACGCAGCGTACCATGAGCTGTATGAATAGCAAAATAGGTATCGGACTTTGCATTCAACGAGCCGCTTCCGGTTATGGTCAGATCACTATAGTGGCTAAGTTGAATAGCGCAATAATAACCTGTTCCGTTATAGTGCAAAGAGTTTTCTCCTATAAGTTGAACAGTTACTGCCGGAGTGCTATAGGTGCTTTTGGATTCCAATACACTTGCGCTTCCGGTAAATGATACCCGGGCATTGTTAAGGGTCAATGTCCGGGTGGAAACATCGTAAGTAATGGTACCGGATGCAGTAACGCCGGAGATTTCGTTCAGCGCGGCTACAATTCCGGTAGGAGAAGTCGCGATGGCATCACTAATCGTTAATCCGCACATCATGAATTCTTCTGAGGCATAAGAGACCTGAAAGATGCAGCATAATACTGCCAAAATGAGTAATTTAATCTTTCTCATAAGCATTTGCCGGTTATATCCCATCGGCGCTTCGGTTTTAAAGTTTGTTTGTATTGTTGATTTTTGTTTTCCGGATTCCGGACCGCTTCGCTATCCTAAATAAACTATAGATATACGAAAAGACGGCGCGCACGATTAGTGCACACCGTCTGTAACGCTGCGAATATATTGATTTTGCCTACCTTCCGCCTATTCGTATGATGGGGTGGGGTAAACATCTGGTTAACAATTCGTTGCATAGGGTGTTCCCTGTTCGGTAAAAGCATAAGGAGTTGTGGGAGAATGTTTGAGGGGTTGGAACCTATATGTTTAATCAAAGTGCTGTCTGCCATTTTGCGTCAAGTTACTGACAACTTATACAAATCGGCTGCAAAACTACAAAAAAAAATCCGAATGTGCAAATAAAATTCATTTTTGCGCACATTTTGTCGGTTAAGGTATGGTTTGATGGCGGTTTTATCCTGTTGCCTCTTCCGTTATTGTTGTTGATGTAATAGTTATTGACGGAGGTTGAGTTATGTTATTATCGACCGGAAAATGATGTGCATGCGTTTTCAGTTGGGGAGGTGTGTCTGTTATAGAGATTACATTTTATTTCATAGTCATTATAATAATCACATCGATTACAAATCAGTCCATTATATGGTCTCTTTTCTTCATCCGAATCGTTATAGGAGCGGCGATTGGATTCGGAGGAGTACGATCTCTTCGATTGCCGTGTCATGGCTTCGTAAGCAGCAGGGCTGACGACGCAAGCTCCTATAAGGGCACCTGCAAGACAAACAACAGAGGACCACATACCGGAGCCAAAAAGTAATCCAATGAGCCATCCGACGACACCTCCTACCGCAAGCCCTGCAACTGTTCTCCAAACATTATCAAAATCTTTCACCAGAAAAAAAACAAGACCAATGGCAGCACCAATATACGCACATGTATGCCATATTCCGTCTCCAAAAATTACCCCTACAGCAGCCCCTATTATCCCAAAGAGCATAAGAAGACCTATATATCCTGCAATAATCTTGTACAGGAGAATCATTAAGATAATAAATACAATTACAGCAATAGTTTCTGACATATTTCTTTTTTTTTATGCGGCTGCAAAGTTACTGCATTTTTCGGAATTACGCAAGAATTTGTGAAGAAAAATCATTTTTGCGCAGATTTTAGTCAAAAGCCGGCGTGACGCCGGTGTCGGCGGCTGTGCAGCCTGCAGTGGCTGCAGTCCCGGTCGGCTGTGCAGCGGAAAGTCGAATAAAAAATAACAAAAACACAAAAAAAACCTTTACTGTTTGCAGTCCTTCGGACTATGTATATTCGGCTGTTTGTGTGCCTTAGAATGCAAGCATCCAAGCCCCACAACCATC
>CAMOJP010000071.1 GCA_946617165.1 uncultured Bacteroidales bacterium
GGACGAAGCGAACCGCAAGGTAGTAGATAAATCGCTGATTGACAACAAGACCGTTTTCCCGCTGGAGCTCTGCACGATGCCGGGCTTTGCCGGTTCGTCGGCATACTACCTGCGTTATATGGACAACCATAATGACCAAGCGCTGGTGAGCAAACAAGCGAACGAATATTGGCGTCAGGTGGATCTGTATCTCGGCGGTTCGGAGCATGCTACGGGGCACCTGATTTACAGCCGTTTCTGGAACAAGTTCCTGTATGACCTCGGCTATATCTGCGAGGACGAACCGTTCAAGAAACTGATCAACCAAGGTATGATCCAGGGCCGTTCGAACTTCGTCTATCGTTATATCGGCGAAGGCGCGACGGGCAACCTCTATATCAGTTACAACCTCATCGACAACCCCGAATACAAGGACAAAGTGCAGCCTATTCACGTGAACGTGAATATCGTCAACAACGACGTGCTGGACATCAACGCTTTCCGCGCGTGGATGCCGGAGTTCAAGAACGCCGAGTTCGTCTTTGCGGACGGCACCTCGTCCGAGCTGACAGGCTACACCGAAGGTGCCAAGCAATATATCTGCGGTTGGGCGGTAGAAAAGATGAGTAAGTCCATGTTCAATGTGGTCAATCCGGACGATGTGATTGCCAAGTTCGGCGCCGACACGCTGCGTCTGTATGAGATGTTCCTCGGTCCGCTGGAGATGTCCAAACCATGGGACACCAACGGTATCGACGGCGTGCACCGTTTCCTCAAACGCCTCTGGAACATGTACGAGAATATCACCGACGAGGAACCGACGAAAGAAGAGCTCCGCTCCCTGCATAAACTGATTAAAAAGATCACGTGGGACATCGAGAACTTCTCGTTCAACACGTCTATCCCTGCATTCATGATTGCGCAGAATGAGTTAAGTGCGCTCAAATGTACCAAGCGTGCTATCTTGGAGCCGATAGCCGTTCTTCTCGCGCCTTATGCCCCACACATCGCGGAGGAGATGTGGCATCGCTGTGGTCACGATACTACAGTTTGCGACGCTCAATGGCCTATATGTAACGAGGAATACTTGGTAGAAAGCAGTATCAACTACCCTGTCCAGTTCAACGGCAAAGTACGCTTTACCGTTTCCCTGCCCAAAACAATGGGTAAAGAAGACATTGAAAAAACCGTTATGGCAGACGAGCAAACGGCTAAGCACCTCGCCGGCAATACGCCTAAGAAAGTGATTGTAGTACCGGGCAGAATAGTGAATATTGTCTTATAATCCATGCGCAAAGCATATTACATACTGCTTGTGGCGGTTCTTATACTATCAGGATGTAAGACCAGCGACACGCACGACGGACTTATCGGATGGGAGATCTCGTTCGGCATTAATGGCTCTAATATAGACTATACACCGGGCATGACTTCCGACCAATTAGATTCCGTGTGTAATATCATCGCAACCGAAAACGGCTATCGTGTCATAGGCTCCAACCATATCTTACTACACAAAGTGGCTGACCGCAACGATTTAAAAACAAAAACCATGGATTTTGCATGGTGTGTAGACGAACGGGTTAAAGCACTTTGGGGGAAAGATGTACAGGTAGACAGTCGCTATAGTAAATTGCAAATCATCTTTGACGCCGATTTCGATACACAAACCGAAATAGTCGCCATATATAGGTATAAATAGTGGAGTTTGACCAACAAAAGTCAAAAAAAAGAGGTTTTTCGTTATTTTTTTTGAAAAATATTTGGTCAGTCCAAAAAAAAGCAGTACCTTTGCAGCCGCTTTTGAAAAAGCAGGAGAATCAGTAGCTCAGCAGGTAGAGCACATCCCTTTTAAGGATGGGGTCCTGGGTTCGAGCCCCAGCTGGTTCACAAGAGCAGAGGTCGTACGATTTCTGCTTTTTTTTTTGTAATAAGTTTGGAAGAAAATACAAGATGAATATACTATCAACCTATCAACGCAGAGTTACGACTACCACTCATGTGGGAGATGTCTGTATCGGTTCCGGTTATCCAATCCGTGTACAAACGATGGCCAACACCTCGACTAACGATATTGACTTGAGTGTAGCTCAAGCCTTACGCTGCGAGCAGGCAGGTGCAGAACTCTTCCGCTTCACAACGCAAGGGTCGCGTGAAGTGGAATCATTAGCGCAGATTGAAGAACAACTACGTAAAAAAGGTAGCCGCCTGCCTTTAGTAGCCGATATCCATTTCCGCTCAGACGTAGCCGACTTAGCCGCTACCATATGCGAGAAAGTACGCATCAATCCCGGCAACTATGCCTCAGACCCACAAACTATCCGTGAGCGTTTTACTCATCTGATTGACCTGTGCCGTCACCACCATACGGCACTGCGCATAGGCGTTAATCACGGCAGTCTGTCATCGCGCATCATGGAGCAATACGGTGATACCCCCGAAGGGATGGTAGCCAGCTGCATGGAGTTCTTGCATATCGCTAACGAAGAGCAATTCAGCGATATAGTCCTTAGTATCAAAGCTTCTAATACCCGTATTATGGTTGATACGGTACGTCTGTTAGTAGCAACGATGGACAAAGAGGATATGCACTACCCTATTCATTTAGGCGTAACAGAAGCCGGGGAGGGGGAAGACGGACGCATCAAATCGGCAGTGGGCATCGGTGCGCTGCTGGCAGACGGTATAGGCGATACGATTCGCGTGAGCCTGAGCGAAGAGCCGGAGGCAGAGATACCAGTAGCCAAAGAATTGGTATCATATTTCACTAATCCCGACAGTCCGAGGTACGACGAACAACATATTACCGCTTATAACGAGGATAAACACAGTATCTTTTTTTATAACACAGAGAAAGACTGGTCTTTATTCCAACTTCATGCAGCTGCTGAATGTGGAAGGTTGTTATGGCAGTATGGATGCGAAGATTTGGAATTGCTCAATCCTAATTTTGACCAAGCGCGCATAAATGCGCTTAGCAAAGATATTCTTCAGGCAGCACGAATTAAGATGTACAAGACAGAGTTCACCTCCTGCCCCGGCTGTGGACGCACGATGTTTGACTTGCAGACAACGATTGCTCAAGTCAAGTCCGGCATAAGCCGAAAATTGGGGGAAAAAGCACGCGGACTGAAAATTGCCGTAATGGGATGTATTGTAAACGGACCGGGAGAAATGGCGGATGCAGACTACGGATATGTCGGTGCCGGACGAAACCGGATCAGCCTATACAGAGGCAAAGAATGTATCCTCAAGAATATTCCGCAGGAAGAGGCTGTCGAGAAATTAGTAGAACTGATAATAAGCGATAATAAATAAAATTGTTAATTTTATTTGCGTATATACAATAATTGTTGTATCTTTGCGCCAAATTTGGCAAAAAAACTAAAAACTATATATGATGATGAAGAAATCTCCACTACAAATTGCACGTCAAGCATACCAGCCGAAGATGCCGGTAGCTTTGACCGGAAATGTTCGCTTGTCAACCGGTGCTGCCACACAGTCCGTAGCTGACCAAGCCGAGATTAAACAACTGTTCCCTAACACGTATGGTCTGCCTATCATTACGATGGAGCCCGCTGAAGGAGAACCCAAGAGTGAACCAATTAACGTAGGCGTTATTCTCTCCGGTGGTCAAGCTCCCGGCGGTCATAATGTCATTTGCGGTCTCTTCGATTGTCTCAAACGTCTTAATTCCGCTAATAAACTCTATGGTTTCCTTGGAGGACCAAGCGGCTTGATTGAGGGTAAATACCAAGAACTGACCGCTGATATTATTGATGAATATCGTAATACCGGTGGTTTTGATATTATTGGTTCCGGTCGTACCAAACTGGAAGAGACCTGGCAGTTCGACAACGGTATTGAAGTATGCAACAAGTTAGGCATCAAGGCTATTGTTATCATCGGTGGAGACGATTCGAATACGAACGCATGTGTATTGGCGGAATACTATCTGCAAAAGCAATGCGGTATTCAAGTAATCGGCTGCCCGAAGACTATTGATGGTGACTTAAAGAACGAGATGATTGAGACATCATTCGGTTTCGATACCGCTTGCAAGACCTATGCGGAACTTATCGGTAACATCCAACGTGATGCCAACTCTGCCAAGAAATATTGGCACTTCATTCGTCTCATGGGACGCAGTGCAAGTCATATTGCCTTGGAGTGTGCCCTCCAGAGCCAACCGAACATATGCCTTATTTCAGAGGAAGTAGAAGCCAAAAACATGACCCTCAATGATATCGTTGAGCAGATTGTAGAAGTTATTGTTGACCGTTCCAATGCAGGTTTGAATTTCGGTACAGTACTTATTCCTGAAGGACTGATTGAGTTTATTCCGGCTATGCGTGTTCTGATTCAAGAACTCAATGACTTACTGGCTCAAAACGAGGAGTTTGCGTCTTTAGAGGGTGATGATGCGAAACGCGAATATGTAAAATCTATGCTTACACCTGCTTCATGCGAACTTTATCGTTCTCTGCCGAAAGGTATTGCTCGTCAGTTAACGCTTGAGCGCGACCCGCACGGAAATGTGATGGTAAGTCTTATTGAAACGGAAAAGTTACTTATAGAAATGGTTTCCAAACGTTTGGCTGTGCTAAAAGCCAATGGCACCTACAAAGGTAAATTCTCAGCTATCAACCACTTCTTCGGTTATGAAGGGCGTTGCGCTATTCCGTCCAATTTTGATGCAGACTACTGCTATTCTATCGGTGTGACAGCAGCGCATCTGATTGCTGCAGGTAAGACCGGTTACATGTCATTGGTACGTAATCTGACCAGACCCGCTGCCGAATGGCTCGCGGGCGGTGTGCCTATCACGATGATGATGAATATGGAGAAACGTAACGGTAAGATGAAACCCGTTATTC
>CAMOJP010000072.1 GCA_946617165.1 uncultured Bacteroidales bacterium
TTTCTGACCGGTAACGAGGTAATAGTTCTTACCGTCTGCCGTAGTACCTTGTCCCAACACCTTCATCATGCCGGCAGCAATAGCAGGCATCCGTACTTGGTACAAACTGTCTGAGATAACCGCCACAGCGTTCACTTTACCTGCCAATTGGCTCACTGTTGTGCCATAGAACACATCCGCTAATGAGCCTACATCAGCTGGAGTAATGCCCATAGAGGTGGAGATATTATTACTGGTCGTGACAGAATACATATAGTTGTATCCCCAGTTCCATTCATGGTTAATCGGGATAGGAATCGTGAGCAGACGTGTAGTTTCAAAGTTTGAGCCCAAATAGGTTCCCGCCCCCATTGGTGCGGAGACCGTACCGATATCCTGCGAGAAATTTAGGCCTCGCATCACATCTATTTCCACTCCGGCTGACCATGCATACGTCTCGGTGTAGGAGAAGGAGTAGGTGGAGCCGGCATCCACCCAAGCCGAAGAGCCCATGCCTGCGGGGTCACGAATAATATCCAGCAGCACGACTTCACTCTCGGTGGCAGTGATGTCACCCGATTGGTAGTCCACTCCGCTGACATACGCTTGGAAGACGGAAGTTTCTACAGCAGTGCCCTCAGTTTTGAGTAGGGTGCTGACCGTGCGCAGCGCATTGGTTCCGCTGTTGCGTGTGTCTATTTGGTCGACAGAGAGCCATACCGCGCGGTTCTCGCCCTTTTCATTGAGCGTGAAATGTAGCGTGTCGGTTTGACTATGCAGACCATTGTGGATTATCACTTCGCCACCACGTTGGGGCACACGGTCAACAATGCCGATGCTGCGGTTGTTATTATATACATATTCTTCATACGCACGCGCAACGAATTGGTAACGGCGGTTGCTGATGAACACCGGATGCCCCATCAGGTAATTGATAGTGCCATCGGGTTGCTCCGTGTACATGGACACCTTGTCTGTTGCCACGGGGTTGAGGGACGAGAACTCCATCTCTGATTCACCATACCCCTTGCGCTCGACGCCATATAGAACCTGATTGAGTCCTATTACCACGGGGTTGTGGTAAATGCGGTCATAAACGGCATTATAGACGACATTTTTGCCGTTAAGCGAATCGGTGATTTGCTTTAGCGGGGCGTTCACCAAGTCGAAGGTTTCAGAGCCTTGCCCTTGTGCAAAGAGTGTTGCGTAGCCTGTGGCCGTTGCCTGTACTACTTTGTACTTCACGGGGAACAAATCCACGGCGAACTCACCCGTTGCAGAGTCGGGACGAAGCACGATTCGTTTTTTCTCGAATCGGGTATTTGTCACCACTTGTCCGTCATTAATCGAAGCATAACTTACGCTTTGGTTAATCGTATCTCGGCTCATGTCGTCCGGATCGTGCACGATTTGGGCGGTGTTGTCACCCTCAAGCATGAGGACGAGTTGCAAGTTGTCACCCAAGTTGTTTTTACCCAAGCCAAATCCGTGCTTGAGGTCTCGCTGGTCGTTACCGCCGGCCACACGACCTACGAGTCGCACTTTCGTTTGGTCGTAGAATCGCACGCCATCCAAAGGTTTGGTCAGCGCAAAAGTGTCTTGTCCTTGCTCTACATGCAGAATGCCGTCTCCCTCGAAGGTATGTCCGGGCTTGAACACCTGCAACTTACAGGGCTGCGAGGTAGGTAAAATGAGTTCGAAGTTACCGTCGGTACCGGTTGTCACAGGCGTATTGCCTCTGCGCAACGTGTCCCCGTTGAGCAGGAACATAACGCCCGGCACAGGTATTGTACTCATCTTGTACAGCACCCTACCCGACAAGCGTGAGGAGGAGGTGTTGGCGAAGTCAATGCCCTTACCAACAGCCTCAGCCGAAGACAGGGTCACAGCAGCTGTAGAGGCAGAGGTACTGTTGTAGGAGAAAGTGCCGTATTGTGCAGTCGGCACAACGATGAAGACGCCTCCCTTGGTAGCATCATATGTCAAACTGTCAAAGAGGAAGAAACCCGTGCCATCGGTGGTCATTCTGCGCAGCGTAGTTCCGGCGGTGTCTTGCAACGCCACTTCTACTCCTGCCATGCCACTGTTATCCGACATGTTGATAGCACCCGAAATCTCACCGTACGGCGTACGCCATCCCTCTGTTGTGGCAGAGTTGGAAGTACTCTTACCGTTGCATGAATAGTGGGTGGCAATGGTGTAGTCGTAGTGCACATCTGGTACGGCAGAGCGGTCGAAGAAATCGCTGTTGTCGCCGCGATATACGGTGTCCGGAGAGGCGTCGCTGCCTTTACGAATACGTGTCAGCACGTACTCATCGACCGCATTGCTGTTCACCTCCCAACGCAGCAGCACTCCGTTCTTCATGGCTGTAGAAGCATCGCCTTGGGTGGCAGTGAAACGGGTGATACTCGCTGACTCGTCGAAATACAGATTAGGACCGCCGATGGTGATAGACTGGAGTTGCAAGGAGTCGAATACATGCAAGTCAGCGGTCGATTGGTCGATGCGCACTGAGTAAGAGTAGTGCGAGCAGGCACGGTCGGCTATGTCGCTATAGGTGGCTATCCATGAGCCGTCTGATTGACGGCGGATGCTGTCGGGCGGAACGATGAACTCCATCGTCTGACCCGTCTCCTGAATCGTACGCATGACGATCAACCGAGCAGAATTGTCCCACATGGCCTTGCCGCCATTATACTGCTGTTGATATTTGGCTACAAGCAGCGGACTCAGACTGTCTATTAAATGCTGTTGCAGGGCAGGTGTCAAAGGATCCTCCGTAAAGATGACACCATAATCAAAAATATCACAGATAAAGGCATTAATATCCTGCACTCGGAATAAGTGGCTTTCATTCAACTCGACAACTAACTCTTCTCGTCCAAAGCCTTTGCCGAAAGTGATAATAGCACCTCGAGGTACTTTGAATTCCCTGTTCCCATGGAACTGATATTTGTCCTCTTCTCTAATAATAGCTCCTTGATGGCGGACTGTCATAGAAAGATAATTTCCGCTTCTGTCCGGCTGGTCAATAATACGCACCGTCACCGAATCAGCGAGGCTGCTTATTTTATTCACCTTCAGCTTGAATCCTTCGTTAGGGAATGAAATAGGAGGAACATCGGTGTTCTCTATCTTGAAACGGAAATTCACCTTGTGATTTGTTTCAAACTCGGCATCCTTGGTGTAGTTCTCCTGCGCAGCGGCGAGCGGTGCCAGATAATTTACATTGTATAGTTGCGCTGTTCTTACCAAGTCGGAGTTCCAGCCCCATATAGACGCGGAAGCACGGCGGATACGGTAATAGACAGGCACTGACGATACCAGCACCTTGTCGTTGATAAGTTCCAACTCTACACTATACTTGGCGTTTCCGTTCTGATCGTTGATGACATAGGGTGAGGAAGGTGTATAGGAAGTATAAAAACTGAATGTATCAGCCTGTGCATTGTTGTTTCCCGTCCATGTGTCGCGGCTGTTGTCCACGAAAGAATAACTGCTTTTATTGCGGTTCATAGAGGCTATCGTAACTTGACGGGCGTCAGAGAAATCAGGCTTGAGCGCACGCTCAATCTCGAACATATCGCCGTCCATAAGGTCGGTGAGGTGTGAGTTTTTGATATTCCACGTGAGGAGGTGATTGCCCGTAAAGGTGCCGGTTTCATCCGTTTCTGCCGTAGCCTCAAAATCATAGATACGGTGGTAAGGGGGAATCTTGACCGTATTGGATTTAACGGATATCTTCTCATGGGTGGTAGCATTACGCTCTTGCTCAAAGGTGGCGAAGAATCCTGTTTGCACGGTGTCTGTGGTGGGCACCTGAATCAAGCCGGCGCGCTCTTTGTTCTTAATAGGCCATTCAACATCGGGACTCAGCGAGGTCTTATAACTGAATGCCGTCTGATAAGTCATGAACGGCACCACAGCAGCGCCATAGCCTGCCGCACCCGTCTCGTTGATAGTATAAAGATACGGGTCCATCAACATCGGAGCCATCACATTATCGTTGGTCGTGAAGTTATGTCCGCTATTGTCGAAGTGCCAATCGAAATTGTAGGAAGAATTATTATCTTTCGTATCGGCAGAGTGCGAATATAGGTAAATACGCATATTGATGCGGAAGGTCTTATTGTTCAATTCGGTTGGAGGATACCAGTCAAACTCAAGTTTCGTCACGCATCGGAAACCGTCGTCCTCGCCTTTCTTGACTAAGAGTTTACCGGATTCGCTGCCTTGATTCACCAACTTATTGATACCATCATACATAGAGGTAACGATTGCCTTACCTTTCTCCATCTTCAGATAGGCTGTACCCTTGCCGCTATCATAGTTCCCGTTCTCTGAATCATCTTTCTTTGGTTTGGAGTACATGCGCGCAATCGTCTGCGAACCGGACTCCCCTGTGATGTTGTCGATGTAGATATAACTCATCGAGTGAACATAGTAGTCGTTACTACCACCATACGAATACACAGGAATGAC
>CAMOJP010000073.1 GCA_946617165.1 uncultured Bacteroidales bacterium
AGAGCATCTGCCTTACAAGCAGAGGGTCTGCGGTTCGAATCCGTAAACGCCCACGAAACAAGTGAAAGGAGAACTTCGGTTCTCCTTTATGTTTTATACAAACTCCCCAAAACAGGGAACTCAGGATTACGCAGAAATACGCAAATGCAAATAAAAATAGAAATTTATTTGTGTATGTCAACTCTTTTTTGTACCTTTGCGAGTTGTTACGCGCATAGCGCAACGATAAATCGTTAAATAAAAGTACATTGTAAATAGTACATCATAATATGCTTACGTTTATTAGTGCAATCATTATTCTAATTTTGGGCTATATTCTCTACGGCGCATTTGTAGAGAAAGTGTTTGTAATAGACTCAAAGGCACAGACTCCTGCCATTACGAAAGCCGACGGTGTGGACTATGTTCCGATGAAGCCATGGCGCATTTTCCTTGTACAGTTTCTCAATATCGCCGGCTTAGGTCCTATCTTCGGTGCAATAATGGGTATATTCTTCGGTCCTGCAGCGTTCCTGTGGATTGTGTTCGGTACGATTTTTGCCGGAGGAGTACACGACTATTTAAGCGGAATGTTATCTATACGCAAAGGCGGATTCAGTCTGCCGGATATTATTGGAGACGAGTTAGGGGACGGTATCAAACTATTTATGCGTATATTATCGCTTGTACTCCTTATATTATTGACTACCACATTCTTGAGCGGTCCGGCTACGCTTCTTCAGGGCATGGTAGCACTTCCTGAGTTATCATTTCGCACAAGCGCTATACCTATTGTATGGGTAGTAATTATCTTTGCCTACTATACGTTGGCGACCGTGCTTCCGGTCGATAAGCTGATAGGTCGTTTCTACCCTGTTTTCGGTGCCATACTGCTCTTTATGGGCGTAGGGATAGCAGCTGTCATGTTAGGTTGGCATGCGACCGAGATGCCCGAGTTGACAGACGGTTTGCATAATCGTCAGACGAACGGCTTACCGCTTTTCCCGATGATGTTTGTGAGCATTGCGTGCGGAGCTATCTCCGGCTTCCACGGTACACAGTCTCCTATTATGGCGCGGTGCGTAACGAACGAACGGCAAGGCCGTATAATCTTCTACGGCGCGATGGTGGCAGAAGGGATCTTGGCACTGATATGGGCAGCTGCCGCCGGCACCTTCTTTGCCGACCCTGAAGCCGGTGTCTATGGTATAGACGGTCTGCAGGCCTTTGCGGCAGCCAATCCCGGCAAGAACATCGCCGCCTTAGTCATAGACCGCGTCAGCCGCAGCTGGCTCGGAACGGTAGGTGGTATATTAGCCATTATCGGTGTGATAGCAGCTCCCATCACAAGCGGTGACACGGCACTGCGCAGTGCACGGCTGATTGTAGCGGATTTCCTTAAGAAAGACCAGCGTCCTATAAAGACAAGACTGCTTATCGCCTTCCCTCTCTTTGCGTGCGTATTCGGCATGGTGTTCGTGGATTTTAATATCGTATGGCGCTATTTCGCATGGACGAACCAGACTTTAGCCGTCTTCACGCTATGGGCAGGCACCGTGTTCCTATACAAGCAAGAGCATCGTGCAACCAACCGCCTCCCCTATCCGTTCGGCTTTATGATAGCACTTGTTCCCGCACTATTCATGACGATGGTGAGCGTGAGCTATATCTTCATAGCTCCGGAAGGTTTCCGCTTTGCCGCCCAAGGTTTCAGTTGGGCAGCCTACCTCATTGCTGCTGCAGTGACTACGTTTTTACTTTGTTTATTCATCTACTGGGCTAAACGCTATGATACACAACGCTAAGTTTTTCATATCCAATCCGGACGTAATCACATGTCCTGCGTCATCACTTCCTGAATATGCTTTTATAGGAAGGTCTAACGTAGGTAAATCCAGTTTGATTAATGCCATATGCCATAATCCGAAGTTAGCCAAGACCAGTCAGAAACCCGGTAAGACGCTTCTTATCAACCACTTTCTTGTCAACGAAGGTCCTCAAGCATGGCATTTAGTGGATTTACCGGGCTACGGTTTTGCACAAACGGGTCAGAAACAACGCGACAAATTGCGTGTGATGATAGACCGTTACTGCCTTATGCGCCAAGAGTTGGCGAACTTGTTCGTATTGGTGGACAGCCGCCACGAGCCGCAGAAGATAGACTTGGAGTTTATGGAGTGGTTAGGCGAAAACGAGGTTCCGTTTGCTATCGTGTTCACCAAAGCTGACAAACTGACGAGATCCCGCCTTAACGAGAACGTAGAGAACTATAAACGCGCACTGTTAGAGAATTGGGAAGAGTTACCCGCTATCTTTGTCACCAGTGCAGAAAAGAAAGAAGGCACAGAAGAACTGGTAGCTTATATTGAATCCATCAACGACGAAATCCGACACGCCTGATGCTTATTTGGGAGAACAACGACGATATCAGATATATCCGGTGTATGAATAACCGACACGTTATTCAGCAAGAACTGGACGGGTGCCGCGAAGAGCGGAGACCTTACGTTTTTGTGACTCCCACAATGCGTGAAATCGTTCAACTGAACCGTATCTTAGTGCCGGTCACGATGTTGGAGGAGGAAGTATATAAAGCAGAGATTTGCACCTATCTGGCCCGTAAGACCGGTGCCCGTATAATTCTGATGAAAGCCAAGGACTACGGTTCACACGCAACACAGAACACCAATCGTATCATCACCCATATCCAATCAGTAGCCGAGAAAAGCGGCACACCCATCAGTTATGAAGTGATTGAGGCATATAAGAACAGTTTTAAGCTTTATAGAGAAGCGGTTGAACGCCAGTCGGAGACCGGACACCAGCTACTCGTACTGACCGCCAGCCGGGAATACGGGCTTGACGACATCCTGTTCGGTCCGCCGGAGCGGCACGCTATCCAACGCAGCCAAGTGCCGGTGATGCTCATTAACCCACGTAGCGATTTATTCAGTTTATGCGACTAAGAAAGACATATAGTATCTGGTACGCCGCGCTTGTTGCGGCCTTAGCAGTCTTTTTTGTATTAGATATATGCAGCGGTAGTATATGGTTGCTATCTGAAGGTTTGTGGTCCTGGAGCGACGGCTTGAGCGAGTTAGGGAAGAACCTATTACTTCAGCTTCGTCTCCCCCGCGCCATCACAGCCATCTTAGCCGGAGCCGCCTTATCGGTGAGCGGACTGATGATGCAGACACTATTCAGAAATCCGTTGGCCGGTCCGTATATCTTAGGTGTAAGCAGCGGCGCAGGTTTAGGTGTAGCCTTAGTGACGATGTGCTCGACGATGTTCGGTTTTCAGTTGGTAGCCTTAGGTCAAGTAGCGGTAGCGACCTCTGCTATTATCGGTGCCGCAGCCGTGTTGTTGTTAGTATTAGTCGTAGCACGCAAAGTAAAGAATAACGTGAGCCTTCTAATTGTAGGTATGATGATCGGTTCTATCGCAGGAGCATTAGTAAACCTGATACAGAACTTCGCCAACCCCGATGCACTCAAGCTGTTTATCGTATGGACGCTCGGGTCGCTATCGTCTGTAGGCTGGAGCGAACTGCTTATTTTAGCAGTTGTCATTATTGTAGGCGCAATAATAGTTCTGACGCTTGTCAAGCCTCTTAACGGTTTACTATTAGGCGAGAATTACGCCCGCGCATTAGGTGTTCATATAGATCATACCCGGCGCCTGATTGTCATCGCGACGTGTTTGCTCGCCGGCGGCATCACCGCCTTCTGCGGTCCGATTGCGTTTGTGGGCGTAGCTGTACCGCATATAGCCCGAGGGTTATTCCGTACATCCAATCACCGCACGACAGTGCCAGCGACAGCATTAGTAGGAGCAAACCTACTACTCATCTGCGATATTATTTGCAACCTGTTTACCTACCCTCTTCCGATATCTACGACGAGTGCCCTTTTTGGAGCACCTATCATAATCTGGATAATAATTAAACGATGAAAGGAGAAAAATGTTAACATTTTTTCCTTTTTATCATTTGTTATTTGTATATACTAAAAAAAAGCAGTACTTTTGCGGCTGAAAAGATAAAAAACACTATGAGTAGCGTTAACAAAGTTATTTTAATTGGAAATGTAGGTTCAGACCCTGAAGTGAGGTATTTGGACCGCGGAGTTGCAATTGCTAATTTCAACTTGGCAACAACAGAACGTGGTTACACGATGCAGAACGGTACGCAAGTGCCCGATAAGACGGAGTGGCACGCAGTTGTTCTATGGCGTAATCTTGCTGAGTGGGCAGAGAAATATGTCCGCAAGAGCATGAAGTTATACGTTGAAGGCAAGTTACAGACACGCAGTTGGGAAAAA
>CAMOJP010000074.1 GCA_946617165.1 uncultured Bacteroidales bacterium
TGCCGAGCAGATGCTTATTAAGATTCTCTCTCGCGCGAAAGAGTTGGCAGACCGTGGCGTCGAACTGTTCTGTGCGCCTGCGTTGCATTACTTCCTCTATAACCATGTGTCGAAAAACGATTTCGCACTGGGCTCAGAGGCAATGAAGCAGTACGCTTTACTCGATGATAGTGATGTCCTGTCTGCTATTAAAGCGTGGATGTCGTGCGACGATAAAGTGTTGGCATATCTATCTACGGCTTTCACTAACAGACAACTCTATCGCGGACGAATCTTGGCAGAACCGCTTTCCGAGAGTGAAAAACAAATATTGGAGCGGCATTATGCCCAAGTACTCGGGATAGCATTAGAAGATGCCCGCTACTTCTATTCCGAACACATGTCAACAAGTAATACCTATTCGGAAAAAGACGACTCCATTGATATCCTCTATAATGATGGTACAGTGCGCGATATTGCAGCAGCCAGTGAAATCCTGGACATCAAAACGCTTACACGTAAACCACATAAATTGTATTTATACCAATTTAGAGCATGATAGAATTTAGTGCACAACAAATAGCTACGCTTCTGGGCGGTAAAGTGATTGGTGATGCCAATCGCAAAGTATCTGACGTAGGACCTATCGAGTCCGCGCACGAAGGACAATTGTCTTTCTTATGTGAAGAGAAGTATCTTCCACAATTGGAATTGACTAACGCATCTGTAGTGCTATTGTCAAACGCCTTGCTTAACGCTGCTGAAACAATGTCTGTTCGCTCCGCAATTATCGTGGTCGAGAACGCACGCGCCGCGATGGGACAGCTGCTACAACTCGTCGCTAAGACGCTTAATCCCGCTAAACAAGGCGTGGAACAGCCCGTTTATGTGGCGCAGGGAGTGACTCTTCCTGATGATGCCTATGTCGGGGCTTTTACTTATATCGGTAAGAACGTTCAACTCGGTAAAGGAGTGCAAATCTATCCAAACTGCTATCTGGGCGATAACGTGAAGATAGGGGATAATACAATCCTCTATGCCGGTGTAAAAGTGTACTATAACTGCGAAGTCGGTAACGATTGTATCCTTCATGCAGGGGTTGTGATAGGCGCTGATGGATTTGGATTTGAACCGGATAGTAACGGTGTTAACCGTAAACTGCCGCAGATAGGTAATGTGGTGATTGAGGATGACGTGGAAATAGGCGCTAATACAACTGTGGACCGCGCAATGATGGGATCAACACGCGTCAAGAAAAACGCGAAGATTGATAATCTCGTCCAGGTGGCGCATAATGTTGTCGTCGGCGAGAGCTGTTTCCTCTGCTCCCAGGTCGGTATTGCCGGCTCAACAACAATAGGGGACCATTGTACCTTTGCCGGTCAAGTCGGCGTCAATGGTCATATTGAGATTGCTGACCACTGTGTCTTCGGAGCTAAATCCGGTGTGCATTCTAATCCACGCAAACCGGGATTCTATCAAGGTGCTCCGGCGTTTGATGCGCTCGCATGGAGAAAGAGTACGGCAGGTTTTAAACAACTGCCGGATTTGATGCATCGCGTTGCAGAGCTGGAAAAACAACTCAAGAATTTAAACAAGTAACATGAAGCAACAAACCATAAAGACTGATTTTACCTTGTCTGGAAAAGGCTTGCACACGGGTATTAATATCACGGCACATTTCTGTCCCGCTCCGGCTAATCATGGTATTCGTATCTGCCGTGTGGACTTATCGGATATGCCTGTTCACTCTGCGCTTGCTTCATATGTCACGCAAACCAGTCGTGGTACGGTCCTCGAGAATGGCAAATGGAAAGTGTCTACGGTGGAGCATGTCATGTCTGCCCTCTATGCATTAGGCATAACGAACTGCTTGATTGAGGTGAACGCGCCCGAGGTGCCTATACTCGATGGTAGCGCGTTGCCTGTTGTGGAAGCGGTACTCGATGCTGGTATCCTTGAGCAGGAGGCTGATGCCGAAGAATGGGTCGTAACCGAACCGCTCTCTTTCGATAACGGAAAAGGGTCTAAAATGATTATTACACCTTGTGACCACTTCGAAGTGGCAGTGGATGTGGATTATCCGTCGCCTATCTTGCATTTGCAGCACGCTGAACTCACGGACATTACTACGTATCCGACTCAAGTGGCTGCTGCTAGAACATTCTGTTTCCTGCGTGAGATAGAGTGGCTGCTGCGGCTTGGACTGATTAAGGGAGGGGACTTGAATAATGCCCTCGTTATCTACGATAAACCGCTCTCACAAAGGACCTTGGATAAAATGACCGACAAACTCAATCAGCCGCATATAGATGCTTCCAAACTAGGCTATCTCAGCCCGCTTAAGTATGAGAATGAGCCGGCAAGACATAAGTTGTTGGATGTAATCGGAGACATGGCGCTTATTGGTAAACGCATTCGCGGACGAGTGGAGGCTACTTGCCCGGGACACGGATTCAACACCGCTTGCGCCAAACAAATCCTACAGACTTTATAAATTCGCAATTTAAAATCATCAATATAAAAATGATATCTCCTTTAGCAAGCGTTCACCCGAACGCAAAAATAGATGAAACAGCCCAGATTGGACCATTCGTATTCATCGGCGATGATGTCGAAATAGGTGCCGGTACTGTTGTTGATGCAAACGCTACAATATGCGAGCATACTCGTATTGGTAAAAACTGCCACATCTTCCCGTCTGCTGTTATAGGTGCTGTTCCGCAGGACCTTAAGTTCCACAACGAATTGACCTATACCATTATTGGCGATAATAATGTGCTGCGGGAATGCGTAACGGTGCATCGCGGTACCTTCTCCAAAGAAAAAACGGTTATCGGTAACAATAACCTTATCATGGCGTACTGCCACGTAGCACATGACTGCGTTGTCGGTAATAACATTATCATGTCCAACATGACGCAATTAGCAGGAGAAGTGGTCGTGGATGATTTCGCTGTAATTGGTGGAGGTACATTGGCTCACCAGTTCAGCCATATCGGTTCTTACGTCATGATTCAGGGGGGCACCAAGGTGCTTAAAGATGTTCCTCCGTTCGTCACTGCCGGACGGGATCCTATTATGTATTGCGGTCTCAATTCCGTCGGATTGCATCGCCGCGGATTCACGGAGGAACGCATTGAAAATATTCATGCAATCTATCGTATCCTCTTCCAGTCGGATTTGAATATGTCGCAAGCTGTTGCGCGTATCTTGGAGACTATCCCGCAGTCGGAGGATCGCGATTATATAGTTAACTTTGTTAAATCTTCGCCGCGTGGCGTTATTAAAGGTATTTGATTATGGAGGAAGAACGCAGTCTTAATTTTATTGAGCAGATAGTTGAAAAAGACCTGCAGGAAGGTGTTAACAACGGACGTATTCAAACTCGCTTCCCGCCCGAACCGAACGGATACCTGCATATCGGTCACGTGAAAGCAATTTGCCTTGACTTCGGAATAGCAGAGCGCTATAATGGGGTTTGTAACCTGCGCTTTGACGATACCAATCCTGCTAAGGAAGATACAGAGTATGTGGACTCTATCGAGCGGGATATCGCTTGGCTCGGGTTCAAGTGGGGGAAAATATTCTATGCCTCCGATTATTTTGAACAGCTCTATGACTTGGCCATTCGTTTTATTAAGGAAGGAAAGGCATATGTGGACGAACAAACTGCTGAGCAGATTGCCGAGCAGAAAGGTACACCTACTGAACCCGGTGTGGATTCGCCTTTTCGTAATCGGCCTGTTGAGGAAAACCTGCGCCTCTTCCAAGCTATGCAAAAGGGGGAGATAGAGGAAGGAAAAATGGTCCTGCGAGCGAAAATTGATATGGCGCATCCTAATATGCACTTCCGCGATCCGATTATGTATCGTATTATCACTTCTCATCCGCACCATCGTACAGGACGCAAATGGAATGTCTATCCAATGTATGACTTCGCACATGGACAGTCCGATTATTTTGAGGGCGTAACGCATTCTATCTGTACGCTGGAGTTTGAGGTGCACCGTCCGCTGTATGATTATTTCTTGGACCAGATAACAGGACCTAATTTCTGCGGCATGTCGCCCTACGGACCGGACTATCGGCCTAAACAACGCGAGTTCAACCGCCTCAATATAACCTACACGGTGATGTCAAAACGGAAGATGCTACAATTAGTGAAAGAGCATCTGGTGGCGGGTTGGGATGACCCGCGTATGCCGACAGTCTGCGGATTACGCCGTCGCGGATATACTCCGTCTTCAATACGTACCTTCATGGACCGTATCGGTT
>CAMOJP010000075.1 GCA_946617165.1 uncultured Bacteroidales bacterium
GAGAAACAAAACCACAAGGAGCCCTCTGCATGGAAGGCTCCTTGTGGTGATACGTGAGTAGGCGGTTAGAACGGTCTCCGGGGGGCTTGAGGTGTATGAGTACCATCATCCTCACCCCCATCTTTCAGACCGGTGCTTCCACCACTGACAGCTTGCAGTACGGCATAGCCCTGTACATTCAACACTTCTGTTGCCGGAATAATATATCTTGCTTTCATAATTCTACGAATTCATCATTATTAATTATTATTCACTTACTATCATACCTTGCGCATTATACATGCGGCCTTCGCGAATAATCAGGAGTTGACCGTCACGGAGCATTTTTGTATAGGATACTTGGTTGCTTTGTACATTCTGCACTCCTGTTGCCGTCTGCTCGCCCATGACGATACGCGCACGTTTGCCCGGAGCCGAAGCCGGAGAACCTGTTGGTATCGTGAAATAGCAACGGAAAGCACCCATCGGCGTACCGCTTGCCGAATTAGGCGAATAGAGGTAGTTATCGGCCGCCACGAAACGGATATTGCTATCTCTCAGCGTGATTTGGTTGTACGTACCTTGGAAGTGCATGAGGTCGGTCTCGCCGTCTTTGGCGACAGATACTATCGGAGCTACGTTCTTAATCTGCACATTCGGGATAACCGTGCCGGCCTCAAAATTGTGTCCCGGTTTGATCAGATATGCCTTACCCGCCTCAATGGCATGGACATAATCGAAGTTGAGACTGATCAGCGAACCGTGATCTTCCGCACTCGCCAGTTCGGCAATCGTGCTTTCGCCAAACACTTCCTCTACCCTTTCCGCACTCATATCAAACGGCAGGCAGAGGGTGTACCATGTGCCATCAGCAAGGATTTTGCGGTTGAGGGTGACGTTGGCTTGTTTGTCTGCATAAGTAGCAATGACGGTGGAGTTTTCGCTCTCGGCATCATCGGCAAACGAAAGCCCCACATAATCCCATGTACCTGTCATCTTGGTCACGTCTAACGTGAATGTTCCAAATGTAAAATCACCACCAAACACCTGAGCCTCTGCATAGAAATCGCGATCGTAGGTATGAAGTGTTTCTCCTACTTGATTCTTCTTAACAACCGTAAATTGCTTCGTTCCGCTCAAATCAAGCGTACCAGTCCAAGTAGCCACCGTATGGGCGTCATTCCACTCTAATTCTTTATCCTCACCAACTAACGTTCCGCGCAGATAGAGAACATCTTCCGTGCAAATGAAATGATCTTCATCCGTTGCATAGAAAGTAACATCTTTAGCCACATTCAATGCGAAATTATGGTCAGTGGTGCCACTACAATCGTTCCTTGTGCAACGAGAATTATCGGCGTTATATAATTTATACGTGTGGGTTCCGGCACTAAAATTAGCGGTAAAACTCATCACACCGGAAACAGCTGTAGTAGAAAAACGTTCCCTCTCGTCCGGATTGTCCCATCCATGAAGATCTGAGTGCAAATACAATCCGCTTGCGCTACCCGTTGTGGTAAACTCCACTTCCTTAGCCTCGGACAGATTTCCTGCTTCATCCTTAGCCTGAATACTTGCCGTATAATGTGTGCTTTGTGACAATCCGTCAAGTGCAATTTTGCCCTCAGTAGCTGTTACCTCAACAGGCTCACCGCCCAAACCGCTAACCATGTATTTGGTAATCGGCTTGGTGGTCATATCTACCGCATCAATCTCAATTTCTGCGGTTACATCCGTTACCTCGCCCAACGCTGTATAAGTAATCACCGGCTTGGCATCTGTTAGCGTCGAGAATCCCGAAGCATAGACTTCGAATTCGTAAATGGAACAATACGCATTTGCACAAGAGAAACGCATATACCGCGCAGGGGCAGAAACGACTACTTCGTCCGTTCCGACAGCCGTGATCACGCCTTCCGCCATCTTATAATAGGTACTTCCATCTAACGAACCCTCTAATACATATTGATTATTATGCTCCTCTTTGCTAACGATTTTTACGCTACGCAAATTATATTCTGCATCTAATTGCACTTGCCACCAGTTGTTTGCATAACCTCCTTCGGATCCATCCACTCCATAGGAGTTCCATTGAGAATTAGCATCTTCCTTGTCACCATCATTCGCCATACTTGCGCCGTGAGCATCATTCTCACTATAACCGGCTGTCGCTGTTCCGTCCAATGCAATGTTATATTCCGTATTAAACGGCAACTCTACTACAATATTTCGTGTGGTTTCATTGCCGGCGAGGTCGAGAACATGAACGGTGAACGTATAGGTCTTGTTGTCTTTCAGTCCGCTGAGGGTGATTTGGTTGTTGCCATCAAGGCTCACATTGCTCTGCGTCTCAAAGTCATTGTCTCCGCTGATATGGATAGCATTGATAGTACCCGGGTCGCCTGCATCGTCCGCATCCGTAGCATCAATCTGCAAGGTAACCGAAGTCACGGTCTTGGCTTTCTCTGTTACCGTTACTTCCGGAGCTGTTGCATCTGCCACAGCAAACGCCGTTCCATAGACCTCAAATTCTTTGATACCAAAATTTCTATTGGTACTTGTCACCTTGAAATATTGCGCAGCATATGTTAAATCAGAATGGTCTTTTGATTCTCCATTGTTTGCCGTTGCTCCTTCTACTACAGGAATCCAATTTGTATTATCCACACTTGCATAGATATTATAAGGAGCGGCAATATCGTTAAATGTTATTTTCACATCGGTTACTACATAAGCTACACCTAAATCGACAGTCCACCAAGTAAATTCGTCCCCTGTTGCGTAACTTGTCCAAATTGTTTCCAAATTGCCATCTACGGCTTTAGATGCTACATTGTCATTTTGAACAGCTCCGGCAGAACAATAGTCCCCACGACCAAGTGCAAGGTTTAATTCCGTATTAAATGGCAGAACCACCTCTATTAACTCGCTAGTACTATTACCTGCCAAATCAAAGGCAGTGACTGTGAAGTTATATGTAGTATTATCTTTGAGACCAGACAATGTCACTTTATTATCGCCATTCAAAGAACTTAATACTTCTTGTTCTGCGAAACCATTAGCGGTATCGCTCACTTTGATTGACGTAATTGTTCCATCATTGTCTGTATCATCTTTATCCGCAGCATTTATTTGCAAAGTAGCAGAAGTAACCGTCTTTGCCGGACATGTAACAGAAAGTGTCGGATTTGTTGCATCCGCAGCAGCTACACCTGTTGCATAGACTTTGAAATGACGAATAGCAATCATATTATGTCCGATAGCTGTTAACCGAATATAGCGAGCTGCACATGTCAAACCTGTATGAGTCACAGGAGAAGTAGCAGGCTGATTATCCAATATTGTCTGCCAATTAGCATCATCCATACTGGTTTCTATGCGATACGTATTAGTTGTGGCAAACGTAATGTCTATATGAGACAAATTATATGCGTTGCCTAAATCCACACGCCACCAGTTCTTAGAATAATCCGAAATTCCATAGGTTCCCCAATGGTCTTCATTTCCGTTAACCGCTTTTTTAGGAGTGTCTGTCCCGTTTGAATATCCGGCAATACAAGACTTTCCAGCAGCCAAATCAATCTCAGAATCAAACGGCATTTCCAAGGTAAACTCCTTGTAGGCCGATTTATTGCCATTGTAATCCACCGCATAGCATTTGAACTTATAGGTTGTACCATCTTCAATGGTCGGTTTTGTGATGTACACCTTGTTGTTTAACGATATACCACCTAAATTATGATCTTTGTCTGCCACATAATAGAAGTACTCGTCATCTGCCGTCACTTCACCAAATGTGAAGACTAATTTACCATCTGATTCTGTCATTGTGACATCAGAAGGATTAATACTTGGAGCAGTATTGTCTTCTATTGGATTGTTAATTGAGGTACGGTTAAAATCGAATGTTTGCGTAGTACAATATCCTTCCCAGTTGACAAAGAAATGAATTTTAACATCTTCAGCTTGGGAATTAATGGTTTTACATTCTGATGTATATCGATTTTTATTCTCTCCTGCATTAACTTGAATCTCATTACTATTTTTGTATTCTCCTGTCCATATACGAAGTTGAGTTTGCCAGCCGTCTGCCAGATTGTAAGAAGATTCTTCTGTTGTAGCACGCAACAAAACAGAATCACCGCAAGATACAATATAGTAATTTACATCCCAATCATAGGAAAGCGCTTCTAAATTTGCTTCTGAACCGCCCTTATAAAAACGATCTCCGAACTTTTGGTATGTAGCGAACAACTCACCACTGGCTACC
>CAMOJP010000076.1 GCA_946617165.1 uncultured Bacteroidales bacterium
CGAATAATACGTGCGTACATAGATTGTATATTCCGTGTTGGCTTCAAGACCGCTGAGCGCAGCACTGAGAGCCGCAGAAGGAGTACTCCATACGGATCCTGTTTGGCTGGTCTTCCACTGGTACTGTACGGTGTAGCCTACGCTCGGAGCCGTCCACGAAGCACTTGCGCTATTGTTGGTAATGCCGGTAACGGTTACGCTTGCCGGAGCAGGAATAGTAGCGGTCGTGAAGGACTTGCTGACAGCCTCGCTCTGGTCGTCTGTGCCGCAGTACGAACGTACATAGAAATCATAGGTACCAGCCGCCTTGCCGGATACCGTAGCAGTCAACTCGTCTGTCAGTGTGGCAGCACTCCAATCGGGAGTCTCGCCCGTAGCCACAACAACATATTGATATTGTGTCTCGCCCTTGCCCGAAGCCGTCCAACTGAACGTAGCACCGTCCGGAGTGATAGCACTTGCCTCATTAAGAGTAGGCTTGAAGCAAGACGGAGCCTGCTCTATTTTTACGTTATCAATCCAAATTGCGCCGTCTCCGTAGTTTGCTGTCGTAAAGAATTGCAAGGTAATAGTCTTACCCTTATAATCAGACAGATTGATTGTCGCCTCTTTATACGTACCCGGACTTGAATAACTATATGAGCCATCCGGATCGTTAGCATACGATGCCCCACCAATAGAAGTGAATGTTTCTCCATTCTCGGATACTTTCACTTCCAGCGGGTTACAACTTGCTAAATGAGAGTAGTTAAATACCAACTGCATATCTTTGTCATTAGGCAGCGTAAAGCTCGGCGTATTGATAAGTGCAGTCCCACTTCTCACGTTAAAGTTACGCATATAGAGTTGATATTTATAATCTCCGTAAGAACCCGTACGAACAACGCCCCAGACATATTGTGACGGAGTGGAGCCACCGGCATTAGAGAAGCAAGTTGATGTAGAGTTATCCCAGCAAGCCACATTGGTTTCATTCGTCTCATCTTCAAAATCTTCAGTCCATGGGAAAGATGAAATAGCAGCGCATTTTGTCTTGAAAGAAACGGTAGTGCTGGTATATTCACTCTCAGAATCTCCACAATTAGCAGCAACGCGCACATAGTAAGTCGTTTGCTCTGACAGTCCGGTCAAAGTAAAAGGATTAGTCGTTGCATCTACTGCATCACTCCAATCAGAATTATTTGTTGAGTACTGCACTTTCCATGCCGATTCTGTTCCTCCGGCAGTCCATGAAAGTATTACACTTTCTGCTGTTACGTTAGAATAACTTAAAGCAGTCGGAGTCAGACATGTCGGTTGTTTTTTGACTTCTACATTATCCAAGTAGATATAAGCATCCCCATAACTACAATTGCTTACTGCCTTAAACCATATAGATACTTGGTGTCCGATGCATGCATCCGGTAAATTCTGCTCGACGGCATCGCTCCAACCTGTTTTGGTTTCAAGAGAGGATATCAGCACCTGTTTCTCTCCACCATCAACAGTATAATATACCGACAGAGCAGCACCCTTAGGATTCTTGTATCTAAACGACAATAAGGCTGCTTCGCTAACTGTGATAAGCGGAGTTTTTAAATAGTTATCATTGCCGTTTACATTGTATAATGCTTCAAAACGTACGCATTTTCCCGAATAACCGGTAGCAAAATAATTCCATTTATAGGCATCATTTGTCGTAGTACCTTCCGCATTATCCCAACAGTCAGGAATCCCAGCTGTCAAATCATCGAAGTTTTCTGAGAACTTCATCGTAAATGGATTACAAAGCGTTGTGAAAGAAACAGCAGTACTATTCCATTCGCTCTGTTCGCCACCGCAATTAGCTTGAACTTGGGCGGTATAGTGTGTGTTATCACTTAAGCCGGGAATGGTATATTTTCCGTCAATCAACTGTGCGGCAGTAACTGCCACCTCGCTCCAATCTGCATCACCGTCTGCTTTGTAGCGAATATTCCAAGCCGTCTCGCTGCCGCCTGCGCTCCAAGAAAGTGTTGCACTGTTGGCTGTAACCGCCGTGCAGGAAAGCGCAGAAGGTTTGGTGCAAGAAGAAGCAGCAATAATACGTATGTTCTTCACAAACATTGCTCCGTAGCCATAATTGGCATTCGCAAAGAACTGAAGAATAATCGTTTCTCCTGCATAATCGGCAAGGCTAACCGTTTCCTCTACAAAATCTGCCGGCGTTCCATCATAACTAACACTGCTGTTTTTTTCATAAGAGCCTAATTCGGTAAAAGTAGAACCTCCGTCTGTCGATGCTTTTACATATAAAGACAAATTTGTAGTGGATTTATATGCACTATTTTCATAGTCAAAAACCAATTCATAGTTTTTACCATCATTAGGAACGACTATGTTTGGAGTATTAATTAATGCCGTTCCTTCTGCTACGTTGTAGTTATTCATGCGTAACATTTTAGTTCCGCCTGCAGAATATACACCCCAAATATTATAGGAACCCGAACCTGATTTGGTAGTACTTGTAGAACCGGAAATATCCCAACAATCCAAAATAGTATTATTCGTTGCACCAGACAAATCCAAATTCCACGGAAGCGTGATAGAAGCGCACGGAGTTGTGAAAGCCGCAGAGATTTCCTTGCTTACACCATCGGTTGCGCCACAATTAGCGCGTACATAGAACTTGTAATCCGTGGTAGGCGATAGTCCGTCCACCGTTGCCGCAGCCGAAGTTGTGGTCTGCACGGAAGCACTCTCCCAATGCGAATCACTCAAAGTCGTTGCTGCCGGTAAACAGAGGTATTGCCACTCGCTCTCGCTGCCGCCAGCAGTCCATGTGAACGTAGCCGAACTTGCGCTCAATGCCGTATTGTTCAAGGCAGAAGGCTTGGCGCAAGTAACAGCAGCAGCGGCTTCGTAGGTGAAAGTAGTTTTAGGAAGGAATGTAGAACCAGTAGAAGAAGATGTTGCAGTCTTGCTTCCATGTGATGCGATATTAGCCGTTGCGGACTGATTCGCACCATAAAAGGTAGCATCTTTATAAATTCCACCAGTGCTTGTCAAATCAAACAAAAGGTTCCCCCCTTCATAATAGAACGCTTCGGAAAATTCTACAACCATTGTAGAACCTGTACCATCTAATTCTCCGTTATACACAGGTGTAACCGTAGCAGAATTATGATAATAAGACCCCCAATAGCCTCCATCTCCAGTTATGGATGATTCGTCAACGACAGTTAGACCTATAGTAAAAGTTGATGTCCATTTTGCAGCTGCTTTTGACGCCACATAAAACGTTAATTTAGTTATGTTTTTCCCCTCTAATTCCGTCAGTAATGACGATGGGTAAATTAGTTGATTGTGCTGTTCTGCGTCACACCAATTCCCCCATACAGGCACATTACTGTTCGTCGCCGTTCCATCCGCGACGGTCAGCTCGTCAGCCCTTACATTACTTCCCCACGGCAGGCAGAATAGCGCCGTGAGCAGGAGAGTTAATAAATAAGTTGATTTTTTCATAAAATTGTTTGTTTTAGTTAATATTATGGTTATTGTTTCTGTCCGTATTATGTCTTAGCCGCAAAGGCACGATTATTGCAATGCAGCAGGGTATTTTGTAGCCAACCGCTTGAACTGTTGTTCGACATTAGTTTTGTTGAGTGATTGCAACTCCTCCGTAGCCATTTGTTGTAAAAATTCAAAACGTTTAATACGTTCAATTCCACGTTTAATTAATTCCGCATTGACTACCTCCATATTAGATAAAACTATTAGTTGATTGATTGAAGCAGTATCGCGCAGATTCAAGCCTTTACTTGCTAACTGAGGATTGTGTTCTTCCCAGTCTTTCGCTCTGCATCCAAATAATGCCAAATTTAACATGTCCGCTTCAGAGGCATAGACCAAATACTCTTTTGCTTTCGCGACAGAGAGACGCGGAATAATATTATCCTTAATGGCATCTGTATGCAATAAATAATTTGTCTTGGATAATATACGCTTTATATTCCACTCCAACAACAAAGGGTTGTTTTCTGCTTCAATCAGTCGTTGGAATTCTTTTACAACCAACAAATTGAATTCCGGAGACAGCCACATTCCAAAATGATAGGCAATATCCTTATGTGCATAGGTACCTCCGTATCTTCCGGCTTTTGCATACAATCCTATTGCGTTGGTACGTTCAATGAACTTGTTTATCGAAATATAGAATCGGTTGCTTCCCGCTTCCATTCTAATTCCCCCGAATTCGGGGGTTTTAAAAT
>CAMOJP010000077.1 GCA_946617165.1 uncultured Bacteroidales bacterium
ACTCTGCGCGTACTCTGCAATAATAATTTTTCTGTTATTCATATCACCGCTCCCCGGAGTATTAAGTGCTCCTCAATGCGAGGGTTGGCTTTTTCCGAAAAGCGGTGCAAAAGTACTGCTTTGGTCAGTGCGTGGGTCTGCGTGGATAGGTTCGTCCACGTATCCAACAAAAAAGCAACCCTCTCGGATTGCTTGTTTAGTAAGGTCTAAGGTGCTATCGAAAAATTTTGCTGATGTATGAGTTAGAAATAGTTTTCCACGTCATCAAACGTGTCTCTGTCGTAGTCCGCTTTGAGCAAACGACCGAGGCTGGCGGTGATGGCGGCGGTCTCGGAAGCGCATTCTAAACCGCAGGTCTCCGTCAAGAACCGATACACAGCCGCCGGACTAGGCTTGTCAATGTATCTGAGCCGTTTCCACTTCACGCAGAAGCACACGATCGCCATGTTAATCGGGTTGTCCTTGTAACAATCCACCTGTTTCTTACCCCAATGGTGCTCTGCCAGATAGTTCAGAAACCGGTTCTTCTCGCCTTCCGTCCTTTCCACGTCCTCTATCCCGTCTATCACAAATAGGCGTTTGACACGTGCGGCATCGCCATCCTTTAACCTTTCACCTTTCACCTTTAACCTTTCATCTACTCCTTCACCCCTCGGCTCCGGCATCAGGTAAATCGGGCAATTATTATTGTCGTGAATGTCGTTCTTTTGCTCGGCAATAACGGTTAGTGAGCCGTGATTCTCAATCGTAAAGTTCGGCTTGCTTTTTTGTTCTTCGTTTTTCATTGCTAATTGTCTTTTATAATAGATTACTTCTTTTGTTAATTGCGCGTTGGTATCTTTCAACTCCGCCAACTCCAGCTGCTCCCTGGGTATCGGAGGAATGTCGCCGTACATAGCACCCGGCATACTGATGTCCGCACGATAGGCGCTCTGCTGAAGCATGTTGTACAGGCCATTCCCTTCACCGATGATCAGACCGCGTAAGTCGTGCGCCAACTGATAAACCGGTTCCGGCAGGTTCGTCATGCAGTTCAGCGTCACGCAGACCGTGGCAAAAGCGCAGGAGAGGGATATTTGGCACGAGTCCAACCGCCGCTCCATCTTGTGATAGTACTCCTCTATGCCCTCTAATTCCCACGGATTAAGCACTATCTCCTCGCATAACCGGTCGGCTTCTTCCAGACATCGTATCAGTTGAAAGTTGATGCCGCCTTGCTCATCGCACATATCCATGCATATCCTATAACACAACGCACAAACAGGGTTGCGCTGAAAAAGCGCACCCTGCCGACGTGATGACATGGGATGTAAGTCAAGCGGGTCTTCCATGGATATGTTCTTTTAATTGTTACATACTCGTTTTGCCTATTACTCCAAATTACGCCGCAAAGGTACTACCTAACCTCGGACACTTGACGTCCGACCTCACAAAAAAACATAAAAAAATGCATTTTTCCTCGAAAAACGCACTTTTTTACTGCTGATGATATGTTTTTTCTACTTGTAAAGCGCCTTCATAGCGTCAACCTCGTCCGCAAAATCCTTCCGCAACTTCTCCGGCGCAAGCACCTCTAACTTTGCCCCGAATTTACGCAACTCCATGATGAAGTCGTATGTGGGCGCGATGTGGTACGTGAACACGGAGTAGTCTTCGGTCTTCTCCACCTCTTTCTGCGAGTGATGCAACGGCAACGAACGCAAGTAATTGGCATCGTGCGCTTTCACCTTGATACGCACGTCCTTCGGCTCGGGGATGGAGCGGTCGATACCGAGTTGATGCTTGAAGAACTCCGCTGGCTTGAAACCACGCGGCATCTCAAACGGCTTATCAACCTGCACGAGGTCTTTCATGCGGTCGAGGGCATACACGCGCGGTTCATCTTCCTCGGGATGATCTTCCGGCTTACCGACCAAGTACCACCGGTGCTCGAACACCTTCAGACAGTAAGGTGCGAGTAAGAACGAGTGTGGCTCAGGACGCTTGAAACCTTGGTATGTGGCATATAGGTATCGCCCTTCTTTCATGGCACTGACGATGGTTGAGAGGTAACGCGAGCCTTCGGGTATCTCTTCGAAGAAGATACGGTTTTTCATATCTCCGGCAAGGTTCACCATGTTACTCACGGCAAACGTATCCACGAGCCATGCACGTATTCCTTTGCCATCGATGTCCCCTCGTGAGGAGATATAGTACTCGTATGTGGTATCATCGCAAGCTATCTCGATACCGAAAAGCTCGGTGATGGCCTCGCGGTGACGGTGAAGCGTACGCGCGCCGTAGGTGCGTTCGTGCTTGTCGTTGTAGTGCGACCGCTCCCAACGCTTGTCGATGTCTGCCATCTTGATTCGCTTGGCAGAATAGACGGTGTCTATCAGCCAGATCAGACGATGAAAGAGTTTATTCTGTGCGCCCATAGAGGTAGTGTTTGTACTTTATAAATAATGTCTGGGATATCTTTTAGCATAATCCACCATTAAGTCAACAAAACCTTTGATAAATTCGTCAACATCCTTAGTGGAATTCCTTAATTGTTCATATTCACGTCCCCAAGTGTCTCGTTGTCTTGGGTATTCTCTGTCCATAGCCCGTAGAAAAACTTTAACGTATGAAATAAAGAAATCGTAACGCTGAAAATCAATCAACATATCAGGGCTGACGATAGTATTGTAAATAGAGATATTTGGGTTCTTCTTATTTCTTTCGCACAGACAAAGACCACTATCACATGCCACACCATATCTTTCATAATCTGGATCTTGCCAAAACTTAGTTTTATGTGCTTCTGCATATAGTTCTTGATACAATTCGTTATCCTTATGCTCCTTCTCTAATTCTTTCCACATTGTTAATTCCTCTACATCACGATTGCAGAGGATTAGCATCATATCTTCAAAATGGTTCATTTCAATAGGAACTTTGTAGTTCATCGCACTACATCTTTCCTTAATTCGTTGCATAAAATGAGGTGTGTACAAACGAATTGCAAATCTATCATTTTCAATATAGATAATATTGGTCCCATATTCGTGACTATATTTTGCAAGTATAGCTACACGTGGTTTCTTCCAATCGGAACGGTGATATGCAATCATTACTACCCAATATGTAATGAGAGTTTTAGGACTAACTTCGTAAAATGATTTTAAATAAGGATAATTAGTAGCCCTCTTTGCTCCTTTTTGGTATTGAGGAACGAATTTCTTATTGATGGTATTTTCTAACCACTCAGCGTCTTTATGCATTTCAGCATAAATCTCTTCCGGTGTCATCGTGGGTAGGAGCATAGGGCTATTAAAAGAATAAGTCTACTTATTCGGATATAGTTCGGCGAACGTCTTTCCATCTTTATTTACGAGCGCTGTAGTGCCAGGCATCGCTGTTCCTGTTATAATCTCTGCAATAAATGAAGGACGACCAGATTTAACAGGGATATTAGTCGATTGAATTATCCGCGCAAAATCTTTTTCAATTTTGCAATACTCTGGGTTGTTTATAAGAGATTGACGGACTTCTTTTGCCTTCTTCGAGCAACTTGAATCGGTCAAAGAAATGGTACTACCCTCAATTAGAGAATATTTCTGACTTTTTGGCCAATATTGTATAATCCCTTTTATGCCACGGTGCGGAACTTCTACTGTAAATAACTCATGGATTCCCATGTCGGCCAGCGTTTTCATTTTGTCAAAAACATGGCAGCCGTAAAAACGAGTTAAGAATACAATATCCTCAAAGAACTCTTTCATCTCCATCTTCTTTTCTTCGGAGATACCAGGCTCTTTAACAGGATTAGTATTCTTTACAACACACAAATTGGATTCATTTGCTGACTTCCAACCAAGATGTTCAAGGTATTGTACTTCACTATCGTATATATCATTGGATTTGGAAACAAACACCAAAGCTAAATTCCACCAAGATTTTTTGTGTTTATGATCGAGTACACGGACATAGAAATCATTTGTACGACCAACATAGACTTGCTGACCTCCTATTATGCCTTTCCCTAATAGGATATAAAATGCATATCTTCCACTAAGATGCTCTTTGCTTACTTTAAGTGCATCTTCATATGGTATCACATAACATTGACATGGTCTCATCGTGCCCATATCGAGAACGCGAGGACCTTCAAGTGTATTATTCAATAATTTGGTGTGTACGTTTATAGCCATAGTTTTTATTTTATGCTAATGAAGTTACTGAGTGGTTCGA
>CAMOJP010000078.1 GCA_946617165.1 uncultured Bacteroidales bacterium
CTCGGTGGATATGGGTTCTGCTAACGGACTCTTCCAAAGAGGACAGGAAATCATTATTCGTTGTAACGGACTCGCTATCGGACGCTATGCTAACCAACCCCAACTCTGCGTTCCGTCATACAACAATAACGTGTATGCTCATAGCGCCAATGCTAAAATTGGTTGGGCGCCCGGACGTATTCCAGCTCCACGATTCAGAGAGGCTTGCAAACTCGTAGGAGTTGCGGATGCTTCACTTCTCCATTATGACGAGATGACACTGCCACAACTCCATTCTTCTTATGTAGGAACTTACAAAATGGATACTTGGAACGATGTTAAGAAAATACGCCAATACGACGGACACCTCGTTCGAGTAACTGGAGTTTGCTTTATGGGCTCATTCGATAACCAAGGTTCTACTGAGAACTGCGTACCTTATGTGCCGGAAACAGACTCTACTGCTTCTAAAGGAGATCCGGAAGTGGACGGAAGCAACGCATATGTATTCGCTCCTACTACAGGAAACGTGGGCTATCCGCAATCACGCTATATCAGAGGTGGTTCCAAACTGCTCCTCGTGTCTGCGTCGGAGTATGCTAAATATGCTCACTTCTACCTCCCGCCGAAGAAATACGTCGGATTAGTGCAAGGTGTACTGGGATATTACCTTGACCAACCGCCTTCGGAAAAATACCCGCTCTCTACGGCTAAATGGTCTATCACTCCGAATAACATGCAGGAGGATATCCTGCCGGATACTGACTGGGAACCCGTAGAATGGGTTAAAGGTATTCCACAAGACATGAGCGAATACTAATTGGATGACTTGGCTCGATGTAGTCATATTGCTCCCGCTTCTTATCGGACTCGTCAGAGGGACGATGAGAGGACTGATAACCGAGATCATCGCCATCGCGGCGGTGATACTCGGTTTCATCGGGGCAAAACTTTGGGGACAAACCTTCTCACAATGGCTCATGAACCAGTTCACTTGGCCGCAACCAGTCTGTGATGCAGTCGCATATGCCCTACTCTTCTTAGCCATCGCTATAGCGCTTAATATAGCCGGCAGACTGCTCTCCAAACTGCTTAAAGCTATCAAACTCGGATGGATAAACCGGATGCTCGGAGCTGCATTCGGAGTCGCCAAATGGACACTTATCGTCTTGGCTGTTGTCTTCTGTGTAAATAAACTCGACGTCCTGTTCCATTTTCTACAACCTGAACTCAAAAAACAGTCTATTGTCTATCCCGAAGCCGTCAAATTCGCAGACCAAGCACTTGACTATGTCAAAAATGTAACCAAATAGCCCAGCAATAATTCACGACTTATATAATCAATCACCGGCAATTACCAAGATTCTACTAGGCTATTATTAGGATATTATTAGGTTATCATTAGGTTATTATCCTACTTGTAGCGTAAGTTAAGCATAATTGCATCATAAATGCTAACCGAAATGACAGTCTTTCTAAGTCTTGGGGCAAATCTCGGAAACCGCGAACAAACAATTAATAAAGCTATCCAGTTCCTTTCTGAACAAGTAGGACCGCTTATCAAACGTTCCTCATTTTATTATTCCAAACCTTGGGGATTCGACTCACCTAACGATTTCTGCAACATCTGTGCCTCATTCGAAACAGAACTCTCACCTCTTGACCTACTCCACACTACCCAATCTATAGAACGGCAACTCGGCCGCACACATAAAACACAAATTACCATACCTTCAGATCGTGCCCTTGCGCTAAGAAATCTAAAATCACAAATTAGCAATTACGCCGATCGCCCCATTGACATCGACATAATTCGCGCTTTTGATGACGATGGAACAGAAATCAAATGTCAAATATCAAATGACAAATCTCCAATCTTAAATCTCAAATCACAAATGAGCAGCGCCCCGCTGCTCTCCCTTCCACACCCTTTATGGCAGCAAAGAGACTTCGTCAAAGTCCCTTTGGAAGAAATAATGCAGTAGTTTTGCATTTTTTTTTCAAAAAATTTGTGTATTCCAAATAAAAGCAGTACCTTTGCACCCGCTTTTGAAAATTAAAGTTAGACGGAGTCTTTAGGGCTCCCGAAAATTTTAATTTTTGGGAAGAGCGAGAACACGGCGAAAATTCATATGAGCGACGAGGTCGCGAATCGTATTGAGCCGTAGTTCGCGCGACATGGTGGTCATAGCTCAGTTGGCAGAGCATCGGATTGTGGTTCCGAGTGTCGTGGGTTCGAGCCCCACTCTCCACCCGAAAGAAAAAGAGTCCTTAATGGGCTCTTTTATTGTTTTGTTGGAGAGTGTCTCAGCAAGATACTGTATTGAAATCTTAATAATAGTACAATTTATCTCGCGTAGTAATAATACACCGCTGCCACAACTGCGGCGATTTGGAGAATAAGAATAGTCGGTAAGCCGTAGCGGAACTTGGCGTGCTGGGTTTTGTGATGCCAGAGTTTCATGCCGAGGAGGGCACCGATACTGCCACCGAAAACGGCTATCCAGATGAGGCGAGCCTCGGTGATGCGCCATTTGTCGTGTCGCGCCTTCCATTTGTCAATACCGTACAGGAAGAACGCTACGATATTGATTGCCGCAAGGTAAATCAGAAGACCATACACTATAAACTTTACATCACATACCATACACTCTACAGCACACACTACACACCACATTCTACATTCTACACTCTACACTCTACACTCTACATCATACACCAAACACTTTATACTAATATATCTTTGTATTCGTCCGTGCGGGTGAGGAGAGCCTGGGCGTAGGAGCAGACAGGGATGATTCGGCGGTTGTTGGCGCGCGCAAAATCCACAGCGGCAAGAACCATCTGCCGTGCAATACCTTTGCCCTCAAAGCCCTCAAAAACGCGCGTGTGGTCAATCATCATCCGTTCGGGCGTCGGACGCACATACGTCATCTCGCCGACCTGTACGGGCTCGGTACATGCGCCTTCTACGGAGGCTTGCAGCCACGCCTCAAAAACGCCGTTTCGTTCAGTTTCGTGGTATTGAATAGTTATCATCGTTGTTCCAGTTCTAATAGTCGTTTCTTGAACTCTATGCCGTATTCGTAGCCGCCTATTTTGCCGTGTGCGGCGATGACGCGGTGGCAGGGAATAAGCAGCGCTACAGGGTTCGCTCCGACGGCTTGTCCTACTGCTTGTGCGGAATGGCAACCCACCATCTGGGCAACCTCTCCGTAACTGACCGTCTCGCCGTACGGAATGGTCAGTAACGCCCGCCAGACACGTTGCTGAAACGCCGTGCCTTTGGGCTTGGCTGCAATACGTGTGTCTGTCTTTTCTCCCATAATGGCATTCACCGTCCGCTTACCGCTGAAATACTCATCCAACCAACGCCTCGCTTCGTTGAAGACAGGGATGGATGCCGCTTCTTGTGTTGAACTGGATTGCTCTGCTCCGAACAGCAAAACCGTCAGTGCTTCTCCGTCACTCTCCATGACAATCCGTCCTAAAGGTGAACTATATGTAGTAGTATAGGTTTTCATATCAGGCTGTTCATCCATCGCTTGTTGCTGTTGCGCTATGTACTCGTCGTATGTCATAAAATCTGTTTCGCTATAATCGCACACGCCTCAGCATCAGCAAGGGCGTGGTGGTGGTTAGTCATTTCGTAGCCACAGTAGCGGGCGATGATATCCAAGTTATGATGTCCCTCCGGCCAGACTTTGCGGGAACGAAGCAACGTACATTCGAACTCATAGTCCGGATAAGCTATCTCGTATGCACGAAAGACCGCTTTCAGGCAATTCTCGTCAAACGCTTTGTTGTGCGCCACAAACGGCACTTCTCCGTCCTCTATATACGGAAAGTACTCATGTATCTTCCACTGCGCGTCTGCCCATACGTCAGGAAACTCCGGAGCATCGTTGGTATCGTCAAGACTCAGACCGTTCACTTCACTACAACGCGTATTATAGAAGTTTGGTATGGGACGAATGAGCGAATAGAAACTATCTGCAATCTCCCCATTTTTGACGATGACCATACCTACCGAACAAACGCTTGACAGCGCGAAGTTAGCTGTCTCAAAATCTATGGCTACGAAGTTATCCATTAGTAGTCC
>CAMOJP010000079.1 GCA_946617165.1 uncultured Bacteroidales bacterium
CGATATCGCCAATATCGCCAAGATTGTCATGCAAATTTTTATAGAACCGGCATGGCATGCCGGGGAAAGGAAGAAGCAAAGGAACAGGGTGTCGCTTTAGCAAGCGACGCAGAGGACGAAAAGAGGAGGAGAGGCGCACCAACCGGGAAAGTTTAGTTATTTAGATGTTGTAGAACATAAAAACAGGTCAATTATTAAGAAACGACTACACCTTATTATTATTCGCACGCGTATAGGGGTCAAAAATTTGCACAATTCAAAGATTAATATTAATTTTGCACGCTTTTTCAGGCTTACTGAGCACCAAATATTGCTCAAAACCTTAAAAAACGTGCATTTTGCTATATATACTTTGCAATGCGCACTCCGTCCGCAAAAGCTAAAAGATAGAAAATAAATTATTATAAATTTGAAAATATAAATTATATGAATATGAAAACATTTACTAAATTTTACAAACATTTATTCATCATCTGCCTTCTATTGGGGCTGAGCAGCAATGTCTGGGCTGGCACGTACTATGGCAAATGCAACGCCTATGCGGTATTTGATAATGGAATCAACCGAACAGCTGGAGGTGTATATGTAAGTCTCAATGGAAACTGGCCGTCTAGTGATGATCAATATATTGCCAGCGATAATTCATCAAAGAATCAATATACTGCGGCATGGAATAGTAGTGTGAATTTTTCAGTCAACTTGCAGGCCAAGGCATGGCCGGGCTATCAATTCGACGGATGGTACGACCAACAGGCAAACGGTAGTTTGAAGTCTTCTAATGCAAAATATTCGGAGACTCTGACTGCTACCTCCAAAAGTGAAGGCTCTCCTACTACCATTAATCGCTATGCCTACTTCTCTTTGGCTAAGTTTACTGTGACATTCAATGCCAATGGTGGTAGTGTAGAAACCGGGACCAAAGAGGTTACCTATACCAAGACTTATGGTAAATTGCCTACGCCTACGCGCGAAGGTTATGAGTTCGCAGGTTGGTACACAGCTGCAACGGGTGGCAATGAAATAACCAGTTCTTCTACTTTTAATCTTACAGCGGCGCAGACTTTGTATGCTCATTGGAAACAAACAGTCACTTTTGACGTAAATGGCGAGGGTGGCAACGTGAATCCTGCTACCAAACAAGTCATAAACGGATATACATATGGCGAGTTGCCAACTCCTACACGCCGCTTTTACGATTTTGCAGGGTGGTTTACTGCGGCAGAAGGAGGTACGCAGGTAACTGCTGCAACCAAGGTGACAGCTACTGAGCACCACTCGCTCTATGCACATTGGACGTTGCATCCGGAAGATCAAGTGGTTAATTGGGGTACGATGTTGCTCTATATGGCTAAGAACACACGTCAGGCTATTGCGCCGGTAACCAACTCCGGCATTACTTCATATACTTGTGTATCAGACAATGAGGCTGTCATCAGCATTGACGGCGGATATCTGGTTGCTAACGTTCCGGGCGAAGCAAACATCACTATTAACTTTGATGGAAACCAGTATTTCAATCCGGCTACGATGACGGCTAAGTTTACTGTATTGAACAAAGAGACACCTAATTTCAGACCCAATGGCTTTAACGCTGAAGGCACCAACGAACTGAAAGTGGACGATATCGTTACACTCAGTCTGACTAATGTCAGCGAAGGATTGAACGGACAATTTACGGCAGTAGCCACTACGGATGATGTAATAGGTATCACACGTGACGGCAATGCGCTTGTCTTTACAGCTCTGCATGAGGGTAATACATCTATTACTGTTAGCCAAGCAGATAATGAAGATTTCTTTGCAGCTACCCAAACTTATACGTTCAATGTTACACGCTATGAGCCGGAGTTCTCGCTCACAGCAACCAATTTAGAGTTGGGGCAGACTGCTACTCTTTCTCTTAACCATGTAGATGGTCAATCTATCACATTTGAGCCGGAAGGCATTGTGTCATACGATGCCAATAGCGGCCTTATCACGGCTATGGCTCAGGGTACAACTACACTCAGCATCTCGCAGCCGCAGACCAATAGCATTGCAGCAAAAGACGCACAATACACCATTTCGGTTAGCAAGAAAACACCAACACTTACCGTTATCATGAACGATGAGCCTGCCACAAATCTGACCATTCTTAGAGGTGAAACAGTAAATGTCAGTTTTGAGAAAGAGTCGGACGCAGAAGTAGTGGTAACTAATATTAGCGGTGCTCAAATTGTGTCTTACATAGATGGTGTTATGACCACGGGTGGTATCGGTACAGCTAAGTATCGTGCTACTTTGGCAGAAACGGATACCTATCAGGCTAAGTCGGTAGATTTCACGGTGAAGGTAGAAGCATATGCGGGTCACCTTACTATCTCCGATCGTGCCTATACGATAGGTAGTGGTAGTGCTACGGATTGGACACACAAATATGAGACCATGCACTTTGAGGGAATCCCGGATAAATTGTCGTTCAACTATGCATATATATATGTTGCTGAATCTAATATTGGTAATCCTACGCTAAATTTTGATGGCTTAAGCGATGTGGCGAAGTTCTTTTTGCAATCTGTTGAAGATTCAAAAAAAGGCCACGACAATATACATATGTTGTATGTAGAGCAGAGTGCAGATGGTAATACCTGGGAAACTATCTGGACAGATGATGACGCAACCAACAAAGATACCCGTTCGTCGGGTGAAATTCAATTGAAGAATACCACACGCTACATCCGTTTCCACCACTCATGTAACTTCTCGAACTCATACACCAATATTCATGTCTCGGAACTCAAGTATGTAGAAGATCCGGATCCGAAAAGCATTGATTTCGGATCAGCAGTTATCAACTCGGGCGAGGTAAGCAAGACCTCTATCATCAATTGGTGTAATATTGCGCCTATGACTGCCAGCTGCAGCAACCCTCGTTTCACGGTTACTCCTGCACAGTTTGGTAATTTTGAGGCTGCCGGTACGCAGATTCTGACCATCAGTTACACTCATACCAATGAGGATGGTGTACAGGAGGGAGATATCACTATCACCAATGGCACACAGACCAAGACGATTCATGTCAAAGCTACTACCACCAAACGTCCGCAGACTATTACGTGGAATAGCGATTTGGCAGCTACCGGTTTTGCAATGAACATCGGTGAGCAGTATCCGAACGAAGACGTTATACCTGTAGTGGCTACTGCAACCAACGGCGAGCGTATTACATTTACTTCCGATAACTCCGAGGTGATAGAGGTGGTTGCCGATACGGCTCTGTTAGCGAAATCCATCGGTACGGCGAATATCACAGCTTA
>CAMOJP010000080.1 GCA_946617165.1 uncultured Bacteroidales bacterium
ACAGCGCATCAGTCAAGCCTCCCAGGAACAGCGCATCAGTCAAGTCTCCCGGAATAGCGCAGCGGTCTGGAATTTCCGGAATATCCGGTTAATAACATATAACCAAATTAACATTATTAACAACTCAAAAACAACAAAACAATGAGAAAACTAAAACTCTTTTCTCTGTTGGCGGTGCTGCTATGCTCCGCAACCATGTGGGCCATCCCTACGCAGTTTAGATACTGCTATGATTGCTCGAGAAGCCCCGCTTATCCTACAGTAGAATCCTCCTGCCATCTGGACGGGTTTCAAAATCCTTTTGTTGGCTATAAAGGTATAGGAGAACCAGATGAAATTGGCAATGAGCCGGATGGACCATGGAAATTAGAGTTTGTGGACTACTACAATCCGAGTAATGACACATATGGAGTCCAAACGCAAGCGGATAATATAGTTGAGTATAGCGACTCGTATTACTCAGATGAAGATAAAAGCACTTTCCCTGTATTCCGTTTATATCAAAAGAATCCTACCACAAATGCATTTGAGCCTGCATGTTATGGTGTAGTCGTGGCGTATGCCAACGAGACCAATGCTAAAGAACATGCTACTTTGTTCATTTCTGCATCTGGTGACTATGGCTGTTATCTGACCGACAAGGAGCATACTTACGGTGATGACTTCTATATCTTCTTCGATACTGATATCAAAACCGGATTAGGAGAATTAACCGATCCTACTCCTTCTACTCCCGAGACCAGCGATAACGTGGACGGTATCGAGACGGCTATGGCGGATCTCATTGGCGCAGGCACCACCGACCTCACCATCAACCGCACGCTTTACAAGGACGGTTTCTTCAACACCCTCTGTCTGCCGTTCAGCCTGAACGCATCGGAACTGGCGGCAAGCCCGTTGGCAGGTTGCCAGTTGTATAGTCTCTCTGATGCTTATTACGAAGGAGAAAGACTCGACCTCTCCATTACAGAGGAATCGACGATTGAAGCCGGAAAACCGTATCTCATCAAATGGACAAGCGGTAGCGACATCACTTCCATGACCTTTAACGACGTGACCGTTACCGCCAGCACGGGTAGCACCGTAACAGCCGGTAACGTGAAATTCGTAGGTACCATCGGCCGTTCCACACTGCCGAATGCAACAAATTCAACAGATTACCTCTTTGTCGGTTCGGGTAACGAACTTTATTATCCTATAGCCGATGACGTCACTTCCATGAAGGGTTTCCGTGCGTACTTTGTGGTGAATAATGCTTCAGAAGACGTTACTCGTCATGCTCCTGCACGTTTGGTCATCGCACCGAAGATGCCGACAGCCGTGGAGAATGTATCCGCCAAGATTGGCGAATCAGAGAAACGCATCGAGAACGGACAACTGTTCATTATCAAGAACGGTGTGAAATACAACGCACAAGGTCAAATGGTTAAGTGACCGAATAAATGGTAAATGACTAAATAGTAAATAGCTTTATGAAAAATAATTATATGATTCCCATGACAGAGGCAATGCCTCTCGGTGTAGTAAGTGCTTTATGCGTCAGCGGGGGTGAGGAAGCTACTCTTAATATTAGTAGCAGCGGTTTAGAACAGGAAAAAGCCCGCGCACCGAAGTTCTAAAATCCTGACCTCTTCTTGCTCCCGTAGCAAGAATCTGAAATTCCAAAGCAACACACCCCCGCAGATTCGCTCTGCGGGGGTGTGTTGTTGCCCTTCTTCTTTGCTTCCTTCTTTTGCTGCTTCTGTTTATTACCGCTCCTCACGGGGCAGGGAGAACTCGCACCCGCAATACCGCTGATTGTAAAACTGATATTCCTTTAGCAACTGGTTCCGCCTTTCTTGCAGACCATCTTTCCGCCAGTTCTGCGCCCAGAACTGCACCTTTGTCCCTTGTACATTGTCCTTTGTCCCTTGTACATTGTCCTTTGTCCCTTGTACATTGTCCCTTGTCCCTTGTACATCCTCCGAGGCTTTTAGCCCTGCGGCATTGATTTGCTCAAGGTTCTTCCATCGCGAAGAGGCGAGGGTGGTGGCGAAAAAACCGATTCCCAACTCCTCTGCCTTACGGGCTGTTGCTTGCAAGCGATGGTAGAAACACGCCTCGCACCGTTTACCCCGTTCCGGCTCGTTCTCTAATCCCGTCACGGCGCACCGCCATGCCGCATGCGCCCGCTCATAAGCTCCCTCGTCAATCCATTTCACCCCGAGACTCTCGGCATGACGTTTGCTCTCGTTTTTGCGTATCTCATATTCCTCCTGTGGATATATATTCGGATTGTAATAATAGATCACCGGCTCTATCTCATGTGCCAGCAACCATTCCACAATCGCACTCGAGCACGGCGCGCAGCACGCATGAAGCAGCACTTTCTTGCACCCCTTCGGGATAATGATATTCGCTTGTTTTGCCATTTCTTACACGTTCAGTTGTACAAATTCGGTGCAAAGGTACAAAAAAAATTGCACATACGCAAGACCGGCACGCAATTTATTTATATACACGTACGCGCACACGCGTACCTTATTATTATACTATAAGAACTCCCCGGAACACCCCTAAAATGCCCGTTTGGACCAATTTAAGCCATTAGAACATTTATTAGCCAAAATTGGACAAAAATAAGATATATTGAAAATCAACATGTTACAAAGAAAGTGCATTTTTTAGTGCATTTTTTTGCAGAAATATTTGGTCATATCAAAAATTTGTACTACCTTTGCATCCGCTTTCGCTCAAAAACGGGGTTACACCTAAAGAGCTTAAGCAAAAACAGTGATCTTTGAAAGATTGTCTATTCATAACAAGATGTAGTACAAGAACTGTAAAATAGTATCCGCCAAGTT
>CAMOJP010000081.1 GCA_946617165.1 uncultured Bacteroidales bacterium
GTCATTACTACCGTCCGGCTGACGGAGCTAAACTCACCGGCGAATACTTCGTTAGGGCTAAGTGGAACGGAGAACCGACATTCACCTGTGGACAAGCCGACATGGAAACTCTCTACGGAGCAAGCAAGAAGAAAACTGCTCAAGTAAGAGCTTACCCGAACCCGGTTGTCAACTCAACAGTTGTTGCTATCGACAACTCCGACGATTGGAACCACAACTTGCGTATTGTCAACCTCATGGGTGTTGAAATGCTGAACACCACCTTCGAGGGCAATACTACCACAGTTGATATGACTGGTTATATCCAAGGTAACTACATGATTTCCGTTGACGGAATCGTAGTCAAGGTAATGAAAAAATAAAATAGACCGCTTCGCTAAAGGAATCAGGAATAAGGAATAAAGACCAAACGGATTCGACTGATGCAACGTTTCTCAAAGACGACACATTCAAGTCCTTACTCCTTATTCCTTTAGTGAGCAAAGCGAACGGTCCATAATCCATATTATTATGAAAACCAAACGAATATTTTCAATCCTCGCTGCTGCAGCACTGGCCATTTCGGTCAGTGCACAGCAAAGCGCACATGATAACTATATTGGTGTAAACTTCGGCGGTGGACTCAATACCATGCTCTACAAATCCGCTAACGGACAGCAAGCTGTCGGTGCCGGTTTTGACGCCGGACTGTTCTACGGACGTTTCTTCAACAGAACAGTCGGTCTCGGTGTGGGACTGCAATACACTTGGGCGAATGCCTACGCTACCTATAACTGGAGCGAAGTGACTACAGGACTTAAACACCCCTCTAACCCGAATACACCATATAACCTCACTACAGGCTTCAGCGATTTCGTTGAACGTCAGAATATAGGCGTGTTGTCTATACCCGTTGAAGTGCTCTTCCGTAAGGCATTTAATGACCGCGTAGCACTCATCGGAGGTGTAGGACTCTCTCTCGACCTGCCGCTGCATGGTAAGTATGTAGCTAAAGGTGGTACATATAGCACCACCGGCGTATTCCCTGAATTGGGTTCTTACGTGATAAGCGATATGCCGGAACACGGATTCAGCACCTATGATAATGCACAAGGCGCCAAGTTCAATAACCGCGCTAAAGCAGGCGCATCCGTTATCGGTGACCTCGGAGCACGCATCGCCCTTAATGATAACTGGGGCATCTACTGCGGTATCTATATCGGATACGGCTTCACCAACCTCCTTGCTGAGGCGAAAACGGAAGAGATGATAATGATTAACGCTACCGATCCTTCGAAGATCGACTACCGCGGTACGTTCGACTCCAACGAGACTGCAAAAGCCAACCTCCTGCGCTTTGGCGCGAAGATAGCTATTGACTTGGGTTGGAGCGATAAGAATGGTGCCAAGGCGAAAGCCAAACAACAGGAATTGGAAGAGCAACAGCGTCTCGCTGCCGAGCAGGCACGCCAGGATAGCATTGCTGCTGTCGAGGCGGCACAAGCTGCTGCAGCCGCTGAAAAAGCTCGCCAAGACAGTATCGTCGCTGCTGAACAGGCACGCCAAGACAGTATCGCCGCTGCCGAGAAAGCCGCTGCCGAAGAAGAGGCGCGCAAAGAAGCCGAATTCCTACGTAGCGTAGAGGCATTCTCCGTGCACTTCGATGTCGAGAAAGCCAAACTCAGCATCCCTGAAGATGAGAAGAAAGTGGTGGACGAGTTATGCGAGCGCATGATTGCTAACAAGTCTGTCAAGATCGTCATCACCGGTCATACCGATAACTACGGCGACCCAAGACAGAACTTGGAATTCTTCGGTCTCAGACGTGCCGAGTCTCTGCGTGACTACATGGTTGAGAAGGGCGTGTCCGCCGACCAAATCACCTGCAAGAGCAAGGGTGACACAGAACCTGTCGCTCCGAACGACACCCGCGCTAACCGCGCACTTAACCGCCGTGCGAATATCGAAATTGTACATTAATACCTTTTGATAGAGTATAGACGGGCTAACGACGGGTAATCCATAATCCCTCTATACCCTATCGGCGGGCTCCGCTCACGGTCTATAAAAGTGCAGAAAAATCAACTTTCTGCACTTTTTTTTTGTGCATGGCTGGTTCAGAACGGGTTCAATTACTGGTTTGACACGGATGATATACGTGCTCTGGAGACGCATACGGAGTCTTTCCGTCGTGAGACGAGTGAGGAACAGCTGTTACCCATCTATTACACGGCAGTGCCATCAAGCAACGAATCGGCGGTTTTTCGTACGACGGCGGAGATTTCGGCACAGTTGGTGTACCACGGGAACATCAAACACCCGATGGATTTGCGTGCGTTGGGCAGAGTGATGGCACAACAAGGATATATGTCGAAAAGGCTGAGGGGCTCCGGACCGCGAGGCTTCTTAGTTATTGAAAATCAGGTAAATAGCTCGACGGCATTGGCGTTGGCACAGAAGATTAGAGCACAAGAAATGGCGGACAAAGCGGACAAAGGACAAGAAGTTTTCTAGAGGTATATATACACATACACCTACACATGC